>JAGBYM010000066.1 GCA_017628755.1 Clostridia bacterium | reverse complement strand
ATGGCACTGACATACATAACCAACGGTAAAATAGTACTTCCCGATTCGGTCGTATGCGGCAAATTTCTTGCTTTTGACAGCGATAGCGGAAAGATCTGCGGCATAGTTGATGAACTGCCCGTAGATGCGAATATCATTGACGCCGGCGGAAATTACGTCGCCCCCGGACTCGTTGATATCCATATCCACGGATATCTCGGAGAGGACACCTGCGACGCCAAGCCCGAAGGAATCAAGAAGATGGCTTACGGCGTAGCGAAAAACGGAGTCACTTCATTCCTTCCCACCACGATGACAGTCTCCAAAGAAGAAATAATAGCCGCTCTCAACGCAGTACGCTCTCTCAAGGAAGAAAGCAAGACCTGGGGCGGTGCAGAAATAATCGGTGTTCACGCTGAAGGTCCCTTCATCAATCCTTCCAAAAAGGGCGCGCAGGCGGAAGAGAACATTCTCAAACCTGATGCGGATTTTATAATTGAAAACGCTGATATCATCACCTCGGTTACCCTTGCGCCCGAAATGGACGAGGGACATGCTTGCATCAAGAAGCTGGCGGCAGAGACTAATGTTTTGGTTTCTATGGGACATACCGACGCGAGCTTCGAGGAAGCGATGAGCGCGGCAAAGGACGGCGTGGGCCACGCAACTCACCTGTTCAACGCTATGTCGGCTCTTGCACACAGAAATCCCGGCGTCGTCGGTGCGGCACTTGCATCGGATAATGTTTCGGTCGAGGTGATTGCTGACACCTTCCATATCAATCCCGGACTTTACTCGATCGTCTCTAAAGTAAAGGGTGACAAAATGGTTCTGATAACCGACTGTACCCGCGCGGGCGGAATGCCTGACGGCGAGTATGATCTCGGCGGACAACCTATCTTCCTTAAGGGAATCGAGTGCAGACTTGCCGACGGCACTATCGCGGGAAGCGTTCTCAAGCTCAACTGCGCGGTTAAGAACGTTCTTGACCATACCGATCTTCCCGTAAACGAGGTCTTCAAAATGGCATCCCTCAACCCCGCTTGTGCAATTCATTGCGATGACCGCATAGGATCGCTTGAAGCTGGCAAGGATGCGGATATCATCATTGCAGATGAAAACATCAATATAATCAGAACAATAAAGAAAGGTAAAACTATCTATGAAGCTTAAAGTTTTAGCACCGCTCGATCCCGGTTTTATGCCGATGGCGGTTGTATACCGCGATTTTGAAGCTGCAGTAAAGGCAGAGGGCGGACAGCCCCTCACCATCGGACTTGAGAGAAACGACGGCCTTACCTCCGTATTTACCATCGAGGTATTTAAGGATGGCACAGGACACGATGAAGAGAACCACGAATTCGTTGAGAGAATTGTAAAGACCCTTCTTTGGATTAAAGGCGGTTATAAGATAATCATCGCAGGCTCCAAGGTTATTGCCGACAAGATCAAGGCAGATTACTCCGAGGGAGGCATCCGCGCGTTTGACAGCGAATTTATGTCGGGCGTTTACGAGGCTCCTTTTGAGGTTATCAACGTTCCCTTCGAGCAGGCTCCCGTAGAAAAAGAGACCGCATCTCCCGTCGGCCGTCATCTTGACGGTTGCCGTATCGGCTTTGACGCAGGCGGAAGCGACCGTAAGGTAAGCGCGGTAGTTGAGGGCGAAGCTGTTTATTCCGAGGAAGTAGTTTGGTTCCCCAAGCTTCAGAACGATCCGCAGTATCACTACGAAGGAATTATGGAGGCTATGAAGACCGCAGCTTCCAAGATGCCTAAGGTTGACGCTATCGGCGTATCCACCGCAGGCGTTGTTATTGGTAACCGCATTATGACATCCTCTCTCTTCCTCAAGGTAAAGAACGAGAATCCCGAGGCATTTGAGAAGGTAGTTAAGAATATCTACACCGACATCGCCAAGGAGCTTGGCGGCGTTCCGATCGAGGTAGCTAATGACGGTGACGTTACGGCTCTCGCGGGCGCAATGGATCTCGACGATACCAACGTTCTTGGCGTTGCTATGGGTACAAGCGAGGCAGGCGGATATGTTGACGGAAACGGCAATATTACCGGTTGGCTCAACGAGCTTGCATTTGTTCCCGCTGACTACAACAAGGACGCAATGGTTGACGAGTGGTCGGGCGACTATGGTTGCGGCGTTAAGTATTTCTCGCAGGATTCCGTAATCAAGCTTGCTCCCGCAGCAGGAATCGAGCTTGACGAGAACGCATCCCCCGCTGAAAAGCTCAAGGTAGTTCAGAAGCTTATGGCAGAGGGCGACGAGCGCGCTGCAAAGATCTACGAGACCATTGGTTCTTACTTCGGCTACGCAGTTGCTTATTACGCAATTTTCTACGATATCAAGCACGTTCTTCTTATGGGACGCGTATCCTCGGGTGAGGGCGGAAGCATCCTTTACAAGACCGCTCAGAAGGCTCTTGCAGAGGAATTCCCGGAGCTTGCAAAGAAGATCACCATTCACCTTCCCGATGAAAGCAGCCGCCGCGTAGGTCAGTCCATCGCAGCCGCAAGCCTTCCCAAAATTTGAAAGGTCTTATAGAGTGGAGGAGAACTACATATGAAATTGACTTGCGATGTATGTGGCGGTGAACTGCAAATGACCTCCGGCGGACAGACCGCTGTATGCGTAAACTGCGGAATCACATATTCCATAGAACGCCTGAGAGAAAAGCTTGATATTCAACCTGCCGATTCTACGAATGTCGATGATCACAACAAGAAAACACATCAGTGTTCTAATGATTCCACGTCCACTCGTTATCTGCGTATTAGGCGGAAGGTTGACTTGTTCGTGTGCAAAGCGGCTGTCATAATCGACGGTCAGCAATGCGCCACTCTTGAAAACCTCGGCAAAGAAACAGTTATCCCGATTTCTCAGGGAACTCATAGAATCTTCATCAGAGTTGCAAGTGCAGCCGGGATCACAGATATGGATGAAATGACTTTCCATGTTAAGGATCACGATTGGTATGGCGAGTTTTGGTTACATAGAGGCGCTTTCAAGGCGTCGTATAAATTCGACCTGCAGGAGCTTCTGTAAAAAGATTGCATTACCTTTCTATTGGTTGCATAGCAGAAAGGTTGTCATAAATCAAACCCGCGTATGTGAAGCGTTCAAGTCCTTCACAGCATTACTAAAAAACGATAACCGAGCCTGTTTGGCTCGGTTATCGTTTTTTATCTCTGAAGTCTTCCGCTTCCGTCGCCGCAGCAAGCCTTCCCAAAATTTGAATATAATTACAAAGGGCGACCGATCGGTCGCCCTGAATTTTTATTCTTTTGTAAGCTTTTTGAATCGTGAAGCTGTTATTATGTAATCTGCAAGAACTGTCAGAAGTCCAAAAAGCCACGCCATTGGATTAGCAAGACATACTATAGTAAATCCCATAGATTCGCTGACAACGGTATTCGACGTAAGGATAACTACGAGCACTGCTACGCCGCCGCGTCCGAGAATTTCCGTAAATCCGGATATCATCGGCCAAGTGGTTTTGTCAACAGATTGAAGAATGCTCTTGTAGACGATCAGCGCAGAGAGGATCAATGTGAATGCTGTGTTGATCAGAATGTACTGATATGCATACTTGACTACTGTTTCCGATACGTCGTCTCCCGCAATGAGCGTTATGAGAGGCTTGCCGAGGGATACGAGAAGTGCCGCCGCGATCACGCACCAGGCAAAGCACATAAGGAGTGTTTTTCGGCTTCCTTCAAGAACACGCTTGAAATTACCCGCACCGTGATTTTGCGCGGTAAATACGGAAACCGCAGAGCCAAATGAAATCAGAGGCTGTGTCAGAAAGCTTTCGATCTTTGATCCCGTTACCTGCGCCGAAACGTAGGTGTCGCCAAAGCCGTTAGTTACGAATTGCACGATTACCGAGCCGATCGAAAGTACCATGTTTAGAAACGCCATAGGAATGCCGATTCGCAACAAATGGCGATCCATTGCAATATCTGCCTTGAAATGCTGTTTTTTGATATGTAGCATTGGATGTTTTTTTATCAGATAAACAATACAAAGCAAACCCGAAACAAGCTGCGCGATCACGGTTGCGAGTCCCGCGCCCGCAGTTCCCATATGAAGTCCGCGGATAAATACAACGTCAAGCGCGATGTTGACTATACATGCAACAATGAGAAAGTATAGGGGAGTTTTTGAATCACCCAGCGCACGGATCATATTGGAAAGCAGATTGAACAGAGCTGTTACAACAAGTCCCGCAAAGATAAAGACGATGTAATTGTAAGCGTCATCAAAGAGCGTTTCGGGCGTTCTCAGAAGAGTCAGCATAGGGCGTGCGAGAAGCACGCACAGAATCGAGAGGGCAACTGATATTACTGCGGATAGCTTTATCGAGGAGGCGAAGGATTCTTTGACCTTCTCCTTGTCACCCGAGCCGAAGTGGTGTGCCGTGACGACCGAAAAGCCGACTGTCAGCGATTGGATCGCACCGCTTGCAAACCATACAAGGCTTCCCGTCGAGCCGACAGCGGCGTAAGCGAGATTTCCGATGGTTCTGCCGACGATAACCATATCGGCAATGTTATAGAATTGCTGAAAAAGATTGCCGATCAGAAACGGCATCGCAAAGAAAAATATACGTTTCAGCGGCGAGCCGCGTGTAAGATCCGTGGTCATGAAAACACCTTGCTTTCAAATTTTTATATATTATAGCACGGGCTCCCCCCTTTGTCAAGCGGCTTTATGAAAATAATAAAAGGGCGACCTCTTGGTCACCCTTTTATTATCAATTATCTCTGAACTCTTCCGCTTCCGTCGCCGCCCGCGAGTTTTTCAACCTCGGAGACGCTTACACGGTTGAAGTCGCCCTCAACGGAGTGCTTGAGAGCCGATGCAGCTACAGCAAACTCGATAGCAGACTGAGTATCCTTGCCCGAGAGCAGAGAATAGATGAGTCCTGCGCCGAAGGAGTCGCCGCCGCCGACACGGTCAACGATGTGGAGGTGGTAGGACTTCGAGAAGCAATAATTTTCGCCGTCGTAAAGCATACCCGCCCAGTCGTTGTCGGATGCAGAAATCGAAGAACGGAGCGTGATTGCTACCTTCTCGAATCCAAACTTGTCAGCCAGCTGTTTTGCGACCGACTTGTAACCCTCGTGGTTGAGCTTACCGCCGTAAATATCGGTGTTTTCCGCTTCGATACCGAATACGTCCTTTGCGTCCTCTTCATTGGAAATGCAGACGTCAACGTACTCGCAAAGCTTGGTCATAGCCTCGCGTGCCTCGGCTCTTGTCCAGAGCTTGCCGCGGTAGTTGAGGTCGCAGGAGATCTTTACGCCCTTAGCCTTTGCAGCCTTACAAGCCTCAATGCAGATATCAACAAGCTTGCCGCCGAGCGCGGGAGTAATGCCGGTGAAATGGAACCAATCGGCACCGTCAAAGATAGCGTTCCAATCAAAATCTTCGGGCTGTGCCTCTGCGATAGCCGAATGAGCACGGTCGTAAATGCAGACCGAGCCTCTCTGCGATGCGCCTTTTTCAAGATAGTAGATGCCTACACGGTCGCCGCCGCGGACAACTTTTGAAGTGTCAACGCCGAAATAACGGAGCGAGTCGATTGCCGCCTGACCGATAGCGTGCTTCGGAAGCTTTGTGACGTATGCGCTCTCAAGTCCGAAGTTTGCAAGAGAAACTGCTACGTTAGCCTCTCCGCCGCCGAAGGTAGCCTGCATCTGATCATTCTGGAAGAATCTGTAGTATCCGTTGGGTGCGAGACGAAGCATGATCTCGCCGAAAGTTATAACCTTGCTCATTTTTCTGCCTCCATTTTTTCAAGAGCTTCCTTGACGAAGAAGCTTCCGCCGATAGCGGCGATCTTATCGAATGCGAGGAATTCGTCAATGTTGGAACGGTCAACTCCGCCCGTGGGGATGAATTTAACCTGCGGGAAGGGACCCGAAAGTGCCTTGAGTGCCGAAAGTCCGCCGTATACGTTTGCGGGGAAGAACTTTACGGTGGTGATACCGAGTTCAAGTGCAGCCATGATCTCTGTGGGAGTTACACATCCGGGATAGTAGGGAATATTCTTTTCGATACAGATCTTTGCAACGTCAACCGAAAGTCCGGGAGAAACGATGAACTGCGCACCTGCCGCAAGAGCAGCCTCGCACTGTGCCGCATTGATAACAGTTCCGGCACCGATGGACATATCGGGATAATTCTTGCAAGCGTATGCGATCGCCTCCGCCGCGCATGCAGTGCGGAAGGTGATCTCCGCGGTGTTGATGTCGCTCTTCTTGAGAGCGGTCAGAATCTTGTCGGTCTCGGAAAGCTCCTTGATAACGACAACGGGAATATACTTTTCCATAGTTATGCCTCCTTATACACCGGAGTAAGCCGCGAAACCGCAGTCGATGGGGAGAACAACACCGGTGATGGCCGAAGCCGCGCGGTCGTCGCAGAGGAAGAGAGTTGCGCCGAGAAGCTCGGATGCGTCAACGTATCTGCCGGTGGGAGTGCCGTTAAGGATTTTCGCGCTTCTTGCGGTGGGAGTGCCGTCTTCATTGAAAAGAAGCTTGTAGTTTTGTGCAGAAACGAGGAAGCCGGGAGCGATAGCGTTGCAACGGATTCCGGTGCCCGCAAAGTGAGTAGCAAGCCACTGGGTGAAGTTAGAAATACCCGCCTTAGCCGCAGAGTATGCGGGAATCTTGGTAAGGGGAGTGTAAGCATTCATCGAAGAGATGTTAAGAATGCATCCGCCCTTCTTTTCAACGAGATCCTTTGCAAAGACCTGAGTGGGAAGGAGAGTGCCCTGGAAGTTGAGTTTAAAAACAAAGTCAACGCCCGAGGGATCGAGATCGAAGAAGGACTTGCCGCCCTCCTTTGCCTCGTGCTGATACTCGTTATCTGTTGTAGCGCGGGGATTGTTTCCACCTGCACCGTTTACGAGAATGTCACAGGGACCGAGATCTGCGAGAACAGCCTTGTGTACCTCTTCGAGTGCTTCGGGATCAAGTACGTTTGCCTTGTAGCCTTCACAGATAAAGCCTTCAGCCTTGAGCTCGTCAGCGAGCTTCTTTACTGCCTCTTCATTGAGGTCGAGCGCAGCAACCTTTGCGCCCGACTGAGCGAATGCGCGAGCCATAGCGCCGCAGATAAGTCCGCCTGCGCCGGTAACGACAACTACCTTGCCGGTGTAATCAATATTAAGGGGAAGATTGATCATTTTTATTTACCTCTTTATTATTTATCGAACTTATCGAGCGAATCCCAGACGCCAAGCATATACATTATGCCGAGTGCGCGGTCGTAAAGACCGTAACCGGGACGTACCGTGCCGGGACCTTCGCCCCAGAGATGTCTGCCGTGGTCGGGGCGGATGTAGCCCTCGAAGCCGCAGTCGTGGTAAGCCTTGAGAATCTCAAGGATACCGGTGTCGCCGTCGCAGTCGCGGTGGCTTGCCTCGGAGAAGTCGCCGTTCTCAAAATGCTTTACGTTTCTGATATGAGCAAATGCGATACGGTCGCAATGCTTGCGAACGATATCGGCTACGTTGTTCGAGAGATCTGCGCCAAGGCTTCCCGAGCAGAGAGTCAGACAGTTGTACTCGTCGTCAACCATGCGCAGGAATCTGTCGATGTTTTCCTCGTTGATGAGAAGACGGGGCAGACCGAAGATATCCCAAGGCGGATCGTCCATGTGGATAGCCATCTTGATGTCGCACTCGCGGCAGGTGGGCATTATAGCCTCAAGGAAGTACTTGAGATTTGCCCAGAGCTTTTCGTGGTCAACGTCGGCGTATGCCTTGAAGAGCTCGTCAAGCTTTGCCATTCTTTCGGGTTCCCATCCGGGGAAGGACATGTTGTATTTCTCGGTGAAATCAAGGATGTACTTCGCCATAGCGTTGTAATCGTCCTGAATCATGTTCTTTTCATAGAAGAGCGCGGTCGAGCCATCGCCCACGGGATGGAAGAGATTGGAGCGGGTCCAGTCAAAGATCGGCATGAAGTTGTAGCAGATGACCTTGACTCCGAACTTTGCGAGGTTGCGGATAGTGGTCTTGTAATTTTCGATGTAAGCATCGCGGGTGGGCAGACCGATCTTGATATCGTCGTGTACGTTTACCGACTCAACAACGTCCATGTTGAAGCCGTATTCGTCGAGCTGACGCTTTACTTCAGCGATCTCGTCGACTTCCCAGATCTCTCCGGGCATTTTGTGGTGCAGAGCCCAAACGATTCCGGTAACGCCGGGGATCTGCTTGATATCCGATAATTTGATACGGTCGTTACCCTCGCCGTACCAGCGGAATGTCATTTGCATTGGCATTTTTCTACCTCCGATTTATAAATCAAAATATCTTTTTGCATTTTCGTAGCAAATACCGCGAACGATATCTGCGAGCGCAGAATCATCGTCGGGATATTCGCCGTTCTCAACCCACTCGCCGATCAGAGCGCAGAGAATGCGTCTGAAGTATTCGTGGCGTGTGTAGGAGAGGAAGGAGCGCGAGTCGGTGAGCATACCGACAAAGTTTCCGAGAAGCGAAAGGTTGGCAAGACTGATTAGCTGCTCGCGCATACCCGTTTTGTTGTCGTTGAACCACCACGCGCTTCCGTGCTGGAGCTTGCCCGCAACCTCGGTGCCCTGGAACGCGCCGATGATCGTGTCGATAAAGGCGTTGTCGGATGCGTCAAGGCTGTAGATGATTGTTCTCGGCAGACTGTTCTCTCTGTAGAGACGGTCAAGCAGAGAAGCGAGCTTGCGGCATCCGTCGTTCGGACCGATGCAGTCGAAGCCCGTGTCGGGACCGATCTTTGCAAACATTGCGGAATTGGGATTGCGCAGACAGTTGTAATGGAGCTGCATTGCAAATCCGACGCGAACGTATTCCTTCGCGCAATGAACGAGAAGAGAAGTCTTGAAAGCTTCGGCTTCCGCGGAAGGTACGGTTTCACCCGCAAGTCCACGAGCAAGAACGGCTTCAAGATCTTCATCACTTGCTTCCGCATAGACCATAAAATCAAGTCCATGGTCGCTTGCCTTGCAACCGCATGAAGCAAAATAATCTATTCTGTCCGAAAGAGCCTTTTTGAGAGAAGCAATCGAATTTATCTCATATCCGCAGACCTCGGAGAGCTTGCGGATATAGTCGAGCCATCCAGCCTTGTCAATGTTAAGAGCCTTGTCGGGGCGGAATGACGGAGCAACCACCGTATCGAAGGATTCGTCCTCTCTGATCAGCTTGTGGTATTCGAGGCTGTCGATAGGATCATCGGTCGTACCGATGAGCTTGACTCCGCTCTGCTTAATGATGCCGCGCGCACTCATACCTTCTTCTTTAAGCTTTGCGTTGCAAAGCTCCCATACCGCGGGTGCTGTTTCGGCGTTAAGAATGCCGTTGTAACCGAAGTAACGCTTCAGTTCAAGATGGCACCAATGGTACATCGGATTTCCGATTGCCTTGGGAAGTGCCTCGGCAAATTTAAAGAATTTTTCGTAAGCGGGTGCATCTCCCGTGATGTAGTATTCATCCACACCGTTCGAGCGCATGAGACGCCATTTGTAATGGTCGCCGCCAAGCCAGATCTCGGTCATATCCGAGAATCGCTTGTCCTCATATATCTCCTTTGGAGATACGTGGCAATGATAGTCGATTATCGGTTGTGTTTCCGCAAAGGAATGATAAAGCTTCTTCGCGGTTTCTGTGGAGAGCAGAAAGTCTTCGTTCAAGAATGTCTGCATTTTGTTCCTCCTTTATATTTTTTGAGTGTTTTGATTATTTTCACGGTATTGCTTGGGGGTCATACCGGTTTCTTTTTTGAATATTTTTGTGAAATACTGAACGTCCATTATTCCGCAGTGCACTGCAATCGTCTGCACCTGCAGATGAGTGGTGGAAAGCAGATTCTTTGCCATCTTGACGCGCTTTTCGCGTATAAACTCGGAAACCGTTTTGCCGATTTCTTTTTTGAATATGGTAGCAAGATACCCCGAGCTCACGTTTTGTGCCTCGGAGAGGGATGACAGCGAAAGATCTGCCGAAAGATCGGCATCTATCATAAGAACCGTCTTGCGTACTATCGGTGAAAGCCCCTGCATTGAGTATTTGCGGACGAGTCTGCAATATGATCGGAACATTTCAAGCATAAGATCGAAATTATCCGCAATAGTTCCGATTGCCTCAATTTTTGAGGCAAAATCCGATGACATCTTATCAAGATACATCGGATGTACACCGCCTTTTTCCGCCGCCTTGCGGAGAAGAGTGTTCATGATGATGGCGTAATTCTTTGCGTTTCTGACCGGATCTGCGACACGCTTCTCGAAATGATACTCCGAGAATGAATTCATGAGCTCGGTTTCTTTATGAATCTGACCTTCCGAAACTGCCTCCATCAGCATATTTTCGAACGTATAACGCTTTTCTATCAGCTTCATGTTTATAAGCGTCGAGTCAAAGTCGTCACGCTTGTCATTCTCATTCGAAAGGGGAAACAGAGGAGAATCAAGACTTTCGGTAAGATCGACTGCAGATAAAGAGGGCGTGTCCCAAAGATGCTCACAGAATGTGGAAAGAAAAATGAATAGGCGGTCGTCGGGCGCAATCACGGGGATACCCGCGTAAAATTCGCTCGCATATTTATGCGCACCGATAAAAATATTGTTCTTTTCGCATATCTCGAGTATATCCGCAGAGGAGAGAGGCGACGATAGATAGGGACCTATCAGAAGTATTGACGTCTCGCCGTCGGTGTGGCACTCAAAATAGTTGAAGCAAAGCGAAAAACGGTTTGTGACCTTATAAAGTGTCTGCGGCATAATCTCGCCGATAAAATCAGATAATGTGAGATCACTGGCGATATCGGTTAATATCGGACGAAAAATATCGTTTGCAACATCCGAAAGCTTATCGCTCGGTTTGTGCAGCGAGACAGTGATTCTGCATTTGGCAAAAGCCTCGCTCAGAAAGCGTAATTCACTTGCGTTAAACATTAAGCGCCTCTTTTATAATTGAATTTTGTAAATCAGGAGCGCGGTTTGGCAATATTTATAAATATTCATTATTATTATAACATATGTTTGGCACAATTACAACATAAAATTCGCGAAAGGTTTAAAAAAATACAAAAATATATGAAAAAAATACTCCCGAAGTTTCGAAAAATGTTTTATACTAATGATGAGGTATTTTGTCTGCGTTTTCAAATCCGCGGACATATGCCGTAAAAATAGAAAAAGAGGACGTAAAAATGAAAAAAACACCTCAGCTTGCAGAGAACGGCAAGCGTAAATTCGGTATGCGCGACAGCGTATCCTATGCTGCGGGCGACCTGGGATGCAATATGAGCTTTGCACTCAAGGGTACAATGGCTCTCTTCTGGACCCAAGTTATGGGTCTTGGACTTTGGTATTCGCTTCTTCTCGTCGTTGTTCAGGTATGGGATGCGATCAACGACCCGCTGATCGGTACAATAGTTGACTCCGACAGACATACCTACAAGAGAAATAAGTTCCTGCAGTACATTTGGATCGGTTCTATCGGACTGATCGTTGGCGGAGCTTGTTGCTTCCTGCCTTTTCCGAGTGCACCCGTTTGGGCAAAGATAATTATCTTTATTGCAGGTTACGTAATCTGGGACGCATTTTACACCATCGCGAACGTTCCCTACGGTTCGCTTCTCTCGCTTATTTCAAATGAGCCTGCTGACAGAGCGTCTCTTTCGGCATGGCGTTCGGTTGGTTCAATGGTCGGCAATATGCTCCCCATGGTAATCCTTCCCTTTATCATTTACAATGAGGACGAATCTCTCAACGGTCCCCGCGTATTCCTCGCAGCTCTCATCATGGGAGTTCTTGGCTTTATCTGCTTCCAGTTCATGATCAGAAATACCGAGATCCGCGTTGATACCGAGGTCACAGTCAGCGAAGACCGCCCGAAATTCAACGTATTCAAGGCTATGGTCAACTTCTATAAGAACCGTCCCGCAGTCGGCGCGACTCTTGCCGCTATGGGTATGTTCATCGGTATGCAGGGCGCTACTACCGCGGTTTCTGTAGTATTCCAGATCTACTTCAAAAACACTGATATCTCGGGCGTTGTTCAGCTCTTTGCAATGATCCCGATCCTTTGCTTCACTCCTCTTGCCAGAAAGATGGTAGTAAAGTACGGTAAAAAGGAGCTTTCGGTCCTCGGCGCGGTTTGCTCAATCATCGGCGCCTGCGGACTCTTTATCATCACTCCCGATAACACGGGCCTCGACCTTATTATTTACATCCTTTGCCAGCTCGTATACAGCCTCGGTCTCGGTATCTACTCCACAGTATCCTGGGCTATGATGGGCGACGCCATTGACTACAATGAGTGGAAGACAGGCAACCGCGAGGAGGGTGTTGTTTATTCGCTCCATTCCTTCTTCCGTAAGCTTGCGCAGGGCGTTGGTCCCGCAGTCGCGCTCGTTATCATGAGCAGTCTCGGCTACGTAAATAATGCGGTTGACGAGTTTGGTAATGAATTTATTGATGTTACTCTCCTTTCCTGGGAGGTAGCGGTAAATCTGCGCTATCTCGTAGCGGCGCTCTTCCTTGTTTCCGCTATTATGCAGTTCATTGGTCTCGGTTTGGTTTATAACCTTGACAAGAAGACCCTCGCAAAGATGAACACCGAGCTTGAAGCAAGAAGAACTTCCGAAAACTGAGATCTTGATTCTTCGGTGTCCGTTCTATAAGTGCTCGGACACCGAGTTTCATTCAAGTTTATATCCAATTCACATTTTTTGTGTATAATCATTTTGCTAAAAATATATCAGGAGAAACACAATGAGAAACATTGTAAGTCTTAATTCCGATTGGCTTTTTGTCAAGAACACGACGGACGTAAGCATTCGTGAAGGCGAGAAGATCAGCCTTCCCCACACATGGAACGCCGAAGACGGATACGACGGCGGCAACGATTATTTCAGAGGCTCCTGCCTCTATTTCAAGACATTGGAGAAATCCTCGCTTCCCGAGGCTGACCTCTACTATCTCGAATTCCGCGGCGCGAATTCCTCTGCTGACGTCTACGTCGGAGGCAAGCATCTTGCGCACCACGACGGCGGTTATTCGACCTGGAGAGTCAATATCACCGATGAGATCAAGGATTCAACCGAGATCGCCGTTATTGTCGATAACAGCGCAAATAATACCGTTTATCCCCAGATGGCTGACTTCACCTTCTATGGCGGACTTTACCGAAACGTAAACCTCATCTGTGTCAATAAGGCACATTTTGACCTTGATTACTACGGCGCACCCGGCATCAAGATCACTCCCGCAGTCGAGGGCAAGGACGCAAAGGTCGAGGTTGAAGTATTTGTAAAGGATCTCGCAGAGGGACAGGTGATCCGATACACGATCACCGATGCCGAGGGCGAGCCGATTTCGGGCGGAACCGGCGCATGGACCAAGCAGACATTTGATATTAACGGTGTTCATCTCTGGAACGGACGCAAGGATCCCTACCTTTACACCTGCACAGCAGAGATCGTAGAGGGCGAGACTGTTGTTGACAACGTCTGCAGCCGCTTCGGATGCCGTACCTTCAAGATCGATCCCAACAACGGCTTTATTCTTAACGGCGAGGAATATCCTCTCCGCGGCGTATCCCGCCATCAGGACAGATGGGGTGTCGGCAACGCGCTTCTTCCCGAGCACCACGTTGAGGATATCGACCTCATCTGCGAGGTCGGCGCAACCACCATCCGCCTTGCTCACTATCAGCATGATCAGTATTTCTACGACCTTTGCGACGAGCGCGGTCTCGTTATCTGGGCAGAGATTCCCTACATCTCGAAGCACATGCCCGGAGGACGTGAGAATACAATCTCGCAGATGAAGGAACTTGTTTCGCAGAACTATAACCATCCCTCGATCGTAGTTTGGGGACTTTCAAATGAGATCGGTATCGGCGGTGCGGATGAAGATCTTCTTGAAAACCACCGTATTCTCAACGATATGGTTCACGAGATGGATAAGACACGTCTTACCACCATCGCGGCGGTTTCGATGTGCAAGATGGACGATCCCTATCTTCAGATCCCCGACGTCGTTTCCTATAACCACTATTTCGGTTGGTACGGCGGTGACACAACTATGAACGGACCTTGGTTCGATAAATTCCACGCAATGCATCCCACCATCCCGATCGGATGCTCCGAGTACGGATGCGAGGCACTCAACTGGCATACTTCGGATCCCAAGCAGGGCGACTACACCGAGGAATATCAGGCTTACTACCATGAGGAGCTCATCAAACAGCTCTTTACCCGCAAATATATGTGGGCGACCCACGTATGGAACATGTTCGATTTCGGCGCAGATGCGCGTGCAGAGGGCGGCGAAAACGGACAGAACCACAAGGGTCTCGTTACCATGGACAGAAAGTACAAGAAGGACGCTTTCTTTGCCTACAAGGCATGGCTCGTTTCTCCCGATGTAGATCCTTTCGTACACCTCTGCGGCAAGAGATATATCGATCGCGTAGAGGACGTTACCAAGGTAACCGTTTATTCCAATCTTCCCGAAGTCGAGCTCTTCGTCAACGGCAAGTCTGTCGGCAAGAAGACCGCTCCCGATCACTTCTTCTACTTTGATGTCAAGAATGAGGGCGAATCGACCATCGTTGCCAAGGCGGGTGACTTCACCGACGAGGGCAAGATCCGTAAGGTCGCGGAAATGAATATGGATTATGTTCTCCGTGAGGTCGGCGCAGTTCTCAACTGGTTCGATGTTACCGAAATCGAAGGAAGATTCTCGCTCAACGACAAGATCTCGGATATTATGCAGTCCAAGCGCGGAAAGCTCTGGTTCCTCGGCGTTGGTCTTAAGCTCAAAAAGAAGATGGACGCAAATAAGAAGGGTAAGGCTCAGGGCGAAAAGAAGGGCGGTTTCGATATCGACCTCAAGGATGCCGGCGGAAGCGGAATCATGGATATGCTCGGCGGCTTCAGCGTGCTCAGACTCTCCTCTATGATGGGTATGGTGAATATTTCCTTCACCAAAGAAGAGCTCCTTAAGATGAACAAACAGCTCAACAGAATCAAAAAGCCTAAACAGAAATAAAAAATAAAAACAAAAGCGAGCCGTCAGAGGCTCGCTTTTTTGATTCTTAAGATTTTCTTAAGAATCTTTGATTTGCTTGAAAAATAATTAATTTATGGTATAATGTATCTGTTGTAATTTGTTTGAAATTCAAAGAGGTATATTATGAAAGAATTTTTCGGCATAGGAGGATATACGAGAGAAGCAGAAGGCTTCCTTTCATGGCAGCATCTTCTGTTTGTCACAAGCCTGATGGCGATTATGGTGACTCTCGCGGTTCTTCTCGGCTTAAGAAATACAAACAAAGATCAGGAGACAAAGAATAAGATACTCATCATCTCCGCAATACTTATAGATGCGATTGAAATCTTCAAGATCGTCATGATCAGCATTGCAACCGGCGATCCGATGAGATGGAAGCTTGAGCTCCCCTTGTTCCTTTGCAGTATTCAGCTGATAGCGATTCCTCTCGCGGCATTCTCAAAGGGAAGACTAAAGGGCGCTGCACTTGATTTCGTGTTCATATTCGGACTCCTCGGTGCTGTCATGGGTACATACGGCGCGGGAAACAATTATTCTGTCTATCCGGTTCTTTCGATCGATAACGTCGCATCCGGCATCACCCACTCGATTTCGGGATTTGCTTCGCTCTATATCGCGATATCGGGCATGATCAGCATGAAAAAGAAGGATATGCCGATAACCTTTGCCATCCTTTCGCTCTTCTGTATTGCCGCGTATGCCGCAAACGTAATTATAGGCTATAACTATATGTTCCTCATGAGAGGCGACGGCACACCATACGACATATTCTATAACCTCGTCGGTGGCAATCAAGTGCTCTATCCCATGATTGTAGTGGGACTCTTCTTACTCTACATAGCGGGATTTTACGGTGTTTATTATCTTTGTGCGAAACGCAAAATTAAAAATCAATAACAGAAAAGAGGCTGAAATTTCAGCCTCTTTTCTGTTATATTTTGATTATTTCGATTTTCAGATCAAGCTTTCCATTGCCTTCCGCACAAAACAGCTTATAATATCCGTTTCTGTTTCTCGCGGTTTTTCCGAGATCACGGATATCTCCGTTTGCGCTGTAGCGGCAGATCCAACCCTCGTAAGCTATTTCAAGCATATTGTTGCTTAAGGTAATAACCGTTTCTATTTCTCCGTCAAATGAGAATGCGGGAAGCATGTGAAGGATCTCTCCATCCCCCACGACCGTTACCGTGACACACCCGTCAGCGATAACGTAATTGGCTGTGATTCCCAAAGGATATTTCAGCCGTGCTTTGTCACTTGAGTAAGAAACAACTTCGATTGCCTCGTTCGAATCGCATGATAAAAACTCTTTTCCGTCCTTGACAACACCCGGACAGAGCGACGCGCGGAGTTTGTCTTCGGTACAAAGCTTGTATTTCGGTGTGTCGGTGCAGGGAAGACTCAGGCATATAGGTGCTGGTGCGCCGTAGCGGTGAACCCGTCCCAGTCCCGAAGAATCGTAATGCGGATCGGCATTCGTGTCAAATTCAAGAAAATATCCGCCCGATCGCATAAATAGCTTGTGGAAATGACTGCTTGTCATAAAGCAGGTGTCGGAATCGTCAAAGTTTCCCGTATGGATCGCATCATCGCATATCAGATAAGCCGAGAAGAGATGCGATGCCGCCGTGATCATGTACTTGTCAAAATAGGCGTATTTCTCGCATCCGTAGCGGGTTCCCGTCGGAAAACGGTTCTTGATATGACGTATCGGCTCTTTTGAAAGCCAATATTCTGTGACCTCGATTGCACGCTTGATCGCCGCTTTGAACCGTCCTGCGGTTTCATGATCGCCCTCGCGCGCGTATCTGCTTGCTTCATATTCAAAAATGATTGCAAGCATCGGCTCGTTGTGCACGAACTGATTGCTCCGCCCGCCGAAAGCCATTTCGCCCGTAAGCGATTGCATTTTCAGCGTCATAAGCGCGGTTTCTCTCAAAACTTTGTCTATTCGATCAAAATGCTTTCCCTTGTATCCAAAATGCAAAAGCAGAGTGAAGAGATAGCGAGGAACAAGATCATACACCATAGGCTGGTGAGCATCATGATGAAGATTATCCATATACATCCCGTTTTCATCAAGACGGTGAAGCTGATTTTCGATCTGCAACTCGACGAAATCTTTATTATCAACCCCAATAAGAAGCGATCTCGCATATTCGCTCACAGCCGTGAAAAGCGCCCAGTTGCCGATGACCTGATCGGTTTCGGATGCGAATTTATCGTAGCATTCTGTTGCAACGATCTTTGAAAGAACCTTCTTCCACCGTTCGATCTCATCGGTAAACATACCGTTCTTCTGCAATTCAAAAATGCAAAATACGATCTCTCGCACCGAAAAATCGTTTGCCGCCTTTACCTTCGGTATCTGCTCGCAGCAAAAGTCCATCATCTCTATGAAAAGCGGAATAAGATCCTGTCTGTAACCGTGGCAGACGAGAACGCCGATGTTCACCGTAAGACGCGGAAAGCCGTGCTCGGTCAGCCCCTCAGCCTTAACTCTTTCGAAATATTCATGAATATGTTCATCCGAATAAGCCGAAAGCGCCTTCGACATCAATTCAAGATATTTTTCCTTCATCACGCCATGGTTTCGAGCATCTTTTCGCTGACCTCGTAAAGGCATCTCTCGCCCGAGATAAAGCGCTCGTATTCCTCAATGATGTATTCTGCCATGCGGTGTGTTTCGTTCATAAGGCTTCCCGCAATGTGAGGTGTAAGGAAGCAGTTGGGAAGGGAATAGAATGCATGTCCCTCAGCGGGAGGCTCGGGATATGTGACGTCAAGTATCGCGGTCACGTCAGGACGCTCGGTCAGCACACGAACGAGATCATCTTCAACTACCTGTGCACCTCTGCCCGTATTGATAAACGTGGAGTAAGGCATCATCTTCGAGAAATATTTGTAATCAAGCATTCCCTTTGTCTGCTCATTGTTAGCCATATGATTGCTTACTACACGGCAGGTTGCAAAGATCTCTTCAAGCGACGCTTTTTTGATTCCGAGACTTTCGGCGCGCTCGTCCGAAAGGAACGGATCGAATGCGAGAACTTTCAGCTTATAGTCTTTTAATCTTTCGGCTACCTGTGAACCGATCATTCCGACACCGATGATGCCGACGTTTTCGCCGTAGTTTCCGGGATAGGACGCCTTCATCACCTTGCCCGCCTCGCGGTTACCCTTTTTCATTTCGCGCGAATGGGCGAAAAATCCCTTGTTAGCCAGAATAATCTGTGCAAGAGTGTATTCAACAACCGGAACCGCATTTGCCGCCCAAGCGCTGAATACCTTGACTCCGCAAGCGAGAAAAGGACGCGCAAAAGGCTGAACACTTCCCGCAGCATAAAACACGCATTTAAGCGAAGGAAGACAGCTCTTTATTTGTTCTTCTGTCAGAGAAGGCATTCCCCAGGTGGAAAATACGTATTCAACTTCTTCGAATTTTGTCGGTTCGGTAAGCAGATCTGATGCCGAATAAACGGTTCTTTCAACCTCGGGCAAACTGTCAAAACTTTCCGCGTAAACCTTTTCTATATTGCTCTTTTTATCACAAAGAAATATTGTTTTCATTTTGTTTCTCTCCTTTCACGGTATTCTCTCCATACCGTCTCAAAGCAGTCATTCTCGGGAGGCATCTTTCGCACAAATCTGCGCGAGCAGAAAAATTCTTTTCCACGAATCTCGACTGATTGAATCACTCTCTTGTGTGAATCCTTCTCGGGCAGAGTAAAACGGAAGATATCTTCAAGTCCTTCGATCTCGTCGCCCTCCGGATCGCTGTAAAGAGCAGATCCGCGCGAGAACTTCTGCTTTTGCGCGAAATCAAGCATAGCCGTAAGCACCGCCGCCTGAACCGTCAGCGTATCGGAGAAGAGATGAAGAGCCATTACTTCACCGGCCGTCGGCATGTTTTTTATATATCCGAGTTGGGGCAGAACTGCCTTGATCTCGGTAAGATACTGCGCCATTTTTTCGGGATTTCTTATCGCTCCCGCGCATGCGCTCATACTGCGCCGAGCCGTATTAAGCCTTGCTTCAATATCAATGATCGATACAGAAGAAGGATCAACTTTGGGCATACATGCGATTTTTTCATTTGAAACGCTCTCGAAATCTTCTGATAAAAACCTTCTGTCCGAATACGAAACCGCTTCTGCGGCGCGAAGCGCACCGACCTGACCCGCATTGAGCGCACTTCCACCGGGACGGGTTATGCCGTGAGTTCCCGCGGCTTCACCGATAACGAAGAGACCGCGTACGTTTGTTTCCCAATCCGAATTAACCGCAACACCGCCGTTGCAATGCTGTGCCGAAAGGGCGATCTCGAGATACTCTTTGGTTATATCCACGCCTTTGCTTTTATAAAGCTCTATAGCCGGAGCATTCATTTTTTCGAGTCTTTCGATCGGCGTGCCAAAGCAAGCCTCGGCTTTCGCAAGGTAATTGCAAGCCTCTTCGGAAAGCTTATCGAATTCAATGTTTTCAATACCGAAGGGGTTTTTCGTATAGTCGAGATATACCTTGCGTCCGCGCAGAACAGTTTCTCTGTAAACGAGAAGGTCGATTACAGAAGACCCGTTGCGCACCTTTTTGATATCGAATGGCCATTGATATCCCTTCATAAATACCATTGACATAGCCTCGTACGGCTCAAAAAAGTATTCCCAAAGAAATTCACGCTCGCGTCCGGCTTCATCAACAGATACGATTCTCGGAAGCACTTGCATATACGTACCCGATACGTTCCATCTCGGATTTTTGGAAGCAAGTCCGTATTGCCACTCGGTCATGTTCTGAAGCTTTGCGCCTGCTTTGAGAGCCAGAGAGGTCATGCCGTGATGGCATTTGGGATAAACGCTGTCGGAGTAGATTCCCGCAGGCCCGCCCGTAGCCATAATGACATTCGGAGCAGAAAACGCAACGTACTCGCCATCTGCCGTATCGAGGCAGATAATACCGCATGCCTCGCCGTCATTCTGAAGAATTTCAACAGTAAACAGATTGTCAAATACTTTAATTCCGAGCCTTTGCGCCTTGCGCTCAAGTGCTTCGGTCATGTATTTGGATGTAAGAGGTCCCGCACTTGTCGCGCGTGAAAGAGGATCGTGATCCGTTTTGTAGCCTACCGATTCTCCGTATCTGTTCGAAGGAAATGGTACACCTGCCTCGCAAAGCGAATAATAGCATCTTGCCGAAAGTGCCGCTTCACAAAGCGCCGTGTCTCCGTCAACGCATCCGCCGTCGAAGAGAGTCTCCGCCATTTTACGCACGCTGTCACTTTCGCTTCCCGAAAGCGAGAGCTTATAGTACGTCTGCTTATCGCTTCCCGTATTTCGGGAGGTTCCGCAGTTGATTCCCTCGGTCACGATGCATACGCTTTTCGTGCCTATCTCGGCAATACGGCAAGCCGCCGCATAACCCGATGCACCGCTTCCGATGACCACCGCGTCATATGAATAAGTTTTCATTTATAATCTCCTCATATGGAATCCGCCGTCAACATCGAGAGATTGACCTGTGACGTATGGAAGTGCACCCGTCGTAAGCGCAAAAACAGCATCTGCAATATCCTCGGGCTCACCCCAACGGCTAATGGGCAGAAGACCGCCGCCGATCAGGTTGTCGTATTTTTCTTTTACCTTGGAAGTCATATCTGTATTGATAATACCCGGACGGACCTCGTTAACGGGTATGCCGTATTCCGCAAGCCTATCCGCGAAAAGCTTTGTCACCATTGAAACACCGGCTTTAGAAATACAGTACTCACCACGGCTCGTCGAGCTCGTGTACGCCGAGAGGGAAGAGATATTGCAGATATATCCGCGGATCCCTTTTTCTTCGGGATTATTTATCATCTCCCTTGCAACCGCCTGAGTGAGAAAGAGCGTTCCCTTTGTGTTGATATCCATAACTCTGTCGTAGCTTTCTTCGGTCATCTCGAGAAGATCGCGTCTCTCAAGCGGAGCAACACCCGCAACGTTTACCAAAATATCGATCTGACCGAATTTCTTTATTGCCGATTCGACAAGTTTTTGTCTGTCCGCGGAAGACGAAAGATCACCGCTGACGTAGTTGAAATTAACTGATTCAAAATCGGATTTCGCGCTTCTTCCCATACCGGTGACACGGTATCCCGCGTCAAGAAACTTTTTGACGCAAGCCGCGCCGATTCCGCGCGTACATCCGCTGATAATTACGTGCTTCATTTCTGATTCTCCTTGAATTCACGGTAAATATCGCTGTAAAGCTTATCGCGCATAACGCATCCGGGAGTACCGCCCGCGCGCATCATTTCGGAGCATTTCGAACAGCAGAGACAGATCTTTTCTTTTTTCATTCCGCCCGCGAGAATGTCGTTTGCGTAATCGGGATATGCAAGAATCGTTCTGCCAAATCCGCAGAAATCAAATCCGCCGTCCTTGATGTATCCCGCGCAGACCTGCGGAGCAACAACACCGAGATAGGAGAGCGCGGAAGATATGATCTTCATATCGGGAACTTCTTTCTTAAGGAGGGCAATACCGTTCAGCATGCGCGCAACACCCTCAAGCGGATGCTCCGCGGGATCGTATCCGCCGAGCGCAAAGGGGCGGTTTACGTGCGGATTGAAATAGGGATTGCCCATAGTAATATTAAGAAGCTCAACACCGAGTGCGCGAAGCTCTTTAAGAAGTCTTATCGGCTCTGCGGGATCAAATTCAACACCGCCGTTTTTTGAAACGCCGAATCCGTAAGGATACTTGAAGCCGTCGTAAACGTTGAGACGAGAGGAAACGATAAAGTCCTTTCCCGTTGATTGCATTGCACCCTCGATGGATTTACGAAGAAGTCTTGTGCGGTTTTCAAAGCTTCCGCCGTATTTTCCATCGCGTTCGTAAGCCGAAAGAAGTTCGGAATTGATGTATCTGTGACAGCATTTGATATCAACTCCGTCAAATCCCGCTTCCTCTGCGAGTTTTGAGGATTCTACTAAAGCCGCGCCGATTCGATCGAGCTCGTCATCTGAAAGAATACGGCTCTTGTCTATCGGCTTGTCTCCCTCAAAGATTGGATTGTTGTAAGCAATAAGAGGCTCGGGCACGCCGTGCGGCTTGCTGTATCTGCCCGAATGAGTCGCCTGCATGATGATCAGCGGCTCAAAGCCGTTTGACTTCATCGCGTATTCCTTAATGTCATTTACAATCTTTTTGAAGCTGTCGAGGTTGTCCTCTGTGATCCAGAGCTGACGCGGATTGGCGCGTCCGTCCTCACGGCAAGCGGTAGCTTCAAACCAAATAATAGCCGATCCGCCCTCTGCAAATCTCTTGTATCTTCTGATCGTAAGCTCTGCGGGAGTGCCGTCGGCATTTCCGTCGCAGCCCTCCATAGCCTGACAAGCAAGACGGTTCGGCAGAGTCTTGTTGCCGACCGTTATCGGTGTGCCGAGCACAGAAAGATCTTCCGAATAGGGAAGATATGTCCCGAGTGCTTCATTCTGTTCAAAAAAGCTTTCTTTTGTTAAATATACACGTCTGTTCATTTTACATTCCTCCTATTATGTATATATTATAAAATAATAACATACAGTTGTGTTATGATTTTTTTGCGAACTGATATGTAAATCTTGCAATTTAGCATAAAATGTGCTATAATAGATATGTAAATCAAGCAAGGAGGGAGAAAATGCATATTCTTTCCGCGGGCTATTCCGATCAGGTGCTCGGTTACACCAACCACTATCATGACGGGCACGAACTTATCTATATCATATCGGGAGAAGTTGAAGTCAGCGTCTCGGAAAAAACGTTCAGAGCCGCTGAAGGCACGCTTCTAGTATTCAGCCGTTTCGAGGAGCATTCGGTTCGTGTTCTCTCATCCGAATACCGCAGATACACTCTGCTTATCTCTTCCGAAATCTCGCGCGGAAGCGAAAATTATGCGTTATCCTCAATACTCGTCAACCGCTCACAAGGCTTTGAACACATCGTCGATTGCGGGAAATCGCGAGAAAAGGTAAGGCTGCTATTTGCTGCCATTCACAGTGAAACTAATCATCAAAAACCTATGTATTCCAAAGTTGCCGATGCGTTTCTCATGATACTTCTTTCCGAGATATACAGAATTGCACCGCAAAGGTTTCTCGTCGGCGAGAACAAGAACAGCGAAATGGTTCGCAGAATACAGAACAGATTTGAACGTGACTGTTCCGCTGATGTTACAATCGCCTCTCTGGCATCCGAATTTCACGTAAGTCCCTCGCATCTTGCTCACGTTTTCAAGAGCATCACGGGTTATTCACCGATAGATTATCTGATAAGTTGTCGACTTTCCGCAGCTAAAAATCTGCTTGCCGAAAGCGAGAAAAGCATAAAGGAGATAGTCGACGCTTGCGGTTTTTCTGATGAAAGCAATTTCAGCCGTACCTTCAAGAGCAAAACAGGTATGACACCAAGCGAATTCCGCAGACAAAATTTGCGCAGAAGTATTGACAAACCTCATGAATAATGATATCATTTTCTTGAACCTTAACATCACGGCTCGAATCGAATTATAAGGAGAAAAAGATGGAAAAGATCAGACTCGGAGTCTTTGGACTCGGACGCGGACGTTCACTTTTTGCAAGTATGCTTGCCGCAGGCGCGGAGATCGTTGCCGTTTGCGAAAAGGACGAAAGACGTATAGAAGAAGCGAAAAAGATCGCCCCCGAAATTATCGTTTACCGAAATTTCGACGAGTTTATCGAGCACCCGATGGATGCTGTAATGCTCTGCAATTATTTTAACGAGCATGCCGAGTACGCCGTCAGATGCCTTGAAAGAAATATCCACGTACTCAGCGAAACGACGAGCAACACCACCATGGCTGACGGAGTAAAGCTCGTCCGTGCGGCGGAGAAGAGCAAAGCTTTCTATATGATCGCGGAAAACTATCCCTTTATGGTATTTAACCAAGAAATGCGCCGCGTTTACAGAGAGGGAACTCTCGGTCACGTCCTCTTTGCCGAGGGCGAGTACAACCATCCGCTGAATCCGAACAATATGGAAGAAGTTGTCCGTCTCCGTCCGTCGCCCGAGCATTGGCGTAATAATATCCCGCGAACATATTACATTACCCATTCGCTTGCGCCCCTGATGTATATCACGGGTCAGCGTCCCGTCCGCGTGTCGGCAATGCCCGTGTACGGTTATGAAGAAGATGTTACATGTCCCCTTAATGTCCGCGACCGCGCCGCAATCATAACTACCCTGAATGACGACAAATCTGTCTTCCGCATCACGGGATGTGCCGCATTCGGAGCGCATGAAAATTCCTACCGTATCTGCGGTGAGCTCGGACAGATCGAAAATGTCCGCGGAAGCGGCAATAAGGTTATGCTCAACTACAATAAGTGGAACGTTCCCGAAGGACTCGAGGAGCATAATTACTATAAACCCGAATTTCCTGAAGAAGACAAGCCACTGCTCGAAAAGGCGGGCCACGGCGGAAGCGACTTTTACGTCTTCCGTGAGTTTATCAACTGTATCCGCGAAAATCGCCGTCCCGAGTTTGACGAATATTTTGCAACGACCATGGCATCCGTCGGAATTCTCGCGCACAGAAGCATCCTTGACGGAAACAAACCCTACGATATTCCGGATTTCCGTAAGGAAGAGGATCGCGTGAAATTTGAAAACGATACGCAGACTCCATTCTATGGCAAAAACCGCGAAAAACCGTCGCTCCCAGCCTGTTCGGATGTCAATTATACTCCGTCGCAAGCAAAGCGTGAGACATACGAAAAAGCATTGAACAATAATTAATGATCCGAGGTATACAATAATGAAAAAACACGCACTTCCGCTTTCCGTAACTTTTCCGCCGGCTAGCCATATGAATCCCGTTGAGGCTGTCGGATTCCTTTATGAGCACGGTTTTGACTCGATGGATTTCAATTTTGTCGCGGCGATTGATATGTATGGCGACGATTGGCATGAGATGATCGCCGAGGTAAAGAAGGAAGCCGAAAGAACGGGTATGATCATCGTTTCGGGTCACCTTCCCTTCAGAGATAAGACTCCCGAAATACTTCATCAGAAGGTCCTTAAAACTATCGAAATGGCAGGCGAACTCGGCATCAAGCGTGCCGTGCTTCATCCTATTGGCGACGGCATGATGCCCGCGGGTGAAGAAAACAATAAATATTGGTTCCAAAAGAATCTTGAATTTTACAATACGTACATCCCCTATGCCGAAAAGGCGGGTATCAAGCTTGTTACCGAGAATATGAGAGATGCACATCAGGCGGAGGGCTGTCATCGTTATGGCTCGACTGCGGATGAGCTTATCGAACTGGCTGATGCACTCGGTCTCGAGATCTGCTGGGATTTCGGTCACGCTCATGAGGCTAAACTCGATCACTATACTGAACTCCTCAAGATTGGCAATCGCCTGACCATGACACATATCAACGATAACTGGCAGGGCCCCGATGACGAGCACCTACCGCCCTTCTACGGCACGGGAGACTGGGATGCCGCTTGCCGCGGACTACGCGAGATCGGCTATTCCAATCCCCTCAACTTCGAACTTAAATTCAAAAAACTTCCCATACAGATTCTTCCTTATGCAACCGATCTTGCCCGCGCGATCGGCGAGCTGTTGCTCGATAAGATAACGGAATCCCCGGCTCGAAAAAGTTCTTGAAGATCTTGGATGATCTGATTGATCTTTTTAAGGATGTCAATGCTGTCGGCTCCCGAAATTATATGAAAAGGACGGTTACTTAATGAGAATACATGCTGATTTTGAATGCGGCAATATCCGCTTTCTCAAAGAAGAAGGAAATGAGATATTTCTTCAAAACGAAATGCGCGGCACAAAGCGAGAGTCGTATTATTATTGGGCTTTTTGTGTAGAAGGGGCTGCGGGCAAAAAACTGACGTTCCGCCTCGATCATGAATGGGTAGGACCTTACGGCGCGGCTGTAAGCCATGACCTTGTAAACTGGCATTGGTCGGAAAGCTCTCTTGACGGTGCAGCGTTTACCTATGAATTCGCCCAGGGTGAAGACCGCGTATATTTTGCACACGATCTTCTTTACACTCCGTCAAGACTTTATAAAACGGCAGAAGATCTCGGACTCAAAACAGAGACTTTTTGTAAAACACTGAAAGGTCGCGATGTGCCTTGTATTAAGATTGGCGAAGGGAGCAAAAACGTTATCCTATCGTCGCGCCATCATGCTTGCGAATCCTCCGGAAGCTACGTGCTCGAAGGAATGATCCGCGAGTATGTCCAAAATCCTATAGAGGATACCTCACTTTTGGTTGTCCCGATAGTCGATTACGACGGTGTTTTCGAGGGTGAACAAGGTAAGGATCGCGATCCACATGACCACAACCGCGATTATATTGTAGATTCGATCTATCCCGAAACCCGCGCAATAATGGATTATGCCAAGGACAGAGATATTACGTACGCTATAGATTTTCATGCGCCCACCCACAGACTCGGAAGAAGCGACCACGTTTATATCGTTCGCAAATTTCCGGAATTTGCCGATAGATTTGACCGATTCAGCGGCTTGCTCAAAAAATACTGCGGCGGTGAAGCCATGGATTATAGCATGAAATACGATGTCCCGCCGAATACGGGCTGGAACAAGGACGATACTCCGACATTCAGTACTTTCTTCAATCTCCGCCCCGAATGCAAGCTTGCGCTTACTCTCGAGGTCACGCATTACGGCACCGATGATAACAAAGTCACCGCTGATCGCTTGATCAACACCGGCAGAGCTTTCTGCAAAGCACTTGACGAGTTTGCCAAAAACTGCATAATATAAAAAACGCACCCGACCAAAACGGTCGGGTGCGAAGCTTTTTATATAGGATTGAATTAGCAAACGCCCTGCCAGAGCATTGCGTTAGCAACCTTGGTAAATCCTGCGATATTAGCGCCGAGAACAAGGTCTCCGGGCTTGCCGTACTGCTCTGCAGTCTCGGAAGCTGCCTTGTAGATGTTGACCATGATGCCGTGAAGCTTTTCGTCAACCTCGTCAAAGCTCCAGGAGAGACGGAGCGAGTTCTGAGACATCTCAAGTCCGCTGGTAGCAACGCCGCCCGCATTGGAAGCCTTACCGGGAGCGTAGAGAAGACCAGCTTCCTTGATAGCTTCGATAGCGTCGGGAGTTGTGGGCATGTTTGCACCCTCTGCGATGAGCATACAGCCGTTCTTGATGAGTTCCTTTGCATCCTCAAGATTGAGCTCGTTTTCGGTAGCGCAGGGAAGAGCGATGTCGCACTTGACGGTCCAGATGCCGTGAGGTCCTTCTGCGTACTTTGCATCAGTGTGAGCCTCTACGTACTCAGAAAGGTTGCCTCTCTTGACGAACTTGATCTCCTTAACGAGATCGAGGTCGATACCCTTTGCGTCGTAGATGAAACCGCCACGGTCGCACATAGCAACGACCTTTGCGCCGAGAGTGGTAGCCTTTTCTGCTGCATAAACTGCAACGTTACCCGAACCGGAAACTACAACAGTCTTGCCCTCAAAGGTAGTACCCTTGGAAGCAAGCATTTCGTTTACGAAGTAGCAAAGACCGTAACCGGTTGCCTGAGTTCTTGCGAGAGAACCGCCGGAGAAGATTGCCTTACCGGTGAGAACGCCGGTCCACTCGTTGGTGAGCTTCTTATACTGACCGAACATATAACCGATCTCGCGGGATCCTGTACCCTTGTCGCCTGCGGGAACGTCGGTGTCGGGACCGATATGGCGGAAGAGCTCGTTCATGAAGGACTGGCAGAAACGCATGATCTCGCCTTCGGACTTGCCCTTGGGGTTGAAGTCGGATCCGCCCTTACCGCCACCCATGGGAAGGGAGGTCAGAGCGTTCTTGAAGATCTGCTCGAAACCGAGGAACTTGATAACGGAGGCATTAACGCTGGGGTCAAGTCGAATACCTCCCTTGTAGGGACCGATAGCGGAGTTGTACTGGCAACGGAAGCCGCGGTTAACCTGAACCTTACCGTTGTCGTCTACCCACGGAACGCGGAACATAACCATTCTCTCGGGCTCAACGATGCGGCGTACGATCTCGGCGTCGATATATTCGGGATGTGCCTCAAGAGCGGGAGCGAGGGTGGAAAGTACTTCCTGAACTGCCTGGTGGAAAACTGCCTCGCCGGGGTTTCTCTGCTCGACTTCGGCCATTACACTTGCAAGATATTCTTTGGTCTGTGTCATAACTATCTCCTTTTTATGATGGAATTTTGAATTAATATAGAAAATTATAGCACGAAGGAGAAAGTTTGTCAACAGAAAATTGCAAAAAATATATCCGAACGATGATATTTTTCTCTATTTTTTAGATGATAAGGCTATCTGAACCTCATCACTGTTATCAGCGGCGGAAAGCCTTGCCGTTTCACCCTTTTTGAGCTCGCCCGAAATGATCTTTTCTGAAAGCGGACGCTCGCAAAGTCTTGTTATTCTGCGGCGCAGATGACGCGCGCCTCCACGTCCCTCGCCACCGGCACAAATGAGCGAAACGAGCGAATCATCGTATTCAATTTCGATTCCGTTTTCACGGGCGCGTTCTGCAAGTTCCTCAAGCTGACGCTTGCAGATTTTTCTGATATCCTCCTCCGAAAGCGGAGGGAAGAATACGCATTCATCGATTCTGTCAAGAAACTCGGGCTTGAAAGCCTCGCGGAGCGCGCGCATGACTCTGTCTTCGGAAGATTTGTTTTCGCTGTCGGTATCTGCAGAAAATCCAAGCCTTGATGAACGGTTGTATTGCGCACCAATGTTCGAGGTCATTATGATAACCGTGTTTTTGAAATCAACCGTACGTCCTTCCGAATCTGTCAGAATACCGTCCTCGAGGATTTGGAGAAGCAGATTGAAGATATCGGGATGTGCCTTTTCGATTTCGTCGAAAAGAATGAGCGAATAGGGTCTGCGGCGCACTGCTTCGGTAAGCTGACCGCCCTCACCGTAGCCGACATAACCGGGAGGCGAGCCGATAAGCCGCGAAACGCTGTGCTTTTCCATATATTCCGACATGTCAAATCGGATGAGAAATTTCTGCGACCCGAAAAGAAGCTCGCAGAGTACACGGCAAAGCTCGGTTTTTCCGACACCGCTTTGGCCGAGGAATATGAAAGATCCGATTGGTCCGTTTCGTCTGTCAAGACCCGTTCTGCCTCTGATTATTGCAGAACTTACTGCCTCGCAAGCTCTTTCCTGACCGATCACGCGACCGCAAAGTTTTTCATACAGTCCCGAAAGCTTTTCGCTCTCGTCGGCTGTGAGATCTTTTATCGGGATACCCGTCCACTTGGTCAGCGTCGCAGCAACGTCGGATGCCGTTATCTCGCCGTCGCTGTGGCTGAACTGACTTGATTCGATCCGCTCTTTTACAGTGGTGTATTCACTTCGCAGATTCTGTTCATCATCGCGTAGTTTAGCGGCACGCTCGAATTGCTGATTTCCGATCGCCTCTTCTTTCTCGTGAACAACGTCCTTGAGTTTCGCCTCAATCTCGCGCAGCTCTGCAGGTGCGATGTGCGCTGAAATCCGCTTCCCGCTTGCTGTTTCGTCAAGCAGGTCGATCGCCTTGTCGGGAAGATATCTGTCGTTGATATACCGTGATGAAAGCTCAACAGCCGCATCTACAGCGTCGTCTCGGATCTTTATTCCGTGATGCGCCTCGTATTTGTCGCGCAGACCGAGAAGGATCGCCACAGAGGCTTCCTTTGAAGGCTCGGATACGTTCACAGGCTGAAATCTTCGCTCAAGCGCAGCGTCCTTTTCGATGTTCTTGCGGTACTCCTTCAGCGTTGTTGCGCCGATTACCTGAATCTCGCCTCTTGCAAGCGCGGGCTTGAGAATGTTTGCTGCATCTACCGCGCCTTCTGCCGCTCCCGCGCCGACAATCGTGTGAATTTCGTCGATAAAGAGAACAAGTTCACGGTTCTTTCGCGCCTCTTCCATAACGGCTTTGAGGCGTTCTTCAAACTCACCGCGATATTTCGCACCCGCGATCATCGAGGGAATGTCAAGCGTTATTATCCGCTTGTCGGCAAGCAGATCGGGAATGTTTCCGTCTGCGATCATCTGCGCAAGTCCCTCGACAACCGCTGTTTTTCCGACTCCGGGCTCACCGATAAGACAAGGATTGTTCTTCCCGCGCCTGCAAAGGATCTGAATAACACGTTCTGTCTCGCTCTCTCGTCCTATGATCGGATCGATCTTGCCGGACTCTGCCGCTGCGGTAAGGTCGCGTCCGTACTTTGCAAGAGTAGGCGCATTTTTCAGCGCACCGCGTGCCTCGCCTTCGTCTTCCTCGCGCAAGACCGGCGCGATCTCGGAAAGACCTTCCAAAAACTCAACGATATCCTGCCTGATATCGGACGTCCGTATTCCGAGCGATTCAAGCATCTTTACCGCAACGCAATCTCGCTCCTCGAGTATCGAGAGAAGCAGATGCTCGGTGCCGATATAGCTCTGCCCGTATTTCTGTGAGACCAGAGAAGAACGCTCGATGATTTTTTTCGTCTTCGGAGTCATATCGGAGGGGAGCAGAGAAACGGGAGGAGAAGTGCCCGCAATACGGCATATGACCTCGCGCAGACGGTCGGTGTCAACTCCCCTTGATGATAAAAACCTCGCCGCCGAGGAATCTCCCACGGCAAGAAGACCGAGCAGAAGATGCTCCGAGCCGATATAGGTGTGCCCGAAATCGCGCGCAAACGCCAGCGCATTCCCGAGCGTGCTTTGAGCCATTTGAGTGAATTTGCTTTTCATTGGTTTACCGTCCGTTTTCGTTTTATTTTATTTTATAACAGACGGCGGAGTATTTATGCGTTATTGATAAAGTTGTGCAGAATCGTAAAGTCTGACGACTGCATTCCACGTCAGCTTGTCGGTCTCTCCGGTGACGGGAAGCAGATACCGCGCCTGAAGCTCGCTTACAGCATCGCGGGTTTCGGGACCGTATATTCCGTCAATCCTGACCGCACTTATCGGAAAAAACACCGATATTTCTTCAAGCATAAACTGTAAAGCCGAAACGGGAAAACCGCGGTCTCCCTCGCGGAGTGCATAATCCGCGGGTTCTTCGGGGAAGGGCGAAAAACGCGAAGGCGGCGCCGCTTCTTCAAGTGAAATGAGATATTCCTCATAGATCGCTTCCCAAGTCTCCTGATCGGCAATACCGGTTACAGGAAGCCCGCGTTTTCGCTGAAACGCACGTATCGCATCGCTCGTGTCGCTGCCTCTGTTGCCGTCGATCGGCACAAGAGGTATGCTTTCGTCAAAATAAGCAAGCTGACGAAGGTATGTCTGCAGATTCCTTCTCGCTTCGTTTTCTGTTCTTTCGTTGGTTGCCATCTTCCACCTCAATCTATCGGATAACCGGGATACTGCCCACCGCGGACGCTGTCAGCTCCAATAACGTCGTCAAAAATATCAACGATAGCGTCCCAGGTCACGGCATCGACCACGCCGCCCTGCGCGCTCGTGCCGAAATACCGCTGAAACGCGAGAACCGTCGTTTCGGTCTGATTGCCGAAATAACCAGTAACGCTCACTGTAGGTATTTCGGGATAATCCTCCGCGATGCGGTTTAGCTACCGCTGAAGCAGAACCACGTCCTCCCCCTCGCTTCCGACGCGCAGAACCTCACCGGGGAAGGGTACGCCCGAAGTTTCTGTATATTCAAGCGGGATCGTCGAAACTATGCCGAGATAAGCATCGTAAAGTGCGCGCCACGTTCTCGCGCCCACGACACCGTCGGGATTAAGTCCGAACACCGACTGTATTTGCCGTACAGCATTTGCTGTTTCGGGACCGTATATGCCGTCGCGCTCAACAGCGGGTATCGCAGGATAAAAATTCGAAATGTAATTGATATAAAACTGAAGATTTTCAACGGCGTTTCCGCTGTCACCCTCGCGCAGAACCCCGGGATACTGCTGTGTTACCTCACTGAGAGTGATTCCTTCCGAATCAAGCTCGTTGAGCCTCTTAACCGCATTGTAGAAAAAGAGCGCGGCATACCATGTTGCCTTGCCGACAACACCGTCAACGCTGAGTCCGACGATCTCCTGAAACGCGCGTACAGCCGCCTCCGTGTCGTCGCCGAAAATTCCGTCTGTGCGGATGATCTTCGGGATTGCTGGATAGTTTTTAGAAATTCGGTTGAGCCTGATCTGTAGAGTTCGCACGTCGTCGTTGACCGAACCGATGCGCAAAGGT
>JAGBYM010000065.1 GCA_017628755.1 Clostridia bacterium | reverse complement strand
TGTTAAACGCAATTATTCGTCCGCATCTTTCTGTCCACTGTCCACTAACCACTGTCCACTCTTGATGCGCCTTCGGCGTCTCATGCCCAGCTGATAGTTCTCGGCTTATCCTCTGTCATAACGATGGGAGCAAGTACGGAGATCGCCTTGCGGAGTCCCTCGTCAACAGTCATGATGCTGTCCTCATGCTCGATGGAGATAGCTCCGTCGTAGCCGCAGAGGCGGAGGTTGGAGATAACGTCTCTCCAGTAGCTCTCGTTGTTACCGAATCCGACAGCGCGGAATACCCACGCGCGGTTGAGCTCGTCGCTGTAATGCTTGGTATCGAGAACGCCGTTCTTCGCGGTGTTGTACTTGTCGATCTTGGTGTCCTTCGCGTGGAAGTGATAGATCGCGCCCTTGAGCTCGCGGATAGCGGCAACGGGGTCGATGCCCTGCCAGAGAAGGTGGGAGGGGTCGAAGTTCGCGCCGATAACGGGACCTACAGCCTCGCGGAGCTTAAGGAGAGTTTCGGGATTGTATACGCAGAAGCCGGGATGCATCTCGAACGCGATGTGCTCAACGCCGTGTGCGAGTGCAAATGCGCCCATTTCCTTCCAGTAAGGAATCACCTTATCGTTCCACTGCCATTCAAGGATAGCAAGGAAATCCTCGGGCCAGGGGCAGGTTACCCAGTTGGGGAACTTGGAGCCTTCGCTGTCGCCGGGACAGCCCGAGAAGCCTACGATGGTCTTAACACCGAGCTTTTCTGCAAGAAGAATTGCCTCGCGGAAGTCCTGATCGAACTTCTCTGCGGTAGCCTTATCGGGATGCAGAGGGTTGCCGTGGCAAGCCAGAGCCGCGATCTCGACATCGTATTTCTTAAATGTTTCAACAAATGCGTTGTATTTTGCCTCGTCGGCAAGGAGCTCTGCGGGATTGCAATGAGCCTTTCCGGGGTATCCGCCCGCGCCAACCTCAACGGTATGTACGCCAAGCGAGGTGAGTATCGACAGGGACTCCTCAAGAGTCTTATTGCCGTAAAGATTTTCAAGAACACAAAGTTTCATGGTTTTTCTCCTAAAATTATTTTCAAGCGATTTTTATTAGAACTTGTAAATATCGCCGGTCTTAGCCGAAGTATAGATACCTTCAAGGATTCTGGTAACGGTATACGCCTGCTCGGGGGTTACGAGGGGAGTGGTATCGTTTACGATAGCCTCGATCCAGAGGCGAGCCTCGCGGTCTGCGGGGGACTCGTTGCCGTTGCCGTCGTAGAATGCCGCGCCCTTGGCGTCAAGGTTAGGCTTGAACTCGTACTGTGCGTTGTGTGCAACGCCGTTGATGCGGAGACCGTTGTTCATATCCGCGCCTGCGAGAGTTCCGCAGAAGGAGGTAACAGCCTCGCGGGGATCAGCAACGTTGAGTGCCCAAGCGGACTCAAGATTGATGGTCGCGCCGTTTTCCATAACTACGAAGCCGAATGCGGAATCCTCAACGGTGAACTTTTCGGGATCCCAGTTGCCCCACGCGTTGCCCTGATGCTCGGGACCAGCCCCCGCGAGCTTATGGTATGTAGTACCTACGCAGTACTTGGGTTTATAGTTGTTAAGCATATAAAGAGTGAGGTCGAGAGCGTGGGTTCCGATGTCGATCAGAGGACCGCCACCCTGCTCGTACTCATTGAGGAATACGCCCCAGGTGGGAACTGCGCGGCGGCGGAGTGCAGTTGCCTTCGCGTAGTAAATGTCTCCGAACATACCGTCATCAACGAGCTTCTTGAGATATACCGCGTCTGCGCGGTTACGGGTCTGATAACCGATAGAGAGCTTCTTGCCGGTTCTTTCAGCGGCATCGAGCATCTTCTTTGCCTCTTCCGAGTTAATAGCCATAGGCTTCTCGCACATTACGTGCTTGCCTGCCTCGAGAGCGTCAACGGTGATGAAGGAATGCGAGCGGTTGGGGGTACAAACGTGAACAACGTCGATGGTCTCGTCTGCAAGGAGATCCTTGTAGTTTTCGTAGACCTTTGCGTCTGCTGTGCCGTACTTTGCGGCAGCCTGCTTTGCCTTTTCGATAACGATATCGCAAAAAGCGACCATCTCTACGTTCTTAAGTCTTGCGAGTGAGGGCATATGCTTGCCGTTTGCGATTCCGCCGCAACCGATTATACCAATTCTTACCTTTTCCATGACTTTATACCGTCCTTTATGTTATAAATTTAATTATTTTTTAATTTCCCGAAATTGCGATATCCGAGAACATTACGTCGGGCGCGCCGAAGTTCGATCCCGTGCCGAAGCTGAGGTTGTTCGCGATATCGGTAACCTTGAAGAGGAACTTGTAGAAGTTATCAGCAACCGTGATATTCTTGACCGCGCGGGTCTTCTTGCCGCCCTCAACGAGGAATCCGGATGCCTGAAGCGAGAAATCACCGCTTACTGCGTTAACGCCTGCATGGAGTCCCTGGAGGCCCGTGATGTAGAGTCCGTCGCCAAGCTTTGCAAGAAGCTCTTCCTCAGTAAGCTCACCGGGCTTGAGGTAGAGACCGGTTACGCCGATGCCTTTGGCACTTGTTGCGTTACCCGTGGTCTCGGTGTCAAACTTCTTTGCGTACATACGGTTGTAAAGCAGAGTCTTGAGTGTACCGTCCTCGATAACGCTCTTGGTGTAAACTGCTACACCCTCTGCATCGAAGGGACAATGACCGTACTTCTTGTCGTGGAAGGGATCGTCGATGAGGGTCACGATATCAGCCGCAACCTTCTCGCCCTCCTTGCCCGCGAACATCGTGGTCTTGAGGAACGCGGAACGCGCCGAGAAGAGTCCCGAGAATACGGAGAGGATCGAACGCATTGCGCCATTCTCCATGATAATGTTGTACTTGCCCGAGTCAACAGGCTTTCCGCCGAGCTTTGCAACAGCGCCTTCAACAGCGAGCTTAACAAGATCATCGTTTGTGATCTCGTCAGCGAACTTCATCTCGTAATTCTCTTCCGCGTCGTCGCCGTCCTTGACAGCGGCAACCGCGCCCTTTGCAACATAACCCGACTCGTAATCGAGATCGAGTCCCGCGGAGTTGAAGAAGCTCGACTCGGATGCAGAAACCTGCATAAAGCTCTGCGAACCTTCAACAACCTTTTCCGAACCCATGAGCTTGGTCTGAAGCTCCATGGTAACCTTGATCATATCTTCTGCGGAAGGAATGACAACTTCCTTCTTTTCAACCTGCTTGTATTCGGGAGATCCTTCAAAGAGGGGAACTTCGTCAGCATCGTCAACGACAAGTGCGCTCTCACACGCACGGCGAACGAGCTCGCTTGCCTCTTCGGGAGTTACGATATTGCCCGAAGCATATCCGCTCTTGCCGCCCTTAACGCAGCGAACGCTGATGCTCTTGCTCTTTTCATAGGTAACAGACGAAATATCGTCCTTGAGTGCCTCAACAGCCGCGCTGGTGGAAGAACCCATCTTAACCTCATAGCCTTCCGCACCGTAAGTTTCGGCTGCCTCGGCTACTGCTCTTTTAATAGCGTCTTTCATATTCTTAACTCCTTCCTCTTATTTGCTTCCGCCTACGGTGATATCCGAAACGCGGATGAGGGGCTGACCGACGTCTGTCGGAACAGAACCGCTCGAGGATCCGCACATACCCTGTGCGGTCTCCATATTCTGACCTACCATGTCAATGTTCATAAGGATCTCGCTACCCGTACCGATCAGCGATGCGCCCTTGATAGGCTCGCAGATCTCACCGTTACGAACGATGTAACCCTCTCTTACGGCAAAGTTGAACGCGCCGGTGAAGGGGTTGACCGATCCGCCGCCCATAGCAGCGGCATAGATACCGTTGTCGATAGACTTGATGATATCCTCGTTCTTGTCGGGTCCGTTTGCGATGTATGTATTAGTCATACGCGAAGTGGGCTCGTAGGAATAATCCTGACGGCGTCCGCTTGCGGTAGAGGGCATATTCATTCTGCGCGAACCGAGGCGGTCGATCATGTAGGATGTGAGAATACCGTCCTTGATAAGGGTGCGCTTGATCATCGGCATACCCTCGTCGTCAATGTTGCAGGAGCCCCAGCCGTTCGGGATGGTTCCGTCATCGATTGCGGTAACCTTGGGGTTAGCGATCTGCTGACCGAGCTTGCCCGCCATCTGCGACATTCCGATACCTACGCTTGTAGCCTCGAGGGAGTGTCCGCAAGCCTCGTGGAAGATAACGCCGCCGAAGCCGTTGCCGATAGCAACCGTCATCTTGCCCGAAGGACAGGGGATCGCCTTGAGGTTGACCATAGCCTGACGCGCCGCTTCCTTACCGACTTCCTCGGGATTTACGACGCTGTCAAAGAGCTCCCAACCCATGCTTCTGCCGGGGTTAGAGCCGCCGGTCTGATTCTCGGAGCCGTCGGAAGCGACTGCTGAAACGCTGATGCGGGTTCTTACCTGACGGTCGCCGGTGTAAAGACCCTCGCTATTTGCAACGATGAAGTTCTTTTCATTCGAAGAGATACCGCCCGATACCTGAACGATCTCGGGAGCGTAATCGTATGCCTTCGTGCAAGCAGCACGCAGAAGCTCAGCTCTCGATGCCGCGGGAATATCCGAAGGAATTGTCTTGATGGGGTGAATATTAGTGGGAATTCTTTCGGTCAGATAGAAATCGGGAATTCTCTGCACGGGGCTGCCGACAGCCTGTGCAACACGCTCTGCGCACTCGCGCAGACCCGAGGGTGTGAGATCGGATGTGCATCCGAAGTATGTCTTTGTTCCTACAAAAGCACGGATTCCGACGCCGCCGTGAACGCTGTCGGCTACCGTTTCAATCTTTTTGTTGGAGTAGCTTACACTGTTTGCCTTGGAATATTCCGAGTAGACCTCAACGAAGTCTGCGCCGCCGTGAAGAACGATGGCAATAAGCTCGGACATTGTTTTCTTATCAAGCATTTTCGTGGTTCCTTTCTTGTCTTGATATTTTTATACAAAGTAATTATATCATATAAAATTATTCTTGTAAATACAAAAAACAATATTTATGAAAAAACTTAAAACCCGATATGTCTTTTTACACAAAAACAGACCTCCTTTTTTGTGCAATATTCCCAAACAGCAAAACTTACCAAAGAAAAAGTAAAAGTATATCGACGAAATTGAAAAATTCTTCTTTTTTATTAAATAAATGCTTGAAAAATTTATTATTTAATGGTATAATATTTCTGTGTGAAAACACAATGACCGCAAAAAATAAAAAATTTTTATAAAAAGAAAGGTGCTATCAATCATGGCAAAACACATCGTCGACTGGACCACAATTACAAACTTTGTAATTGACTCTTTCGTAGGCTACGGCATTCCCCGCGAGGATGCAGAAATCTGTGCAGACGTTCTTCTCGAGAGCGACAAGCGCGGTATCGAATCCCACGGCTGCAACCGTTTCAAGCCGATCTACCTTGACAGAATCGAGGCAGGTATTCAGAACCCCGTAACCAATTTCGAGATCATCAAGGAGACCGAGACCACCGCTGTTGTTGACGGACACGACGGTATGGGTCAGGTTATCGGCTACAAGGCTATGCAGATGGCTATTGATAAGGCTAAGAAGTACGGTATGGGTATGGTAGCTGTTCGTAACTCCTGCCACTACGGTATCGCAGGTTACTACACCTCTATGGCTGCTTCCCAGGGCTGTATCGGTATCACCGGTACCAACGCTCGTCCTACCGTTGCTCCTACCTTCGGCGTAGAGGGTATGTTCGGTACTAACCCCCTCACCCTCGGTGTTCCCACCGATGAGGCTTTCGACTTCAACTTTGACGGCGCTACCTCCACTTACCAGAACGGTAAGCTCGAGTACTACGCTCGTCTTGACAAGGACGCTCCCGCAGGCGCACTCGTAACCAAAGAGGGTACCGCTTACGTTGGTAAGGCAGGCGACGCTCTTAAGGATATGGCAAAGGGCGAATGCGCACTCTGCACTCTCGGCGGCCCCGGCGAAGAGGGCGCAGGCTACAAGGGTTACGGCTACGCTATGTTCGTAGAGCTCCTCTCCGCAGCTCTTCAGGACGGTTCCTACGGTAAGGCTCTTACCGGTCTTAAGGATGGCAAGAAGGTTCCCTTCCACCTCGGTCACTTCTTCATCGCTATCGACACTGATCACTTCCTTGGCGAAGACGTTTGCCGTAAGGTTTCCGGCGACATCATCCGTGAGGTTCGTTCCGCAAGAAAGGCTCCCGGAGCTGATCGTATCTACTCCGCAGGCGAGAAGGAATATGAGATCCGTCTCTCCCGTGAGTCCGGTGTTCCGATCAACGAGTCTGTTCAGGGCGAAATGTCCGCAGTTCGCGACAAGCTCGGTCTCACCCAGTATGTATTCCCCTGGGAAAAGTAATTCAAAAGGTAAACTGACAGATGAATTACAGAGAAGAATCGCTT
>JAGBYM010000064.1 GCA_017628755.1 Clostridia bacterium | reverse complement strand
GGGCGCGATGATGACGCGCAAGAGAAGAAATAAAGTCCTCAAGGCTGCTAAGGGTTACTGGGGCGCAAAGAGCAAGCACTTTAAGATGGCTAAGCAGGCTGTTATGAAGAGCGGTAACTACGCTTTCATCGGCCGTAAGCTCAAGAAGAGAGATTTCCGTCGCCTTTGGATCACCCGTATTTCGGCTGAGGCTAAGGTTAACGGTATGAACTACTCCACCTTTATGCACGGACTCAAGAAGGCTGGCATCGAGCTCAACCGTAAGATGCTCGCTGAGCTTGCAGTAAGCGACAAGGCTGGCTTTGCTGCTCTCGCAGAGAAGGCAAAGGCTGCTCTCTAAGCACTAAATTAATAGGGGCTGTATGCAATTTTGATTGCGACAGCCCCTGTTTCGGTATTTTTAGATTATAATTTTCGAGTAAAATCGACAAAAACGGAGGAGATACGAATGCTTTTCGGTAACGAAATAATCACCTCAAGACAAAATCCGACGGTAGTCAAGCTCTGCGCGCTGCTTGATAAAAAGGAGCGCAGAAAGACCCGCCTTTTCCGTATTGACGGATATAAGCTTTTCTCTGAAGCGATCGAATGCGGCGCGGAGATCGAACTCGTTGCGGTATGCTCGGAAAAGGCAGACCGCTTTATGCCTCTGGCACAGAAATCGGGAGCAAAGACAGTTCTTCTTTCACCTGAAGTATTTTCCAAAATAACCGACGAAAAATCACCCGACGGTATTATTGCCGTTGTAAAATATATTGACGGACTGCATAAAGTCCTCTCACCCTCGGATATTCCCGCCATTGCGGCGTCCGAGAGAAGAATTATGGCTTTTGAATCTTTGCGCGATCCCGGAAACCTCGGAACAGTAATTCGTTCCGCATCGGCTTTCGGCGTTGACACGCTTATACTTTCCGACGACTGTGCGGATATATATAATCCAAAAACCTTGCGCGGCGCGATGGGCGCTATCTTCTCGCGTGAAATCCTTTTCTGCCGCGATCTTCCCGATGCGCTTGCGCGCTTTTCCTGCGAGGGCAGAAGAGTTCTTGCGGCTACGCTTGATACAGAATCTGTTTCGGTCAGCAAAGCGGCGCTCACCGCGAAAGATATAGTCGTGATCGGCAACGAGGGCCACGGGCTCAGCAGAAGCGCTGTCGAAGCATCCGATCTTTCTGTTATACTGCCGATAGACACGGGACGCGGAGTTGAATCTCTAAACGCCGCAACCGCCGCTTCGGTCTTCATGTGGGAGCAGAGAAGACTGTCTGCCAAATAAATCCCGATTTTGCAAGGAGGATAATGAAATGAGCAAATTTTCAAAAGAAAAAATACTGTACGAAATATGGCTTACTACCCGTCTTTATGCGGGTTCTACGGCGTATGAAACGCTTTTTGAGCATTATCCTTCGGCATACGAGATCTACCGCGCCGATCCCGCCGAGCTTGAGAGGATAGGCATATCCGAAAAGCTTATTTCAAGGCTCGCAATGAAGGATCTGCGCCATGCAAACGAGGCGGTCGAATTCTGTTTCAAGAAAGGCGTCGATCTTATCGTGCGAGGCGAAGACGATTACCCCAAGCGCCTTGATTCGATACCCAATCCGCCCTATGCGCTTTACGTCAAGGGCGCGATCAAAAGCGCGGAAAACGAATATTCCACAGCTGTGGTCGGAACGAGAAATATGAGCGAATACGGCATGAGAATGGCGTATAAAATATCTTACGAGCTTGCCGCGGCGGGTGCCGCGATCGTAAGCGGAATGGCTCTCGGAGTTGACGGTGTTGCGGCTGTCGGTGCACTTGAGGCAGGCGGCGACACTATCGCCGTGCTCGGATGCGGACTTGATAAGATTTATCCGCCCGCGCACAGAAGGCTTATGGGCATCATTGCCGAAAGAGGCGCTCTCGTCAGTGAATATGCACCCGGCACACCTCCGATGAGTGGAAACTTCCCGCTCAGAAACAGAATCATCAGTGGACTTTCGCGTTCAACTCTGGTTATCGAAGGCAATACTAACAGCGGATCAATGCTTACTGCACGCGAGGCGATAAGACAGGGAAGAGATATCTTCGCGATTCCCGGAAACGTGGGCGTGAGCAACGCTCTCGGCACAAACGTTCTCATCCGCGACGGTGCAAGAGTTGCGCTTTGTGCACGTGATATAATCGCGGTAAGAAACGATAAAGGCGTAGACTTCGACAGACTTGCCGAAGCTGAACTCACTTCTGATCTTGATATCGATATTCTCCGTTCTTACGGTGTTGCACCCGCGGCGTATATCGCAGAACTCGCACAGAGAGAAGAAATCGGAAGACTGGATCCTGCTCCGCAGAAGACGGAAAAGAAGAAAAGTGTTGCTCCAAAGAGTAAAAAAGAGGTTCCGACTCCCGAACCCGAAGAACCGAAGCCGACGCTTTCTCCCTTGCCCGAGGGCATGATGAAAGATATTCTCGAGTCGATGCCGGTGGGTACTCCCGTAAGCGCGGACTTCTTCGCGGGCTTCGGTCTCGACCCCGGAAAACTCGTCGGATATATCTCAATGCTCGAAGTATCGGGGTATATTACGTCGATTCCCGGCGGAACATATTTGAGAAAATTTTGAAAATACCCCTTGACAAGCGCGAAAAAACATTATAAAATATAAAATAGACGAAAATGCGTTTTTCGCCATATACCCATTTTGAAAGGAAACCTTCAGTCGTATGGCTAAGAATCTGGTAATAATCGAGTCCCCCTCCAAGGCGCATACCATTCAGGCATGCCTTGGTTCAAACTATAAGATAGTGGCTTCAAAGGGTCACGTACGCGACCTTCCCAAGTCCACTTTCGCTATTGACATTGAGAATAATTTCACACCCAAATATATCAACATCCGCGGTAAGGGCGACCTTATCAAGGAGCTCAAGAAGGAGGCAAAGGCTGCGAAGACCGTATATCTCGCAACCGACCCTGACCGCGAGGGAGAGGCTATTTCCTGGCATCTCGCTGCGGCACTTGAGATCCCCGATGACAAGCTCAAGAGAGTAACCTTCAACGAGATCACCAAGACTGCGATCAAGGCGTCCATAAAGCAGCCCCGCGCGATCGATATCAACCTTGTAAACGCGCAGCAGTCGCGCCGTATCCTCGACCGTATCGTTGGCTACAAGCTCAGCCCCCTGCTTTGGAAGAGAGTCAAGCACGGTCTTTCCGCAGGACGCGTACAGTCTGTCGCAACCCGACTTGTAGTTGAGCGCGAGGAGGAGATCCGCGCATTCATCCCCGAGGAATATTGGACCGTTTCCGCAAAGCTTGATGCAAACGGAAACCTTTTTGACGTCCGCTATTACGGCGACGCCGCAACAGGCAACAAGGTCAAGCTCTCAAGCGAAGCTGAAGCTCGCGCGGTCGTTGACGCTGTTCTCGGTAAGGATATGAACGTAAAGACGGTTAAACGCGGTGTTAAGTACAAGACCCCCGCGCCTCCCTTTACCACATCCACAATGCTTCAGGAAGCGGCAAGAAAGCTCGGCTTCCAGTCTGCGCGTACCATGCGTACTGCACAGGAGCTCTATGAAGGAATCAACCTCGGTTCCGCAAACGGCGGCGCCCAGGGTATTATCACCTATATGCGTACAGACTCGCTCCGTATCGCCGCAGAGGCTCAGGATGCGGCACGCGAATTTATCTCGGAAAAATACGGCGAGAGCTTTTGCCCCGCAAATCCCCGTGTCTATAAGACCAAGGCTAATGCACAGGACGCGCACGAAGCGATCAGACCCGCAAGAGTTGCGCTTCTCCCTGCCGATATCAAGCCCTATCTGACACCCGATCAGTTCAAGCTCTATAAGCTCATCTGGGAGCGTTTCGTTGCAAGCCAGATGGAGTCTGCAAAGCTTGATACTCTCAACGTTGATTTCGAGTCAGCGGGCTATCTCTTCCGCACCGGCGGTTATACCGTTGCGTTCCAGGGATATATGGCAGTTTACGAAGAGGGCACAGACGAGCCCGTCAAGAAGGCTGACGATGATGACGATATCAAGAATTTCAAGATCCCGAACATTACCGAGGGTCAGAGCCTGCCTTGCGTTGACGTAACTCCCTCGAAGCATTTCACCGAGCCCCCCGCAAGATATAACGAAGCAAGCCTCATCAAGGCTCTCGAGGACAAGGGTATCGGCAGACCGAGTACCATTCCTCCCACCATCACCACCATCATCACACGCGGCTACGTCCGCCGTGAAGGCAAGGCACTTATCCCCACCGAGCTCGGTGAGGTAACTACCGCGCTTATGAAATCGGATTTTGCCGATATTGTTGACTATAAATTCACTGCAAGAATGGAAAGCCAGCTCGACGAGATCGAAGCGGGCGAGACCGATATGATCGAGGTTCTCCGCGAATTCTGGGAAGGATTCGAGCGCGAGCTCACCGAAGCAGAGAAGAAGAGTGGTCTTGAGACTACTCCCGCAGTTGTCGAGGAGACCGATATCATCTGCGACAAGTGTGGCGCAAAGATGATCGTCAAGTCGGGCAGATTCGGCAAATTTGCCGCATGCCCCAATTATCCCGAATGTAAGAACACCAAGCCTCTCGACGCGAACAAGCAGACCGAAAAGAAGGCTCCCGTTGTTGCTGATTTCAAGTGCGAGGTCTGCGGCGGCGATATGGTTCAGAGACACGGCAAGTACGGTAGCTTCTTTGCTTGCGCAAATTACCCCAAGTGTAAATTCATCAAACAGCAGCAGAACAAGCTCGAAGGCGTTGCATGCCCCAAGTGCGGCGGTGCTATCCTCGTCCGTCAGGGCAGAAACAGAAGCCAGTTCTACAGCTGTGAAAAATATCCCGAATGCGATTGGTCGAGCTGGGATCTTCCCGTAGCAGAAAAATGTCCCGAGTGCGGTGAGATGCTTTACAAGAAGAAGTCCCGCCCCGGTGCGCTCCTCTGCAAGAACAAAAACTGCGGCTACGTCAAGGAAGAAGAAGGCTTGAAGGATGAAAAGTACGGTTATATCCCCGCGGATAACGACGAGCTTCCCGAGCTTTCCGTATCTCCTCTCGATATGCCGCCCCCTCCCGGTGACGACGATATCCCGTTTTAATAACAAATAAAGGATTTTATTGATATGACAGGCGAAATGCCAAAGACTATAAACGTACTCGGCGCGGGTCTCGCGGGATGCGAAGCCGCATGGCAGGCGGCGCGTCTCGGCGTAAAGGTTAAGCTTTACGAGATGAAGCCGAATAAATTTACACCCGCGCATAAAAGCGAAAGCTTTGCCGAGCTTGTATGCTCGAATTCGCTCCGTTCCGACAGCGTGACTAATGCCGTCGGTCTGCTCAAGGAAGAGATGAGACACCTCTCGTCCCTCATCCTTGAGGCGGCCGATGCTACCCGCGTTCCCGCGGGCTCTGCTCTTGCCGTTGACAGAGTGAAATTTTCTGAATATATTACCGAAAAGATCCGCTCGAATCCCAATATTGAAGTGATCGAAGAAGAAGTCAACTCGATTCCCGAAGGAGAGATCACCGTTATTGCAACCGGTCCTCTGACGAGCGACGGAATGGCTGACTATATCAAAAATGAGCTCGGATGCCCCGGACTTCATTTCTTTGACGCAGCCGCTCCCATTGTCGATGCAGAGAGTATCAATACCGATATTGCCTTCTTTGCTTCTCGTTACGACAAGGGCGATGCCGATTACCTCAACTGCCCCATGACCAAGGAGCAGTACGATGCATTCTACGATGCTCTCGTTTCGGCAAGAGAAGCAGAGCTTCATGATTTCGATAAGGATTCCCAGAAGGACCTCAAGGTCTTTGAAGGCTGTATGCCGGTTGAAGTTATGGCAAAGAGAGGAAGAGAAACGCTTTGTTTCGGTCCGCTCAAGCCCGTAGGACTTCACGATCCGCGCCATCCCGAGGTAAGGGAATACTATGCCGTAGTTCAGCTTCGCCGCGAAGACGAAGCGGGAAGCATGTATAATCTCGTAGGATTCCAGACTCATCTGGCGTTCCCCGAGCAGAAGAGAGTATTCTCCATGATCCCCGGTCTTGAAAACGCCGAATTCCTCCGTTACGGAGTTATGCACAGAAATACTTATCTCAATTCCCCCGGACTTCTTGACGCCGATTATTCCTTCAAAAAACGCCCCGGCATTTATTTTGCGGGACAGATGACGGGCGTTGAGGGATATATCGAATCTGCGGGATCGGGACTTGTTGCGGGACTCAATGCCGCACGCCGTGCTCTCGGAGAAGAACCCGTGATTTTCCCCGCGGAGACCATGATCGGTGCTATGGCGGCGTACGTATCAAAGGGCGGTACGGGATCATTTACCCCCATGAACGCCAATTTTGGAATCATCGCGCCCCTGCCCGAGAGAGTGAAGGGCGGTAAGGTCGCAAGATATACCGTATATGCGGAGAGAGCTCTCCGCGAGATCAAAAACTTCGGGCAGAAACCCGACGGAGATTCAAAATGATAGTTATTGTTGATTGTATGGGCGGCGATAAAGCTCCCCTTGAGGTTGTCAAGGGCGCGTATGCCGCATCGCTCGAATACAATGCAAATTTCATACTTGTCGGTGATAAGGCGGAAATACTTCGCATCGCAGATGAAGAGGGATATGACCTCCGCCGGTTTGATATAGTTGACGCGCCCGTGACCGTTGAAATGACCGATCCGCCTCTTGCCGTTATGAAGGCGAAGAAGGATTCGAGCATGAACGTGGCGCTCACTATGCTTGCCGAGGGCAAGGGCGACGCCCTTGTCAGTACGGGTAATACAGGTGCGCTTTTTACCGGCGCAACTCTTATCGTCCGCAAGATCAAGGGCATCAAGAGACCTGCGATCGCAAGCATTCTGCCCATGACCCCTCCCGTGCTTCTTCTTGACTCGGGAGCGAATATTTCTGTTACCCCCGCATATCTTGAGCAGTTTGCCATTATGGGAAGCATTTATATGCACAAGATCTACGGCCTTTCCGCGCCCAGAATAGGACTTCTCAACAACGGCGCCGAGGAAACCAAGGGTACTGAACTCCAGCTTGAGGCATACAAGCTTCTTTCGGAATCTCCTTCGCTCAATTTCGTCGGAAATATCGAGGCGAATATGGTTCCCAAGGATGCCTGCGACGTTCTCGTTACCGACGGATTCACCGGTAATATCCTGCTTAAATCCATCGAGGGTATGGGCAAACTCATGCTCCGCACGATGAAGGATATCTTTTTTACCAATATCAAGGCGAAATTTTCCGCCCTGTTGATAAAGAAAAAGCTCGACGAAGTCAAGGCTGTCTTTGACCCCAATGAATACGGCGGAGCGCCGATTCTCGGTATTGCCAAGCCCGTAATCAAGGCGCACGGCTCGTCGAATGCCAAGGCTGTCAAGAATGCTATCAGACAGGCGATTGCCTATGCTGAGTCGGGAGTAATATACAGCATTGCAAGAGAGACAAAGCTTTTTGCGCCGTCGCCTTCGGTTAAAGCCGAGGAAGAAAAAACTCTTGCTGTAAACGCAAGTGAAAAATAATGAAAGTGAGTATGCGGTCTTGATCGATACCCAGAATTTTGCCGAGCTTGAATCAAAGATCGGTTATACGTTCAAAGATAAAAACCTGCTGACAGAAGCGCTGACACATTCGTCATATGCCAACGAACACGGCGGGATCAAAAAACATAAATGCAACGAACGCCTTGAATTTCTCGGCGATGCGGTGCTTTCTTCGATAACAGCGGAGTACCTTTTCAGAAAATACGCGGACTCTCCCGAGGGTGATCTTACCCGTATGAGAGCAGAGCTTGTATGCGAAAAGGCACTTGCGGAATATTCGGGAAAGATCGGAATCGGTGCGGTTCTTCTCCTCGGTAAAGGTGAGGAAAGAGGCGGTGGACGCGAGAGAAAGTCGATCCTCGCGGATGCTTTTGAGGCACTTTTAGCGGCTGTTTACCTCGATGCAGGTGCTCAGGATGCTGCAAAGGATGCTATCAGAAGCTATCTGATGCCCCTCGTTGAAGCGCGTCTCGAGGTTCTTCTTGCCGAATGGCACGGAGCTGACTATAAGACACTTCTCCAACAGCTCGTACAGCGTTCCGAGGGCGAGCTTCTCGAATACGTTACAGTCGGTGAAAAGGGACCCGACCACGCAAAGGTGTTCACAGTCGAAGCGAGACTTAATTCAAACATAATCGGACAGGGAGAGGGCGCAACCAAGCGCGCGGCTGAACAGGCGGCGGCAAAGCAGGCTCTCATCCTCTTCGGAGAATTATAATTTTATATTCGCAGGGCGGATTTTACGGTTCGCCCTGCAAAAGTGTTTTTTTAAGCAATTGTAAAACTGCGTTTTACAATTGAAAACGCACGCTTATCGCCGCCTGCCAAAGTCAAAGCATTGGCGGCTCCCCTCTGCGCGCGTACTTGCTTTGCTCGTCTTGGCGGCGTTTTTTCGTTGGCATAGCCACCGAAAAAACGGATATTATTAAAGTTTTTATTTGACGAAGATTTAATGGTTTAAGTTTTTCGGGAAAGGAGAAAGAAGCTTGAGACATATCAATATTCCTGTTTTTATACCGCATCTCGGTTGTCCTAACAACTGTGTTTTCTGCGATCAAAGAAAAATTTCGGGCTGTATCTCCTTTGATGAATCCGGTGTGCGGAAGGAGATTGAAACCGCACTTTCAACTGTTCTCCCCGAGGATGACGTTGAGATCGCTTTCTTCGGCGGATCGTTTACCGGTATAGACCGCGATCTTATGATAAGACTTCTTGAGATCTCGGATGAATTTATCCGAGAGAGAAAAGTGTCGCGTGTAAGATGCTCGACCCGCCCCGATTATATTGACGCGGAAATACTCGCAATACTTCGTGAACATCACGTAAAAACCGTTGAGCTCGGAATCCAGAGCCTTTCGGACAGCGTACTGTCTGCATCAAAACGCGGACATACCGCAGAAGCGTCGCTGAAGGCTTGTAAGAGGGTCAAGGAAGCGGGATTTGAACTTATCGGACAGATGATGATAGGTCTGCCCGGCTCGACTCCCGAGAACGAGATCGCAACCGCACGCGCAATATGCGACTTCTGTGCAGACGGCGCACGTGTTTACCCAACCGTGGTTTTTGCGGATACCGAACTTGCGGATATGGCATTAAGCGGAAAATACGTTCCGCTTTCGATCGATGACGCTATAGAACGGACGGCATCGGTGCTCGATGTTTTTGACCGCGCGGGCGTGCCCGTGATACGTGTAGGGCTCTGCTCGGGCGAGAATCTTTCCTCACCCGAAAGCGTTGTCGGAGGCGCAAACCACCCCGCACTCGGCGAGCTTGCGATGGGTGAACTGATGTACAGACGTATCTGCGAAGAAGCCGACAGAGTTATTGAAACTTGTGAAGTTTCGGGCAGGACTATGACGGTTTTTGTCCCGCACGGAGCGACTTCGCGTGCCATAGGACAGAAAAAACGCAATATTTTGCGTCTAAATGAAAAATATTGCAAAAAACATGCAATAAATCGCATAAAAATTCTTGAAAATTCTTCTATTATAGGTTATAATATTATAATAGACTTTTCGTAATGCGGTCTTTTTGACCGCGGAGGTATAAATTGTATTTAAAGCAGATAGAACTTCAGGGATTCAAGTCATTTCCCGACAGAACGCGACTGATCTTTGAACCCGGCGCGACCGTCATCATCGGTCCCAACGGAAGTGGAAAATCGAATATTTCCGACGCTATGCGTTGGGTACTCGGAGAGATCTCGTCGAAGAGCCTCAGAGGTACGAAGATGGAGGACATCATCTTCGGTGGTTCGGACAGCCGTAAGCCCATGAGTTATGCCGAGGTATCGGTCACGTTTGACAACACCGAGATCGGTTCGGATGCCAGACTTGACTGCCCCTACGATGAGGTTACGGTCACCCGCCGTTATTACCGCAACGGCGACAGCGAATATTTTATAAACAAGGGCAAGGTAAGGCTCCGTGATATTTACGAGCTCTTCCTCAACACAGGTATCGGTCGTGACGGATATTCTATCATCGGTCAGGGACGAATCGCGGACATTATCTCGCGTAAGGGCGATGAACGCCGCGGTATCTTTGAGGACGCCGCGGGTATCGCAAAGTTCCGCCACCGCAAGAACGAGGCTGAGCGCAAGCTTGCACAGACCGTTCAGAATATGGAGCGCGTTCAGGATATCGTCAATGTTCTCGGTTCGCGTCTTGCTTCTCTCGAGCGTGAGAGCGTAAAGGCAAAGCGCTTTATCGAGTACAGCGAGGTCAAAAGACAGGCTGACGTTCAGCTCTGGCTCTTTGATACCGAAGGCTTGCGCGTTGAAGAAAACGAGTCGAACACCGAGCTCCGCCGTACTGACCGCGAGATTGCAGAGACAGAGGAAAGCCTTGCAACTCTCCGCGAACAGCAGGAAAGACTCGAGTCTCTGGCTTTCGAAAACAGAGCCGAGGCGGCAAGAATTGCTTCTGAGATTTCCGCAAGAACAAGAGATAACTATGAGCTTGATGCAAGAATCAAGGTCATCAATACAAATATCACGCATACCGAGGGAAGCGTTTCGGTAGAGCGCGCAACAGCCGAAGGTCTTCGCGATTCCGCCAAGGAAGAGGATGCTCGCGCAACCGCAAAGGACAACGAGGCATCCGCTATCGCCGCTGAAATTTCCTCGCTTTCCGCAAAGGAAGCAGAGCTTACCGCGCTCGCGGGCGAAGCCGAGAAGAAGGCTGAAGCACTTGATTCCTCTATCGGACTTGCCTTTGATGAGCTTTCTGCCGCAAAGGAAGAGATATCCGACATTCACGCGCGTCTCGAGCTTCTCGGACGCTCCGATGAAGAGGATGAGGGTCGTGACGAAGCGGCAAGAAAGAACGTAAACGAGCGTCGCCGTCTCGCCGCCGCGCATGAAGCTGAATGCGAGGACAGCGAGCGCACGATCGCCGAATATGATGCAAAGCTTGCGGAAAATGCTGAACTGCTTGCCGATAAGAAGGCAGAAGCAGAAGTCCTTCGCACAAAGAGAAATTCCGACCGCTCCGACCTCACCTCGGCAGAGATCAGGATCGATACCCTTGGTGGTAAGATCGAGGCTCTGCGCCGTATGGAAGAGCATTTCGAGGGATACAACAACAGCGTAAAATTCGTTATGCGCTCCTATGGTGAGGGCAAGATCGACGGCGGAACAGTATACGGACCTCTTTCGTCGCTCATAACCGTTGAAAGCCGATACGTTACTGCTATCGAGACCGCTCTCGGTGCGGCAATTCAGAATATCGTCGTTGAAGATGAAAGAACCGCAAGAGCCGCGATCAATTGCCTTAAGCGCAACAACGCGGGACGTGCGACATTCTTCCCTCTGACCTCGGTAAGACCCGCCTCCGGGCCCACACGCGAGATGAAGCAGGCAGCGTCCTTCAAGGGATATGTCGGTATCGCATCCGAGCTTGTTTCGGCTGATGCAAAATTCGATGCGATCATCTCCTCCATGCTCGGCAGAATAATCGTTTTCGATAACCTCGAGAATGCTACCGAGATGGCAAAGGCACTCCGCTACAGCGTTCGTACTGTAACCCTCGACGGTCAGCAGATCAACCGCGACGGTTCCTTCACCGGAGGATCGCTCAGAACGAGCAGCGGTATTCTTACCCGTGCCGATGAGATCAAGAGAATGACCGCAGAGCACGCGCTTCTCAGCGAGAATGCTGAAAAGCTCCGCGCGTCTCTCGAGGTCACCGAGGCAACACTTTCCGAGCTTGAGATGGATATTGAATCCGACGAGAGCGCAAACGCAATGATCGCAACTCTCCGCGCCGTTGAGGCAACGAGACTTGAAAAGAATAAAGAAACTCTGGCGGCAGACCGCGAGCTTCTCGAGAAGTTCCTTGCCGACCTTGAAAACGTCGCCGGCGAAAAGGAACGCCGTGCGGCAGAGATCGCGTCTCTCGAGGCGCGTGAGCGCGAGCTTTCCGTAAAGGTCTCTGAGCTTGACGAATTCCGTTCCGAAAGTGAAGAGAAGCGCCATGCGGCACTTGCAGAGCGCGACCGCATCCGTGGCGAGATCATGAAAGTAACCGTCCGTGTCTCTGAGCTCCGCAGAGATATTGAGGGTTGCAACGCCCTCGCCGAAATGTCGCGTGAAAAGGCACGTGCACTCCGCATAGATGCGGTTGCAAGAGAAAGAGCCGCTGCAGATGCTCAAAACAGAGTAGCTGAACTCAAAGCCGAGCTCGATGAGGCGATCAGAACTCTCGGCGCGGGAGAAGAGAAGCTCACTGAGCTCAACGCCCGCCGTACAGCGATTGAAGAAGGCTCGCTCGAATATGAAGGCAAGCTTGTAAGTCTCCGCAATTCCTCCGAGGAACGCCGTTCAAGACGCGATAAGCTGATTGCAGACAAGCTCCGTCTCGAAACGAACCTTGCGCAGATCCGTGCAAAGCTCGACGCTGAGACCAAGACTTTCTGGGATGAATACGGTCTCACCAGAGCCGAGGCGATGGCGTTCGGTTATCCCGCTATAACTGCCGCTGAGCGTCCCGCAGTATTCGCGCTCCAGACAGAATACAGAAACAAGATCAGAAATATAGGCCATGTAAATCTTTCGGTCATCGACGAATATCAGACCGAAAAGGCGCAGTACGATGAAAAGACCGCGCAGATGGCAGATCTCGAAAAGGCAAAGAGCGATTTCGAAAAGATCATCAAGAGCCTTGAGAGCGAGATGGAAAAGACCTTCGTTGACTCCTTCAATCAGATCAACGAAAACTTTAAGCGCACCTTCTCCGAGCTTTTCGGAGGCGGTTCTGCGGAACTCATTCTGACAGATCCCGAAAACGTGCTTGAAAGCGGAATCGAAATCAAGGCGGCTCCTCCCGGCAAGATCATCAAGTCGCTTATGCAGCTTTCGGGCGGTGAGCAGGCGTTCGTTGCTATTGCCCTCTTCTTTGCAATACTTCAGGTCAATCCCACGCCCTTCTGTATTCTCGACGAGATCGAGGCGGCGCTTGACGAAGTCAACGTCGAGCGATTCTCGCAGTATATCCACCGTTATTCGGACGATACACAGTTTATACTTATCACACACCGCCGCGGTACTATGAACGCCGCAGACAGACTCTATGGCGTAACGATGCCCGAGTCGGGAATCTCAAAGATCCTGACCCTCGACGTGGCGGAAATAGCAAACAAAAAAGGAGAACTCTTTGATGGGATTTCTTGATAAATTAAAAGCAGGTCTCGGTAAGACCAAAAACGCCCTTATGGGTCAGATTGACAACGTACTCAAGGCTTTCGTAAAGATCGACGAGGATGCGCTCGAGGAGCTTGAAGAGGCTCTTATCTGCGCCGACGTTGGAGTTGCGGCAACCGAAGAGATCATCGAAATGCTCCGCGAAAGAATCAAGGACGACCGCCTTAAATCGCGCGAGGACACCGAGATCGCGATCCGCGAGATCATTGCGGACATGATCGGAGAGGGCGAGCCTCTCAACCTTACAACAACTCCTTCGGTCATTCTCGTTATCGGCGTAAACGGCGCGGGCAAGACCACCTCGATCGGTAAGATCTCGAACAGACTCCGCCAGGAGGGCAAAAAGGTCGTTGTTGCGGCTGCCGATACATTCCGTGCTGCGGCTATAGATCAGCTCGCTGAGTGGTGCAGACGCGCGGACGTTGAACTCGTCAAGCAGACTGAGGGAAGCGATCCCGCAGCTGTTGTATACGATGCCGCAAACTACGCTAGAAACCGCGGCGCGGACGTTCTGATCGTTGATACGGCGGGCAGACTCCATAACAAAAAGAACCTTATGAACGAGCTTGCAAAGATCAACCGCGTTATTGACCGCGAGCTCCCCGGTGCGGCGCGCGAGAACCTTCTTGTTCTCGATGCTACTACCGGTCAGAACGCCATCCTTCAGGCTAAGGAATTCAAGAATGCCGCAGAGATCACGGGTCTCGTGCTCAACAAGCTCGATGGAACCGCAAAGGGCGGTATCGTTCTTTCGATCCGCAAGGAGCTCGGTATTCCCGTCAAGTTCATCGGTGTCGGCGAGAAGATCGACGATATGCAGGAATTTGACGCAAAAGAATTCACAGAAGCACTCTTCAACTAAGGTACTGATATGAAAATTTGTATAGCATCCTCAAACCGCGGAAAGATTGCTGAGCTTCAGAAGCTTCTTTCCGAGTATATCAAGGATATTGAAATTGAGCTCGTCTCTCTCAAAGAACTCGGATTTGAAGGCGATATCGTTGAAGACGGCGAGACTTTTGAAGAAAACGCACTTATCAAGGCGCGTGCGGCGGCTGAATTTTCGGGTCTTTGCTCGATAGCCGATGATTCGGGACTCATCGTCAATGCTCTTGACGGTGAACCCGGTGTTTACTCCGCAAGATACGCGGGTGAGCCTTGTGACGATCAGAAAAATAATGAAAAGCTTCTCAAAAATCTTGAGGGAATCGGTGACAGAAGCGCGGCTTTCGTCTGCACTATCGCGTGTGTCATTCCCGAAGGACAGCCTCTCGCCGGCGATCCGATCATAGGCACGGGCTATTGTCCCGGTGAGATTCTCTTCAATCCCAGAGGAAAGGGCGGCTTCGGATACGATCCCCTCTTCTGGTTCGATCCCTTCGGCAAGACCTTTGCCGAGATGAGCGCGGAAGAGAAGAACGCAATAAGCCACCGCGGCGCGGGCGTCAGAGCATTTGCCGACGCATTTAACAAGCGCATTGCGGAAGAAAAAGAAAAACTTTGGAAAAGGTACGGATTATGACTTTAACTTCTAAACAGAGAGCATATCTCCGCTCTCTCGCAACCGCTGAGCCGACCATCATGCAGATCGGCAAGGACGGCATTGGCGAAAATCTTGTAAAAACCGTCTCGGATGCACTCGAGGCGCGTGAGCTTATCAAGCTTTCGGTTCTCGATAACTGCGCTTGGTCTCCCCGTGAGGCTGCTGAGGCACTTGCCGAAGCTACCGATTCTGCTGTTGTAGGCACGATCGGCAAAAAACTGGTTCTTTACCGCCCGTCGAAGAAGAATCCCAGAATCGAACTCGAATGAATACCCCTTATAACGAAAATATCCGCCGCGTAGGTATCTACGGCGGCACATTCGCTCCTCCTCACGTTGGACACGTTGAGGCGGCACGCGCATTTATGAAGCAGATGCGACTCGATTATCTTTTTGTTATTCCCGCCGCTATTCCGCCTCATAAAAAGCTTGATTTTGATATTGATCCTATGGATCGCCTTGCCATGTGCGACCTCGCGTTTTCGGGCATCGACGGAGTAATCGTCAGTGATCTTGAGCTCCGCCGCGGAGGCGTCAGCTACACGGTAGATACGCTCCGCGAGCTTACCGCACCCGATACACGCCTGTTCCTCTTCTGCGGTACGGATATGTTCCTGACGCTTGATCAATGGTATCAGGCGGAAGAGATATTCAAGCTCTGCTATCCGATCTATATCCGCCGCGAAAACGATCCGTTCATTACGAATAAGATCCTCAAAAAGATCGGAGAATATACAGAAAAGTACAATGCCATCGTTCGCCGTGTGGTTACCGAGCCGATAGAAATATCCTCGAGCCTCATCCGCAAGACCCTTCGCGAGGGCGGGGATATCTCGAAGATGGTTGATCCCAAGGTCGCGATGTATATTCACGACCACGGTCTGTTCAGATGAGTTATCCATACACTTTCTTCAGACCCGATCGGATTGAAAAACTCCGCGGGCGCGTTGCGCGCGAGCTTTCCGCAAAGCGTATGGAGCACGTAAACGCTGTTGAGGATATGGCTTTCAGAATCGGTCTTCTGTTCTATTGGAATGACTGTGAGACGCTGAATCTGCTCCGCGCCGCCGCGCTTCTTCATGACGTTACAAAAGAGCTGACGGATGAAGAGCAGCTTGCGATCCTTCGTGAGCATTCGGTAACACCGCTTTCCGAGGACCTTGCATCAATGCCGACTATTCATGCGCTTACAGGTGCGTTGATAATACCCGAAAAATTCCCCGAGTTTGCCGACCAAATGTTGATCGATGCCGTACGTTACCATACGACGGGCAGAGAGGGAATGAGTCTCATCGAAAAGATCATTTTCCTTGCCGATTATATCGACGATACGAGGACTTATCCTTCCTGCGTGGCTCTGCGCGAGGAGTTCTTCGGCGCAAATCCCGTCAATATGAGCGAGGATGAGCGAGTGCGCCACCTTGACCGCGCGGCTCTCGTTTCGATAGAAAACACGCTTTCCTATCTTGAAAGCAAAGGGAGAAGTATTCACCCGCTTACGCTCTCGGCACGAGCCGATCTGAAAGCGAGGCTCGGGCAATGAAGATTGATAAGATCTACGTTATCGGATTCATAATCATTCTGTCGCTCGCATTGATACTGTGTTCGCTTCTCGCGCTTAAAGCGGCGCTTTACAGCCCTGACGTTGACACTGGCGTACCCTTCTCGGACAATATCCCGCTGTCCCCGTCTCCTGAAATTTCGCAGGAGAAAAACACCGAACCGCCCGCTACCGATGCCGAAACAATCCCCGATTACGTCAGGGAAAAGGATAAATATCTTTTCCTTGCTGTTGGAGTTGACAAAGCTTCGGGCAGAGGTGACGCGATAATGCTGATCTCCTTTGATATTCCGAGCGGAGCGATAGCGGTTATGCAGATTCCCCGCGACACCTATATCGAATGGGACGGAAAAGAGGATAAGATAAATTCGATAGTTCTTGACCGCGATGTTTACACAATGCGCGATATTATCGAAGTTACACTTTGTGTTAATATCGACTATACCGTGCTGATCGACCTTGAAGCGCTCGAGGTTATCGTAGATTCTGTCGGCGGCGTTGAGATAGACGTGCCGTTTGATATGAAATACAGTGACCCCTTCCAGGATCTCTATATCGACCTCAAAGCGGGCTTGCAGGTGCTTGACGGCAAGAACGCGACAGATTTCATCCGCTTCCGTTCTGATTACGCAGACGGCGACCTCGGACGCGTTGATGCGCAGAAGCAGTTCATGTCCTCGCTCTTTAAGAAGGTTATGAACGAGCTGAATATCACACAGGCTGTAACTTTGGCACGCGGAATACTGCCGATGCTCGAAACCGATATGACGCTTGACGATGCCGCTTACTTTGCCGGAAAATTCTTTGCGGCAACGGAAAAGAAGCTTACGATGTTAACGGCTCCCGGTTTTCAGCTTCACAAGACAAATCCCGAAGCGTGGTACTACGTTCTCTCAAAGAGCGGTGTACTCGAAGCGGTAAACACTTATTTTAACGTATACGATAACAATATCGCGGAAAGTCTTTTTGATCCCTCACTGATCCTTTGTAAGGAAGAGGACGATGACTTTTTGCGTATTTATAAATACTCAATGCTCCCTCCGAAACCCGTTGAGGGATAAACTGAAATTTAATTTCTGAAAATAGAAAGGAAAACAAACATGGAAAACACTCAGTTCTCCGTAACCGTTGAAAAGGACGAGCAGGGCTTTGAAAACTCTCTCTCGCTCGCAAAGGCAATCTACAAGGTTCTCGACCACAAGAACGGCGAAGACCTCGCAGTAATGCGTGTAGGCGACAAGATCGACCTTACAGACTATTTCGTGCTTTGCACCGCGCAGTCGAACACCCACGTAAAGGCTCTTACCGACGAGGTAGAGTATCAGCTTGAAAAGATCGAGATCAAGGCAGACCGCGTTGAAGGCAGAGGCTCTGATAACTCCTGGATGGTAATGGACTACGGCAGAGTTATCGTTCATATCTTCAGCCGCGAGATGCGCGAGTTCTATAACCTCGATAAGCTCTATTCGGATACCGAACAGATCAAAGTAGAAGACTAATTTCCTATCAAGGAGCACATATTATGAGAAACAATTTCAAAGAATTTGAAAAGAAATGGCAGAGCCGTTGGGATGAAGAAAAGGCATTCCATGCCGCAGATCCCGGCGAGAAGGGAAGCGAAAAGCCGAAATTCTATGCTCTCGTTGAATTTCCCTATCCGAGCGGATCGGGCATGCACGTAGGACACATCAAGGCGTATTCGGGTCTTGAAGTCGTTTCGCGTAAGAGACGCATGGACGGCTACAACGTCCTCTTCCCGATGGGCTTTGATGCTTTCGGTCTTCCCACCGAGAACACCGCTGTTAAGACCGGCGTTCACCCCAGAATCGTTACCGATAACAATATCGCGAAGTTTACCAATCAGCTTCGTCGCGTCGGCTTCGCTCTTGACTGGGATCGCGTTGTTGATACCACCGATGAGGACTACTACCGCTGGACTCAGTGGATCTTCCTCAAGATGTTCGAAAACGGTCTCGCATTCCGTGATACCGCACTCGTAAACTATTGCCCTAACTGTAAGGTCGTTCTCTCCAATGAGGACTCCCAGGGCGGTAAGTGCGATATCTGCCATTCCGATATCATCCAGAAGTCGAAGGACGTTTGGTACCTCCGCATCACCGAGTATGCAGATAAGCTTCTCAACGGTCTCGATAACGTTGACTACCTTCCCAACATCAAGCAGCAGCAGGTAAACTGGATCGGCAGAAGCGAAGGCGCATTCATCAATTTCTCTATCGCAGAGGTTGACGAAAAGCTCCGCGTCTACACCACCAGACCCGATACCATCTTTGGCGTTACCTTCATGGTAATCGCACCCGAGCATCCTCTCATCGACAAGTATGCCGATAAGATCGCAAACATGGATGCTGTTCTCGCATACCGCGAGGAATGCGCAAAGAAGACCGAGTTCGAGCGTACACAGCTCGTTAAGGACAAGACCGGCGTTTGCCTTGATGGCATTTCCGGCATCAATCCCATTACCGGCAAGAATATCCCGATCTACATCGCGGACTACGTAATGATGGGCTACGGAACAGGCGCAATCATGGCAGTTCCCGCACACGACAGCCGCGACTGGGATTTCGCACGCAAGTTCGGAATCGACGTTGTTGAAGTTATTAAGGGCGGCGATATCGAGAAGGAAGCATATGCCGGCGACGGTGAGATGATCAACTCCGGCTTCCTCAACGGTATTTCGGTTAAGGCTGACGCTATCAAGCGCGCGACAGAAGAGCTCAAGAAGCTCGGCGTCGGCGAAGGCGGCGTACAGTATAAGATGAAGGACTGGGCGTTCAACCGCCAGAGATACTGGGGCGAGCCTATCCCGATCATTCACTGTCCTCATTGCGGAATGGTTCCCGTACCCTACGAGGAGCTTCCTCTCCGCCTGCCTCCCATGGAGGAGTTCGCACCCGGTGTGGGCGGTGAATCGCCTCTTGC
>JAGBYM010000063.1 GCA_017628755.1 Clostridia bacterium | reverse complement strand
GAGGCTTGGGAGTCGAAGGAGCATCAGCAGATCCACATCACCCAGCCTCATATGGCAATTCTCCGCACCTTCAGAAACGATTATATCTCAGAATCCAAACTCGGTGAGTTTGAGCTGAAATAATGAAAAAAACAGACGAAAAAACAAATGTGATGCGTCTGCTTGACTCGAAAAAGGTCAAGTACGAAAAGCATCTTTACGTAGACACCGACGCGATAAGCGGAGTCGAGATCGCCGAGGTTCTCCATCAGGATCCCAACCACGTTTTCAAGACTCTCGTAACGGTAGGCGCATCAAAAAACTACTATGTTTTTATGATCCCCGTCGAGCGCGAGCTTGATCTCAAAAAGGCGGCACGCGCCGCGGGCGAAAAGAACATCGTGATGATCAAGCAGAAGGAACTCTTACCGCTGACGGGTTACATCCACGGCGGATGCTCCCCCATCGGCATGAAAAAGCAGTTTCCCACCTTCACGGACGCAACCGCGGAAAATTTTGAAACCATCCTTTTCAGCGCAGGCAAGATAGGATATCAGGTTGAGATAACGCTTGAAGAATTGCGTAAGGCTCTGAATTTTGAGCTTGTTGATTTAACAGTATAATTAAGGAGAACAAAATGAACTTCACAGAAATAGCAAACGCCCGCCAGTCGTGCCGCAGTTACGATGCGGGACGCGCGGTTGAAGAAGAAAAGCTTCAGGCAATACTTGATTCAGCGCGTCTCTCCCCATCCGCCTGCAACGGTCAGCCATATCTTATGACGGTCTGCCGCGGCGAATCGGCTAAAGCTGTCGCAAAGGCAACGCAGGGCATGGGTATGAACAAATTCGCAACCGATGCGCCCGTGCTTATCGTAATTTCAGAAAAGCCTTACGTTGCATCCGCCGCGCTTGGCGCAAAGATCAAGAGCAACGACTACCGCTCGATCGACATCGGCATCCTTTCGGCATACATCACCGCTGAAGCCGCCGCGCAGGGGCTCGGAAGCTGTATCCTCGGTTGGCTCGACGACGCAAAGATCCGCGAGATCTGCTCGCTCGACGCGCCCGTCCGACTCGTCATCACAATCGGCTACGCCAAAGAAGACGACAAACTCCGCACCAAAAAGCGCAAAGATCAGGACGAGCTTGTAAAATTTATTGATTAAACTAAAAACCTCATCCTTAACGGATGAGGTTTTTATTCATCAAATTTGTTACCCTTTCGGTAATACCGCTTCTTCCTTTGCCTCATAAAACTCCTTGGCAAGACCCTTTTTCGAAACGGGTTCGTCGTTGGCGTAGAGGTGTGAGGTATCGCCCATCTGCATACATTTGAAGAAGACCTCGCCTTTGACGCGTTCTTCGGTGACAAGGGTGGTTACAGACGATGCGGGCAGGAAGAAGGACTGCCAGAGCATCGGAAGCGCAACGCCCGAAAGATGCGAGATCAGCGCCATGCCGAGTCCGAAGTGGCAGAAAAACGCGATCGTCGTATCGGGACTCTGCTCTGTACGGTAGAAGAATCCGTCCTTTTTATAGCCGTAGCCTTCAAGAAGCGCATCAAACTCTTTTATGGTTTCCTGCCAGACTTCCTCGACGTTGCCCGAGCTCATCAGATCGTTTTCAAGCCACTTGTCCTTATCGAACATTTCGGGATGGTCGTTCCAGAATCGCGGCTTCATATTCCAGGCGCAACGGTTCTTCTGCTTTTCTTCATCCCAGACTCTTCCGCGGAATTCGTGGAGCCAATCGAGTGTCAGCGCCGACTTTCCCGTTTTTTCGAGATAGGGCTGTGCGGTATGCTGTGCGCGACCCATGGGAGAGACGAAAACGTCGCTTATGGGGAGCTTTTCGAGCCTTTCGGCAAGCATATGTGCCTCGCGCCAGCCTTTTTCTGTTATAGTATTGTTTTCGTAATCGGGTTCCGCGTGTCTTATAATAAGTATCTTCATAATTTATTCTCCGTTTTATTTGTCAAGCATGATCGTATACTTTCCGTTATAGGAATAAACGATTTCCGCCGACTTGTCGCTTTGGATATATTTGTTGGGTGTATGTTTGTTGTAAAACTCCGTGTTAGCGCACCACAGATAGATATCGGGATCGACCGCCTTGTAAAAATCGGTAAATGCGCTGTTGTTGGTTCCGTGCGACATAGCCTGACAGATATCGCTCTTTAAGGTTTCTGCTCCGTATCTCTTCATAATATACTGACCTATCACGGAGGGTCCCGCGTCACCCGTAAAGAGAATCTTCTTTCCCGCCACACTTGCGGTCATCACAATACTCGTTTCGTCGAGGTCGGCAAACTCGGTAAGGAACATATCGTCAACGCTTCCGAGAATCGTGATTTCGATATCGGCGAAATAATAGGTCTGACCCGTTCTTGCGGTAACGTAATCCGCGCCGAAGGTCTTTGCCGCCTTTTCAAGCTTGCTTACACGGCTTGCATACGTACTGTTATCATATGCCGTCTGATATCCTTCATAGGGCATATTGGAATAAACCGCGTCGCATTTGATCATCGCTGCATACTTGCTTGACGCAATGTCCGCAACGCCGCTCATATGGTCGCCGTGCGCATGAGTGACGAACCACGCGCGGATGTGAGGCTTCGATCCGTCTGTTACGTTCTCCTTCAGAACCTCATAAAGACGGCCAAGGAACTTCGGATCGCTGTCTCCGCTGTCGATGATCACAAAACTTCCGTCCGACGCCTGAAGCACGTAGCACATACCCTTGAGCGCACCGTCGTATTCAAGTCCCGGTTCGATCAGCTTCGGCACAGTAACAGCGGTAATGCTTGCGGGGGTAAACGGAGCTTCGTATTTCGGTTTATCAATTATCACGGCAAATTCTTTTGTTTTGCCGAAATAATCTACAGTAACCTCAACTCCGTCCTTGCGGTAAACCGAAAAGGTATTGCTTTCCTTACTGTATTCCTGAAGACACTCAAAGCCGGAATCGCTCAAGGTCTTGCGGTATGCATCGTATTCTGCCACGTCTGTATTCTTGTAAAGGAGTTCATATGCACCGTGCACACCGCTTACGTGGAAGATGCGCGGCATTTTTGTCAAAGAGAAATGAGGAACAGCGCAGTCAAGCAGAGCCGTGTCCTTGCCTTTTATCAAGATCTCATCATTTATAGTACCCAAAGTGTCGCCCGCACCGTAAGCATTTTGAAGCTTAAGGAATAACTTTGTGCAGGCATTGCCGATAGCATCAATGCTCCATGCGGCAACAACGATATTTCCGTCATCCGTGATCTTTACGGCATATTCACCGTACGGAACATCCGCAAAATATTCGGTGTAGGAATCATCCTCGGGTACACCGACCATAAGAAGTCTTTTTCCCCCCGCAAGATTCTTGTTTTTCTTCACCTCAAATTTCACTCCGTACAATCCGGAAAGCTTATCCGCAAAGGAATTGACAGCCTCGCGCATCGGTCCGGTACTTTCCACGGGAAGAATGACCGCGTATTGCGCATCACCGTCCGCCACGAGAGTAAGAGACTGTGCTTCAGCCTCGGTCTCGGCTTCTGAAGACGGCTCGGTCTGAATCGGTTCATCTTCATTACATGATACAAGCACTATCATGAAAATCGTTAATAAAATCAAAAACAGCTTTTTCTTCATTTCTTCACTCTCCTTTTCCTATCCGGTATTCCGTGGGAGTCATACCGAATCGTTCCTTGAACACACGGACGAAATTGCGGTATTCGTGGAATCCCGAAAGATTTGCGACCTCGGAAATATTGTACTTTGAATTTGAAAGTAAGGTTTTTGCCGCGGAAAGACGAAGATCGGTAAGATACGCCTGCATCGATCTTCCCGTTGCCTTTTTGAAAAGCTCGCGCATATACTTTTCCGAAATATGCGCCGCGTCGGCAATATCGTTGACTGATATCTGCGAGCGATAATTCTTGCTCATAAACGCAACCGCCTTCAGAACGTGCGGATTCATATCGGAGGACTGCTTTTGTCCCGACTGCTTTGTGCCCTCGCGCGGTTTTCCGACGTATGACAAAAGCTCGAATAGAATCGACAGCAAATAAAGATCGGTTACTCTTTCGGAATCGGGCAGATAAACCGCATCGAAGCAGATCTCTCGCACACGGTCGATATTCGGCACGTCAAAGATAGTATCGTCTTCCGTAAAACCCGAACGGCGCAAAATATCTTCAGCAAGACTTCCCGAAAACGAAACGTAAATAAACTTCCAGGGCGAGTGTATGTCGGCTGACATACTGTTTACGTAATCCTTTCGCATAAGGAATCCCTGACCGCTTCTGACGGGAATGCCGTTGAACCATCCGTTTCCTTCAAGCACGTAAACAAGCTTGAATCTTTTTGTAACGTGGTTGAAATATCTGTCGTCGGCGCTGTTTCTGCATACGCCGATATGGTAGACCGCAAGGTGGGGCGTTTCATCGTAATTCTTGATAATATCGGTATAGTATTCCGCGTTTTTCAAAAAATCTGACGGAGAAGGATAGGATTTCCATTTACCGCCCGGAAGTCTCTGTCTATATTTTATCGACGGCACGGCGTGCGCCTCCTTTCAGCATTCGCTGATACTATTATATAATAATTTGCATATTTTTTCAAGCACTTTTTTGCCTTTTTATCGAATTTTCGGCGTTTTTTGTATAAATTACCGCAATTATTACCATTTACGGAAAAAGAAAAATGTGGTATATTTATGATGTAACATTCTACTGTTAACGGAGGCATTATTATGAAAAAGATTATTTCTCTATTTTTAGCTGTTCTTATGCTGCTCCCACTTGCTGTCGGATGTGCCGAAAGCGGCGGCGAGGACACAACAGACGGCGGCGCGGCGGGCAATTCTACGCCCAACGCGGCAACCACAGTTCCCGAGACCGAAAGTCCTTACGATGCCGACGGTTATCTCAAGGACAGAATTCCGGAGGATCTCAACTACGGCGGAGAGGTTGTCGACGTGCTCTACTGGAGCAACGCAAAGAACGTTGAATACACAGCCGAGGACGACGGAGACAGTATCAACTCCTCGATTTATTTCAGAAACCTCAAGGTTGAGGACCGCATCGGCGTGACCTTCAACTGGATCGGCGAAAAGGGTGACTACGGCCAGCGCAATGATTTCAACAACCTTATTGCCGTCGACCTTTCGGGCGACTGCACCTATGATATCATTTCGGCATACAGCACTACAATCGCAATGGCGGCTACCTACGGCTACGCTGTAGACCTGATGGAGTATTCGAATATCCTTTCCCTCGATATGCCCTGGTGGGGTGCCGATCTTACCGACATGGCAACGATCAACGGCAAGCTTTACTTTGCAACCGGTGACATTTCGACGAACTACCTGCTCCGCATGTACGGAACCTTCTTCAACAAGAGCATCATAACCGACAACAAGCTTGAAAATCCCTATGATCTCGTTGACAGCGGCAACTGGACTGTTGACAAGTTCATCGAAATCGCATCCACTATCAAGGGCGATCCCGTTGGCGGCGGTGACATCACCTACGGCTTTGTTCACGACGAAATAACCGTCGAGGCTCTGTTCTACGGCTCCGATCTCTGCTTTGTTGATAAGGACAGCGACGATATGCCCAAGCTTTCGGAATCCTGGAACGGCGACCACGCCCTCAGCCTGACAGAAAAGGTATCGGCTTACTGCAAGAGTGCATCCGTTCTCGGCGACTCCAAGGAGGATGAAAACGTCTTCACAGCGGGCAACTCTCTCTTCATCATCTATCCCCTCGATTTTGCCATGAACTATCTCCACGGCGGTAACGTGGACTTTGGAATCGCTCCCATTCCCAAGTACGACAGCACTCAGGAAAAGTACTCTACTACTCTGAATTACAAATATTCGCTCTACATGATTTCAAAGGGCTCGGACATCCCCGAGGTTGCGGCATACGCCCTCGAGGCACTCGCGTCCTCGAGCTACCGTACGGTAACTCCCAATCTCTACGAAGTGGCAATGAAGATCAGATACACCACAGACATGACCTCGCAGAGAATGATCGACCATATCAGAGACGGTGTTTCCTTTGAGGTTGGAAGAACCTTTACGCATATCTTTGACTACGAAACCTACCGCGCTATCAGAAAGGCTCTCGCGGGTACTGCGGACGAGGGATGGAGCTCGACTTCGGCTTCTCTCAAATCGGTATTTGACAGACAGCTTGCGTCTCTGATCAACTCGGATCCGTTTAAAAAATAATAATATTAAGAATTGTTTAAATATTCAGATCCCGCCCTTATTGGGCGGGATTTTCACTTGACAAAAAACGATTTTGGTGTTATAATATAATGGGATTTTTCGGAGCCAAGTTTACTTATCTATTATTATATAAAATAAATAATATTGGAAAGCGCACTTTACATCGAAAAATACATTAAAACGGAAAATTTTTAAAATACATAACAAGGAGTGAAAACCAATGGAAAATTTGAATGCTTCAAATTCTCCCTGCATTGCGCCCCGTAAAACAAAAAGCGTAATGCTCGACCTTCTGATCGCTCTTGCTCCCGCAACTGTAGCGGCAATAGTCTTCTTCGGACTCAAAGCCGCCGTCATCATTGCGGTATGCGTCGGAACTTCTCTTCTTTCCGAGTTTGTCTTCAACATTCTCGCAAAAAAAGAGCAGACCGTAGGCGATCTCAGTGCAGTTGTCACAGGACTTCTGCTCGCGCTTAACCTTTCAACCAACGTTACAATCTGGCAGTGCGTTGTCGGAAGCGTTTTTGCGATCGTTATCGTCAAGTGCGCCTTCGGCGGACTCGGCTACAACGTCGTGAATCCCGCTATCGCGGCAAGAGTAATGCTTCTGATCGCATTCACTGACGTAGCAGGCGGAGCTATGACAAGCTTTGCCGAGATCGAAAGCGGTGCTACTCCTCTCGCCATCCTCGGTGGTGCGGAAGGCACTCTCCCCTCGATGCTCGACATGCTCATCGGCAACCGCGGCGGTGCTATCGGCGAGACCTGCGCTATCGCACTTCTTCTTGGCGGTATCTACCTCATTATCCGCAAGGTCATCACCTGGGAGATCCCCGTCATCTACATCGGCGGTGTATTCCTTCTCTCGCTCGCATTCGGCGGTGACATCATGAACGCTGTTTACCACGTTCTCGGCGGCGGTCTCATCCTCGGCGCAATCTTCATGGCTACCGATCCCGTGACTTCCCCCAAGAAGTGCCTCGGCAAGATAGTATTCGCTCTCGGATGCGCACTCATCACCGTACTTATCCGTTTCTACGGCAACTATCCCGAGGGAGCTTCCTTCGCGATCCTTCTCATGAACATTCTTTGCCCCTATGTTGACCTTATCGGCGCAAAGAAGGAAAAGACCGAGGAGGTGGCTGAGTAATGAAAAACATTAAACCTACCCTCGTTCTTTCCTGCATCTGCATGGCAGTTGCTCTCATCCTTTCGGCTATCAACATGATAACCGGTCCCATCATCGAGGCTCAGAGAAACGCTGCCGCAAATGAGGCTCTTCTCGAAGTTATGCCCAACGGCACCGGATTCGAAGAACTCACCGACCTCGCTTCTCTCGGACTTCCCGAGTCGATCACCAACGCATACAAGGAAACCTCCGGCAACGGTTACGTTTTCCGCGTAGTTTCCACAGGTTACAAATCCGGCATGGTTATCATGGTCGGTATTGATGCAGAAGGAAAGATCACCGGCACAAAGTGTCTTGAAACTCAGGACACCTTCGGCAAGGAGCCCCAGATCGACAACACATACAACGGTCAGTCGCTTGCGGATTTTGCTCCCAACATGATCACCGGCGCTACTATGACAAGTGCCGGCTACCGCGATGCAGTAAACACAGCGCTTCAGAGCTTCGTTCTCGCATCGGGCGGCAAGCTTGATCCCGCTATCACTCTCGAGGGCAAGATCACCGAGCTCGCTCCCGGCTTCACCGCACCCGAGGCAATTGAAACTTCGGGCAGCTTCAAGAAGATCCTTAAGGCATCCAACGACGCAGGCTTTGCTTACATCTCCTCCGACGGAGAGACTGCATTCCTGACTCTCGTCAGCGCTACCGGCGCATGTGCGGTCTTTGACGCAGAGGGCAACGCCGTAACCGACGCTCACGCCGATCTCGCAGAAGAAGCCAAGGCTCACGCATCGGCAAATCAGAAGTCCTACACCGAGGATCTCTCGGCTAAGATCACAAGACTTTACGCAGATGCTTCCGAGATCACCTCTATCGAGACGCCTCTCTTCAACACTGTTGTTTCCGCAGTATCCTTCAAGTCGAACGGTGCGGATTATTACGGCTTCTATTCGAGAAGCTCGGGCTACAAGATGATGGACGTTTACGTCATCATAGACGCAAACGGCGCTATCGCAAATCTTGACGCAAAGGCATTCTTCTTCGACGAAGAATACTTCCACGTTGACGATACCGTCAACCTCACAGACTACAAGAACGGCTTTGTAGGTCAGAACGCTGTCGGTGACAACGCTATGATCTCGGGCGCTACCATGACCTCGAACGCTATCAAGCAGTCCACTGCCGATGCATTCGATGCATTCAATTCTGTCAAAGGAGGAGCACAGTAATGAAAAACAATAAGTTATCTATTCTCCTTCGCGGTATTATCGCAGAGAACCCCGTTCTCATTCTTATCCTCGGAACCTGTCCTACCCTTGCGGTAACAGGCAACGTAACCTCCGCGCTCTCCATGGGTCTTGCGGCAACAGTCGTTCTCATCTGCTCGAACGTCGTTATCTCGGCGCTTCGTAAGGTCATTCCCGACACCGTCCGCGTTCCCTGCTACATCGTTATCATCGCGGCATTCGTAACCGCGGTACAGATGCTTCTTCAGGCATTCCTTCCCTCGATCTACGAAATGCTCGGCGTATATCTTGCCCTCATCGTTGTAAACTGCGTCATCCTCGGCAGAGCCGAAATGTTCGCAAGAAAGAATACCGTTCTCGATTCCGCGTTCGACGGTCTCGGAATGGGTCTCGGCTTCATCCTTGCCCTCTTCCTTATGGCATTCATCCGTGAGGTCTTCGGCGCGGGAAGCTTCATGGGCATCGAGCTCGGATTTATGCAGATGTTCAAGATCCCCGTTCTTGCTGCGGCTCCCGGCGGCTTCCTTGTTTACGGTATCCTCATCGCAATCATGAACAAGCTCACCGAAAAGAAGGGCGGCGTAAAGAAGAAGTCCTTCTCCTGCGAGGGATGTCCTTCCGCATCGGTTTGCACCGCAAAGACCTGTCTCAACAATGAACAGAAGGAGGAAGTAGAAAATGCTTAAGAGTCTGATTCTCATTCTTATGGGCGGAGTTCTCGTAAACAACTACGTCCTCAACCAGTTCCTCGGAATCTGCCCCTTCCTCGGTGTTTCCAAGAAGGTAAATCAGGCAAGCGGTATGGGTATGGCAGTTATCTTCGTTATGCTCTTCGCAACCGCCGCAACCTGGCCGATCCACAATCTTATCCTCGTTCCCCTCGGTCTCGGATATCTCCAGACCATCGTGTTCATCCTTGTTATCGCTACACTCGTACAGTTCGTTGAGATCGTGCTCAAGAGATTTATCCCCTCGCTTCACGCGTCCCTCGGTATCTATCTCCCTCTGATCACCACCAACTGCGCGGTACTCGGCGTAACCATCAACAACATTTCCGCGGGATACAACTTCCTTGAATCGATGGTATCCTCGCTCGGCGTAGGTCTCGGATTCCTGCTTGCTATGCTCCTCTTCGCGGGCGTACGCTCAAAGCTCGACGATTCGAACGCTCCAAAGTGCTTCCGCGGACTTCCCGTAACCCTTATCGCCGCTTCGATCGTCGCTATGGCGTTCTACGGCTTTGCGGGAATCGTTGAAAATCTTCTCGCGTAAGGAGGCAATATAATGGAAATTATTATCCCTATTCTTATCTGTCTCGGAATCGCGGCTGTTTGCGCGATCATACTTACCGTTTCGAACATCCTCTTCGGAGTTCAGGAGGACGAAAAATTCCTCGCTATCCGCGATGCTCTTCCCGGAGCTAACTGCGGTGCCTGCGGTTACAGCGGATGCGACGGCTATGCCCGCGCACTCTCCGAGGGCAAGATCAGCGAGACCAACCTCTGCGTCCCCGGTGGCGACACCACTTCTCAGGCGATCGCATCCGTCCTCGGCGTTGAGGCGGGCAAGACCGTAAAGGTATTTGCTTACGTAGGATGCCACGGCACCTGTGAAGCAACCAAGAAGGACGAAAAGCACCTCCGCGACGGCTTCAAGACCTGCCGCGAGGCTGCTGAACATTGGGAAGGTGAAAACGTATGTAGCTATGCCTGCATAGGTCTTGGCGACTGCGCTGCGGCTTGTCCCAACAATGCGATCATTATCAACGACGGCGTTGCAAAGATCATCTCAAGCCTCTGCACGGGTTGCGGACTCTGCGCAAAGAACTGTCCTCACAGCACCATCAAGATGGTTGAAGACGGCACGATCATCGCTATCGGCTGTTCTAACCACGACAAGGGCGCTCTCACCCGCAAGATGTGTACAAACGGCTGTATCGGATGCACCAAGTGCGCACGCACCTGCCCCAACAGCGCTATCACAATGGACAACAACCTTCCCATTCTCGATCACTCCAAGTGCACGAGCTGCGGGCTCTGCGTTGACGCTTGCCCCGTCCACGTAATCCACAAGGACGTTTTCGTCTGCGATAAGTGCTTCTTATAATAAAAATCATCAAAACCGTCTCCGATTTTCGGGGACGGTTTTGATTCATAATGAAAGCAGGGTAAATTGCACAAAACCAACCCTCCGTTTTTGTGCAATCCGACAAAATCAAACTTTTTTCCAAAAAGCTGAAACCCGAAGGCACTTTTTCGGTACTTGGTAGGTGAAGGGCCCTATAGAACACTAATAGAGAAAGGAGTAGGGGAATGAAAGATGACAAAATAATCGAAATGCTTTTTGAGCGCAAGGAAAACGCTTTACGTGAGGTTGAGAAGGAGTATCTCGGCTTCTGCCACACCGTAGCGTCGAACATCCTATCAATGCGCGAGGACCGCGAAGAATGCATAAACGATATGCTTCTCGCGCTCTGGAACAACATTCCTCCCGAAAAACCCGACTGCCTCAAATCCTACATCGCAAAGATCATCCGAAATCTCTCGCTCAAACGTAGCCGTGACGCAAACGTATGGAAACGCTCTGCCAATTTCCTGACCACGGGGGATGAGTTTCTCGAGACCATTCCCGACACACGCGATCTCTGCGAGCAGTTTGAAGCTGCACGCGCGGGTAGGATAATCAACGATTTTCTCGAAACGCTTCCCGAGCACGAATGCGACGTCTTCGTACTCCGCTATTATTACGGAGAGGAGATACTGGCAGTCGCCGAGGACATGGGATTCACCGAAGGAAAGGTAAAATCGATCCTTTTCAGAACGCGTCAAAAGCTTGCAGAAAAATTAACCAAGGAGGGTATAATAGTATGAATAAGAAAACGGACAAAAGATTGCTCTCGTCTCTCGACTATATCGACGACAAATTCACAGAGAGAGCGGCTAAAAAAATAAAAACACGCCAAGTCGGCATGACGGGCGGCGTCAGCAAGAAAAGAATGGTCAAGTATGTCGCGATGCTTGCGGCGTGTATGATCCTTCTCGGCGCGGCAATTCCGATCGCCACAAGCATCTTGAACAAGCTTCCCGACGTTATAGACCCGTCGGCAAGTAATGCAGAGACGACAGCACCCGAAGTAGAAACGCCCGAAATAGACAAACCCGAAGAATATTTCAGTGATGCTTATTTTGCCGGCGTCGATAACGTATACAAATACGAAGGACAATTTATCTATTGGGAAGAGGTTAACCTCGGAGGTGATAGTTATTATCGCGTAGTCAAGTATGATCCCACAACCGATAAGGTATCGAGCGTTTGCCTCAATTCTTCCTGCACGCACACCTATGCCGACTGCCCGGTTGCATCTCCTGCAGGTTGGAATTTCGTAATGGATGTTTTTGATGATTGGCTGATCTACAGAACCACCAACACGCTCAGTCACGGCAACGGGCCCGACGGCAGTAAGCTCTGCCTTTACAACCTGAATACCGGTGAAACAAGAACTATCTTAGAAAGAACACAAACAGGCAATATCATCAAATATGCAGAAGGTTATCTCACTTTTGAAGGGAAAGTATATGTAACTGTCCGTGAAATAGATATTTCGGATCCGGAAAATAAGATAGAAAAACAGTATATTACTTGCTACGATCCGGATACAGACGAAAACGTTTATATGCTTGACGAGCCCGAAAATGTAGGCCTGATCGGAATAAGCAACAAGCGTTTCTTCTATTCGGAAGGCGTGCAGCAGCCATTCTGCTGGTCTTCCGACTATAACGGAGAAAACCTCAAAAAGGAAGAAAATTTCACGTTCCTTCCTCTTGCGGTAAGCGGTACGTATGCTTACGATTACAGTATAAAAGACGATGACAACAATCCCGCTACCAAGAATGTTTACGACCTTACAACAGATTCCAAATTCAAAATAGACTTCGGCGGAACACTCCGAATCCTCACAATATTAGAAGACAAACTCTTCTACGTTATATACAAAAACGCCGATAAAACAGGCGGAACCGAGCTTTGGACATGCGACAAGCGCGGTGAAAACAGACAGCTTATTTTAGAGTCCGAAGACGTAATATTCTCGCCGCATAATTGCATAGGCAATTATATTATCGGAGATACACATATAAACGGAATAGTCGAACACTATATTTTCAACACCGAAACAGGTGAGATCAAAGCTATTCCTAAACTCGGAACTGCTAACTGACCCCATATGCGGCTGAATCGAAAACGATTCAGCCGCTCTTTTTTACTGTTTTCATTGAAATTCCCCAAAATTTGTGATATAATATAAGCAATTACAAACGAAAGAAGATGATCCTCTTGAATCCCAGCGATTCTCAGTACAAAAGAATGATGGAAACGCCGATCCCACGGCTGATTACGTCACTCTCGATCCCCACAGTCATAAGCTCACTTATCACGGTAATATACAATACCGCAGATACATATTTCGTCTCGCAGATCGACAAATCCGCCTCAGCCGCTGTCGGCGTGGTCTTCTCGATCATGTCGATAATCCAGGCGCTCGGCTTCGGCCTCGGAGTCGGCGCGGGAAGCCTTATCAGCCGAAAGCTCGGTGCAAAGGATAACAACGCGGCAAACGTCTATGCTTCAAGCGCATTCGCGGCATCGGTCTTGGTCGGTACAATCATCGCCGTTTTCGGACTCTCCTTCCTCAAACCGATCCTCGTCTTTCTTGGATGCACCGATCTGATGCTCCCGCACGCTATTCCCTACGCGAGATTCATTCTCATCGCCGCGCCCCTTAACTGCGCGACCTTCGTCCTAAACACGACTTTGCGAAGCGAGGGAATGTCGCTCCTCTCGATGATCGGAATCACCACGGGCGGCGTGCTCAATATGATCCTCGACCCGATCCTCATAAACGGATTCGACATGGGCACGGGCGGAGCGGCTATCGCGACCATGATCAGCCAGACCGTCAGCTTTACCATCCTCTTCGTCATCTTCCTTGCGGGCAAGTCGATCGTTAAGATCAACTTCAAAAGCGTCAGCCGACGCTTTGCCGACTATAAAGCCATCGTCACAACCGGCATCCCCACGATCTTCCGCCAGGGCCTTGCAAGTGTAGCATCCGCCGCGCTCAACATTCAGGCTATCGAATACGGCGAAGAGGCTACGGGTGCCGCAATCACGATCGCAAACAAGGTCTATATGCTCGCAAGAAATATTATAATCGGTCTCGGCCAGGGCTTCCAGCCCGCCGCGGGATACAACTACGGCGCGGGCAACAAAAAACGCACGTGGGAATGCTTCACCTTCTCTGTCAAGGTCGGCACAGCTATCTGCCTTGTCTTCGCGTCATTTTCCGCGATATTCGCCGAGCAGATAATGTGGTTCTTCAGCGATGACGCAGAGGTTGTCACCATCGGCACGGAAACCCTCTATTTCCTCTGCATCTGCATCCCCTTCATGGCTTTCAGCACATACGTAAACCAGCTTTATCAGGGTCTCGGCTTCAAGGCGGTCGCAACACTCCTTGCAAGCTGCCGCCAGGGTATCTTCTTCCTTCCCACTGTGCTTCTCCTCCCATTCACCCTCGACCGCATAGGCGTACAAGCGGCTCAGCCGATCGCAGATATGTGCACCTTCTTCTTCTCAATTCCCTTCATAATCCATTTCTACAAGAAATATATTACCGAAAGGAACTTTAGCAATGACTAAACTCCTCTTTATACTCATCGCCTTCATCGGCGGAACTTTCTCGATATTTCTGAATATCGTTCAGGCACGCTCTGCAAGCAATCCCACCCCCGAAAATCTCTCCGACGTCTACGACGCCGAGACTTATACCAAATGGAAGCAGTACTGCGCCGAGCATTCGCGCCTGAGCATCATCTCATCGGTCATAACCGGTATCGTCATGCTCGCGCTTCTCTTCACCGATGCTTACGCCGCTTTTGCCTCGCTCTTTCCCGATACCCCTCTCATGCAGATTCTCTCTATCATTCTGCTTGAAACCGTACTCAGCACCCTCAGCGGAGTCGTTGAAAGCTATATCTCGAACATGGTCATCGAGCAGAAATACGGCTTCAACCGCACGAGCATCAAGACCTTCATCGGCGACCGCATCCGCTCGCTCCTGCTCGGATTTGTCCTCTCCTTCCTTCTCGCATACGCGGTCTGGGGCTTCTATTCGCTCGTAGGCGTATGGATGATCCCGATCTTCGCGGGCGCAATGCTCGTCTTCAGTCTCGTTATCTCCTTCCTCTACCCCATCTTCAGCCGTATCGGCAACAAATTCACACCTCTTGAAGAGGGAGATCTGCGCGCCAGTCTGATGAATCTTCTCACCAAGCACGGCTACAGCGTCAAGGCTATCGAGGTTATGGACGCATCCCGCCGCACAACCAAGCTCAACGCCTACTTCACGGGCTTCGGTAAGATGAAGACTATCGTTCTATTTGATAACCTCGTCAACGCCATGACGCCCGATGAAATCTGCGCAGTTTTCGCGCACGAGCTCGGTCACGGTCTCTACAAGGACGTCACTAAGCGTCAGATCCTCAATTTCTTCAATATGCTCATCATGGGCACCGCCGCGTGGGTTGCGGTAAACTTTGTTGAATTCCACACCGCCTTCGGCTTCGAGGACGTCAACTACGGCTTTTCCTACATACTCATGGGCATCTGCCTCGGTGTCATCACGCCTCTGACCGGCATCGTCATGAATGCTTACAGCCGTTTTGCCGAATACCGCGCCGACAGACAGTCGGTCTCCGAGGGCTACGGTCCCGCAATGATCACCGCGCTCAAAAAGCTCGCGCGTGAGAATTTCTCGCACCTCGCGCCCTCAAAGATCAATGTCGTTCTCGAATACAGCCATCCTCCGCTCAGCGAAAGAATCGCGGCTGTTGAAAAGGAAATTAAAAAATCAAAATAATTTTGAGTTTTGTGACCGGGTCACGGAATATCCTTCGTCAATGTGATATAATTTAGTCAATAAAACAACACGGAGGAAAATACAATGTCCGAAAACAGAACCTGCAACCTTAAGCCCGTCGATACAAAGTCCGTAAAGGATTTCAAGATCTGCAACTGCAAGAACGTAACATACTTCAATATCCTCGAAGCCCTTGATAAGCACACCAAGGTTGAAAATCTCCTTGACGTCTTCGCGGACGTTCAGAAAACCACGCATTGCTCTACCGGATGCGGAGGCTGCTACAACAGAGTACTTGAAGTTATCTCCGACACTATGATGAACAAATAAATCAAGAAAACGCGGTGAAAGCTCATCGCGTTTTTTGAAACGGAAAGCTCCATCGTTTTGGAGCTTTTTCTTTTTTGAAGAGCGATTCCCGCACTCCAAGCAACAACTATATATTTTGTTAAATGCATCCAACTTTTGTTGACATTTCGTTAACGTTGTGATATAATATAATTAAAAAAATATATATTTAATTAACAATTGTTTTGGAGTGAAAAATGACATTTTCTGCTTTTTCCATTGCTATAATAATAATTTTTGCAAGTGCCGCAGTAATCGGCATCTATCGCGGCAAAGAACGCGGATTTTTCAAATCTTTAATTTTTCTCGGCTGCTCTTTTTTTAGCATAACCGCATCAATAATTCTTTCGCCCGTATTATCGAGGCTGATTATTAAGCCAATATTTATTTACGGTTTGCGCCGTATGGCGGAATACCGCGATATAGTTTCGCTCTATCCCTCTCTTGACGCTACGGTTGAAGTTATTGCATCAGCACTTTTGAGTACAGTAATCTTCGTACTTCTTTTTTTCATTTTGCGCGGATTATCATACCTGCTTTGTATTTTGATCGGCTCACGTGCTTTTAAAAACAAATTGGACGATCCCGGCTATGCAGAAGAAAAAAGCTATTGCGGCAGAAACAACAAAAAGCTTGGCGCGCTTCTCGGACTTGCCTGTGCGTTTTTGTCAACAATGGTTCTTACCTCGCCGCTGATGGGATTTCTTGATATTGCCGATACCGCCATATTCACCGCGGAAGATATCTTGCCAAACGTATGGGAAGCGGCAGGCATCGACAAGGATGAAGTTCAGAAAATTAAAGGTTATGCCAAAGACATACCCGGAAATGTTTTTTATCAATTCGGCGGACAGGTTATGTTCCGATCTGCGGCCTCCTCCGAATATTACGGCAAGCGCGTATATCTTATGCGTGAGGTTGATACCGTTTCAGATGCTGTAATCGATTTCGCATACGTATATACCGTACTTGAGCACCCCGAATTAAGTCACAGCGCATATATCAAATATATTCACAGTTTATGCGATAACATAAACGATCTCAATATCTGTCACGCCCTTCTGGCCGACTTCATATCCGAGGAATTCACTCTTTGGAAAAACGGCTCATCGAACTACTTTGAAAAGCCCGATATTCCCGAAACTCTCGAATATGCTTTCGACTGTGTAGTTTCCGCTTGCGCGGATTCAACACCCCAGAATATCAGGGAGAACACTTCTACATTTCTGAGAATATACGCAATCATCCTTGAAAGCGGTATCGTCAATTATGAATCAACCGACATTTTTGGAATCATCTCCTGCCTGAACAACACCGATTTGATTGAAAAAATCAACGCAGAGCTTGCAAAAAACCCCAACCTTTCGAATATCAGCTTTGCGACCGTAGCAATTTCGATACTCACAAAGCAAATTGACATGGCAACCGCAGATAAGGAAATGCGCGACGATCTTATGCGTAATATGGCGGAAGCGATTTCTATCGTTCGAACCCGCGGTTACGGATCAATGGACGAGAAACTTGCGGTTCTCACCTCCTACACAAAGGAATATTTCACCGATTTCGGCATTGATCTCTCGGAAGAAATGGCAAAATACAACGCCGACGTATTTCTCAATCACTTTGCTTTGGGCGATTCCGATATTCTTCCCGAAGACGTAGACAAACTTCTGGACAGCTTCCGCAACAGTAAATAAAAGGAGCCAATAATGGTAGATCTGGTTTTCTCTTATATCGTAAAAGCAATACTAATCATTGCAAGTTGCTTTCTTTATGTTTTCTTGGTCTCAACAATCCTTCCCGCATTATTTCTCACATCAAAGAGAAAAAATGAAGAATCTAAGGACCGCGGAATAAAAAAATATGTTTTTGATCAGGGCAGAGCTATCGTTTACACTCCCGAGCCCAATACACAAAAATATATTTCACAATACATATTATCCGAAAACAATGGTGAAAGATTTCTGAAATGCAAGTTTGACAACCGCGTTGTGACCGCAAATTATGAAGTCACCGTTTTCAATTCTTCGGATAAAGTGATCGATGTAATAAACGTTTACGATACCCCGGACTGTAAAGAAACCGCCCGTGCGGTTCCTCTCCCTCTTTCCGCCGCATACGTAAATATATCAGTCAACGAAGTCAACCAACAAAAAACAACAACTCAGAAAAATGAATCCGTTTCTTTTGCTTCTTATGTATTGTATATTATTCTGACTTTCGCGGCAACCGTCGCAATTTCACTGCTGATCAATGCCGCAGCAATCCATATCGCCGATCTTTGCTTAAGCTTTACCGAAAGAATGGGCAATCCGGGAATTTTATTTCCAATCATTTCCGCTTTGATCATTTCCGCATTTTACACCGCGATAACCATTAAAAAACATCGCAATTCAGACTAAACCGTAAAAGATATCGATAACCAAAAGGAGTAAGCTATGTGGGCTGAAAAACGAAGCATCACCAAGTGCCATTATCGCTATTCACAAATAAATAATTTTATTTCGGTAAAAGACTTTATGTTTGTCAGAGAAAACGGTATCAATCATTTGCTAGTCCGTTTTTGTAACTTCTCGGATTTCACAGTCAATTCCCTCGCTTTTACAATAATACCGCTGGATGCATCGGGCAAGGCATTGGGAAAACTCAAAGTCAAGCAGTCCTCTCTTGAGATACTTCCCGGAAATACATATGCGCCGGGGGCAGGCTTCAAGGTACCCGCTGACTGCTGCGACTGCAAAATAATTATCCGCAGGGTAAAATCGGGAAAATATCTCTACCGTGTGCAGGAAAGAAGAATCATTACAGATTACTGTGAAACTCCCAGAGAGATTGTTGAAGACGGGAGCGATGCCACACCTCAACCTTTGTTTTACGTAAAATCGGTCCGGGCAAAAAAAGTCAAGGCGTCCGTATTTCTGGCATCCGTATTTCTGTTTATTATATTAACATTCAATTCCGTCCGTCCTTTTGCTATATACTATGGGGACGAGATCAAAACGCTGGTTAAAGACTACGCAGAAAGTATCTGGGCAGAAATAACCGATTCTGCCGATAACCATGAATCTTCAAAGTAAATTCTGTTTGGAGTAAATTATGCTTAAATACTACAGTATAATCAGTCAGCTTTCGGAAAAGGATAAGATCCGCATATTAACTGACGTAACCTGCCTTGCAAACAAGGAATTCAAGGTGCTTGGAATTCCCGAAATAAAAATTGCCGAAGCAGATAATTATTGTCAGGATATCTATCCTTCCGCAATAACGCTTGCAAACAGCTGGGATATGCCGCTGATCGGCTCGGTGGCTGACGACATATATAAAAAAATGTTTGAAAACGATATCGGCTTGATAACCGTGCCGGCACCTAAGGTCAAGATAAATCCCTATAGCCCCGCTCTGTCGGAAGATCCCTGTCTTGCGGCAGCAGTTTCGCGCGAGTATCTTAAGGCGGCAAACAGAGTTTACGCTCCCACCGCATTGAATGCCGGAACAATTACGTCAAATGAAGCCGAATGGATTGATGACTCACCCGACGAAAGATTCATACATGAATTCCTTTTCAAACCATACAGTGACGCCGCTAAAGATCTGGAGTGTTCCGCCATCTTTACTCAATCGGCTGATTCGGACAATGCCGTCAATTCTCTTCTTACTGACAAGCCGTATACAGAGGCAATCTCCAAAAAAGCAACAGTAATATGCCGCTGTGTATCTGCCGAAAACACGGTATTACATATAGCAGGCGGTGGACTTTGCTTTGAAGGCTCGGGACCTGAACTTGAATCTGCGCTTATACGTTATAAGCAGACCAAAAAAGCTATAGAACACGCTCACAGCACTGTCGAAGACTTGAATACAGATGTCGCGCTCGGCAAAGCCATCTCTCCCGAAACTATTGATGAAGCAGTAGACAGACTTATTGATTTTGCCTTTTCGGTAAAAAGGAAGCCGCAATTATTGGACAAACGCGATACCGCCTCTCTCGCGTTAAGAGCTTGCGAAAGATCTACTGTTCTGCTGAAAAACAAATCTTCGGTTTTGCCTATGAGAAAGTCCTCCAAAGTATGCATCCTGGGCGATATAGCGCTCAGCAGCTCATGCAAAACTGACTTCATCGATGAATTCGCAAAGGAGCTTGGCACCTGCGGATACAAATATATCGGATTCTCCCGCGGATATGATATCAAAACCGACAGAAGCGAAGAGATGATAACCGAAGCTTGGACTTTGGCAAACGATGCGGATATTGTTTTGATTTTTCTTGGATTGGGAGAAAGCAGAGAAAACGCCTCAGCCCACACGAAAAAGATCAGTATTCCCGCAAATCAGCAAGAGCTTCTCGACCGTCTTTCGGCAAGCCGCGATAAGATCGTGGCAATCCTTCCGCCCGATCATTCACCCGATATCGCTTTGCCGGAAAATTGCGCTGCAATGCTTTTGGCACCGCTCAAGGCAGAGGCAGCGGCGAAGTCGCTGGCAAATTTACTTTCCGGCAAAGTATCTCCCTCGGGCAAGCTTTCTTCCACCGTCTATACAGATACAGAAGATCTGTATATAAAATACAAAACCCGCCGCTGCCGCGACGGTATGAAGGTCGGACCTTTCATTGGGTACAGAAATTATGACACTTCCGGCGAATCGCAGGAATTCCCTTTCGGCCACGGACTCGGATATTCGCATTTCACATATTCGCGTCTTTCGGTACATGACGGAAAGGTGAGCTTTTCCGTAAAAAATGACGGAAAGATTGCCGCAAGTGAAATTGCGCAGCTTTATATCGGCATGGAAACACCTGCAATTCTGCTGCCTCGAAAAGAGCTTTGCGGATTCGCAAGAATTGATCTTACCCCCGGCGAAAGAAAAACTGTGGAACTGCCCTTGAATATTTTGCAGGTATACAACGAAAAAACGTCTTCTTTCGTTGAACCCGCCGGAATTTATAATATTTATATCGGAACCTCGTCTGCAGATATCAGACTGACTCAAAAAATCCGTGCCGGAAGCACTAAACTCGAAAGAGACGGCAAAAAAATAGTGGACTATATCCACACTGAACCCAATATCATCACCGACAACTTCAAATTGGAGGCTAAAGTCAGAACTATGAAAAAACCTGTATTCAATTTCATCACCGGTAGTATATCAATATTACTGGGAATTGTTTTAAAATTATACTGCATTTCGGTCGGCAATGACTACCCCTTCTTTGATTGCTTTGCAATCGCGCTCGGATTCCTTGGATTGATCCTCTTCATTGCGGAGGCTGTACGCCGCAACAAGATCCACAAAACCCAACGCGCACAAATCGACGAGGAAACGGCAAAGAACTTTGAAAATGCAGAGAAGATTTCAAAATACGATGCTGCGGCAATGTTTGTGAAAGAATTCGATTCGGAAAACGATGAAAGCTCCCATGTTGCCGAGCAACACAATGAAGATATTTCAGCCGAATATATTGCATACATAGACAAATCACAAAGCTTCGCATCTGCGGTGACCGAATTTGAAACCTTTGCTGCAAGCAGAGGATGCAAGTTCACGCCCGCTGTTATCCAAAAGGTCTTTTCCGCGCTCGCTTCCTCCAGACTTATAGTTATAAACGGTATGAATGATAAAGACTTCAATTCGTTTATGACAGTAATGAGCAATTATTTTGAATCGGGTGTTTTCATCGACAGAGTCGATTCCTCTTATATCGGCACAGAAAACTTGCTTTTCAAATCCGATCTTTCGGGTAACAAGCTCAAGACCCAGGCATTCCTTGCAATGGAAGCCGCAAGAACCACGTCCTACAACATCCATTTTGCCGGACTGACAAACGTAACGGCATCCAATCTGCCGAATTACTTCTCTGCTTATATTAACTATTTTAAAAACCCTTACGGACGCCACCACGTTATAATTCCGAACGACAGGAACGTTGACGTATCGTATTATATTCCACAGAACCTTTGGTTCGTTCTCAACCTTGCCGAAACCGAAACCCCCGATGCGCTGCCGGATTTTATCAGCGAGATCGCAACAGTGAACGCTTTCTCCTTCAGCGATTGCACTCCTTCGGGTCAGTATCCAAATATCAAAAAATTCAGCTATCATCAGTTGGAACACCTTGCTGAAAAAGCAGGAGGAAAATACTTCATTAAAGAAGAAAACTGGAAAAAGGTTGACAGACTTGAAGATTATCTTGCGCGGTCTTCGGATTTTGAGATCAGCAACAAAATGTGGCTCTGTCTTGAAAAATTCGCATCCGTTTACCTTGCGGCAAACGGAGAAGAAGATGAAGCACTCGACGAGGCTATCTTTGCAAAACTGATGATCCCCGCAATTGCGGCTTACAAATCCTCACAAGATAAATTTGACAAGCCGCTCGGAGAGACACTTGAAGCAATATTTGGCGAAGGCAATGTTAATTCATGCATTAAAATGATCAAATATTGTGATCTTACATAACATCCTGCAAGGAGCATATTATGTCACTTATTCCATCCCATCTTTATCAGATTTTTGGAAACGTTTCGTTGAAAAATACCGCAATCGAAATTCTCTCCTCAAATACTGCTATACTCATATACGTACTGCTTCTTCTCTTCGTGATCTCTATGATTATAATCTCCATAATGTTCAGCAAAAGCACGGAGGAAACACCCACTATCGTTATTCCTACAACAGAAGAAGCGAAAAATGACGAAAAACAATCAGAAGAAACCGTCGAAAGATTCTGTATGCTTAGCAATATCGACAAGAAGAGCAATACGTACGGTCATCAGATATACGAAAAAGGAATCACTCTTGAAAGCTTTTGTGAAGATTTTCGCAATTATGCCGCAAGCCGCCTTTCG
>JAGBYM010000005.1 GCA_017628755.1 Clostridia bacterium | reverse complement strand
TGTAAAGAAAAGTACGCGCTTGCCTGCCGCACGAAGATTATTGATAAAGCGGATAGCAAAGGGGAAAACGTTGTAGCCGAGGTAAATTGTGCCGTCCATATCAAAGATATAGAGCTCTTTTTCATTGAGAATTGCGGTATCAGGATTCTTGAATGCCATTTTTCTTCTCCGTTTTATAAGTATTTCCTTTAGCCAATTGTAAAACTTCGTTTTACAATTGAAAACCCGCGCAGCGGGGAACGCGCGCTTATCGCCGCCGCCAAAACCAAAGATTTTGACGGCTCCCCTCGGCGCGCGGGCTCGCTTGGCTCGCCCGAGAGGTGTTTTTTCGGTCAGCCAAGCCGCCGAAAAAACGGATTTTATTATAATTTGCGTAATTTTACAATCAGCTAATAAGTATTTTCTTAAATATTATATCACAGACTTGATTTTTTTGCAAGAGTTTGATATAATATCAGTATGAATAAAATGAAACTTTTCCCACGAGGACGAAATAAATGACTGATTACATCATTAAACCCGATAACAAAAAGACCGTCGTAGGCATCGACGTTGGCGGAAGCACGACCAAGATCGTCGGATTTGCACCCGGAGGGAAGCTTCTCTCCCCTATGTTCGTTCAGGCGACAGACCCCGTTACATCCATCTACGGCGCATTCGGAAAATTTACGCTTGAAAACGGACTCACTCTTGACGAGATAGACCGTATCATGATGACCGGTGCGGGAAGCCATGCGATCGGTTCAAGTATCTATAACCGCGAATGTAAGAGCGTATCCGAATTCTCCAGCACGGGCATCGGCGGGCTCTATCTTTCGGGGCTCAATGAAGCCATCGTTGTCAGCCTTGGCACGGGCACGGCACTCATTCATGCAAAGCGCTCCGAAAACGGCACTGAGACAGATTATCTCGGAGGCACGGGCGTTGGCGGCGGTACGATCCTCGGCCTTTCAAGGAAGATGCTCGGAATCGGTTCGATAGAGCATCTTGAGCAGATATCGGAGGGCGGAGACCTTGGACAGATCGACCTTCGAATCAAGGATATTTCAAAATCCGGTACATTCAAGGGCGTCAATGAAAATCTGACCGCATCCAACTTCGGTAATCTTTCGGACCTCGCTTCAAAAAAGGATATTGCGCTCGGCATATTCAATATGGTATCCGAGACGGTTGCCATGATGTCGATCTTCGCGGCGCGTTCGTTCGGGATCAAGGATATCGTTATGTGCGGCAATCTGACCTCGATAAAACCCGTTTGCGATACCTTCGCAAGCCTCGCTCCCACCTTCGGAGTGAACTTCATAGTTCCTGAAATGTCGCAGTTCGGCACCGTTATCGGCGCAGCGCTTCAGTAAAACATGAAAGCGGTAGTTTTATACGGACCCGGAAATGTTGCCGTCGGCGATCTTCCGCTCAAAGACCTCGCCGCGGGAGAAGTTCGCGTTAAAGTCGCATATTGCGGCATCTGCGGTAGCGACCACCACAAGGTCAGCGGCAAGAAGAATACAAGACCCGTGATTTATCCCGTTGCACTCGGACACGAGATTTCGGGCATTGTTGCGGAAGTCGGCGAAGGCGTGACCGAATTCAAGCCCGGCGACCGCGTGACTGTCGATCCAAACTGGGGATGCGGCAGATGCGATTTCTGCAAAAACGGCAAACGCTCCTTCTGCAAGAACAGCCGCGGAGTCGTCAAGGGCATGGCAGAATACATAAACGCTCCGGTTGAAAACGTATATCATATCCCCGATTCGCTCTCTCTGCACGATGCGGCACTGGCTGAGCCGCTTGCGTGCTGTCTGCGCGGCATAGATCTCCTCGGTGTGCGCCACGGTGAGCGCGTTGCCCTTGTCGGACTCGGCGCGATCGGAACGATCATGATACAGCTGATCAAGTCCGCGGGCGCGGGTGAGATAGTTGTCATAGAATATGATGAGACCAAAGAAGCTCTTGCCAAAGAGCTCGGTGCGGAAATATTCATCTGTTCCAAGGACGAAGACAAAATCGCGGAATACGCCAAGAACAATAACGTCGATAAAGTCATCGAATGCGTAGGCAATTCCTCGGCGCACCTCTGTGCCCTCTCGATTGCGGGACGCGGGGCAACTGTTGTAATGTTCGGTGTTGCCGACTCGGCAAGCACAACGCCTATCTCCCTCTACGATGCCTTCATCAAGGAACTGACTATCAAAACATCTTACGTCAATCCTTACACAACAGATCGCGCAATCAGAATTCTCGCATCAGGAATGCTTGACATCTCGAAAATAATTCACCGAGAACTTTCAATGGAAGAAGCCGCGGAGGAATTTATGAATCCGAAGCTTTCAAGATTTGGAAAGCTGCTTGTAAAAATAGACTAAATATAACGGAGTGCCTGTGGCACTCCGTTTTGCAGTTTAATATATTTTTCCGTTTGCCTTTATCCAATCGCGCCAGAGCTTGTAGCATTTTCCGTAAAGATGCACTCCGTCACCCGAATAATCGGGACTCATAGCACCGTCGGGTCCGTCAAATATCTCCTCAAAACCAAGGTAGAAGATATTCTTGCCGTCGGCAAGCTTCGAAAGGCGGCTGTTAAGCTCGTCGATTCTTGCATTGGAGAAGGTATTCGGATTGGCATCCGACTTTTTCTTGGTTACGTGCATATTTGACTGGATGATAATCTTGGCATCGGGCTGATACATTCTGATATACTCTATTGTCTTCGAATAATTGTTTACTATCCAACTGTATGAGTAACCTATCTCATTTATTCCGAGAAGAATATATATCTTGCCGAATTTCTTTTCGGAAAGAAGACCTGCCAGATCGTATGACGAGGTATCCGAAGTCTCGGAGACCTTTTTGTCAAACACGTTCGAAACGTTCATCGAAGTACGCGCGAAATAGGTTGCGCCCGGGATCCTTGCATAGAGCGCAAAACCGACCGTACGCCAGTCACCGAGGAAGAGTACGTCAGAAAAATACTCTTCGTCGCTCACGGGAGGCTGGGTAGTTACGGGAGAAGTAGTCTCATCTTTCTTTGTAGTTTCGGGAATTTTTGTGGTATCGGGAGGTTTCACCGTAGTTTCGGGCGGCTTCTTGGTAGTTTCGGGTGTGCGATCGGTTTCTGTGCCGTTGACGGTTGTTTCCGGTGTCTGCACCGATGTTTCGGGAGAAAGCGTTGTTTCGGGAACGTCTATCACCTCATCGGTCGTAACCTCGGGGAATGATATATCAGGGGCGATGAAATCGGGCTCGGTGTCTTCGCCGTTATCAAGAACTTCTCCGCCTATATCGGGAGTTTCAGCCGAGGTAAAGCCGTCGCGAACGTAGAACATCAGCGTTTCAAGCGGATTTGAGCTCTCAACCGAAATCAGAAGTCCCGCACCAATGGCAATAACCAACGTCATAAGAAGGCAGATAGTCAAAAGACCGCTGTCGGGATTATAATTCTTTTTCATATTCTCTCCTTCTTAACTTAATATACCATGGGGTTTGCACCCTCACAGAAGATGAAATAAACCGATATCCAGAAAAGCACGAGCATCAGAAGTATCGAAATAAATTTGTTAGCCTTGAGCTTCTCATAGATATTTCTGGGCCATGGTGTCAGGAATATTACGCCAGCCGCCATAAATATGCCGACGTCCTTGACGTGGACAATCCAGTCGTTCGCGTTTACGTATTCAGGCAGTTCTCCCACTGCAAATAGCCGGCTGACATACGCGCCGAGATCTCCGAGTGTCGGCAGGTTCGTATTGAATATCATCCATGAAAACAGAATGACGATCGGCAGATAAATATGCGAAAGTATCTTGTTTTCGGTGATGAATTTCAGAACTTCAAGCTTTTCAAGCAGGATGAAGAAAAGCAGGAACGCAGCCCAGAGCATGAAGTTTACACCGTTTCCGTCAAAGCAGAGAGCATGCCACACGCCCGTGCAGAGCCAGACGACGGTAAGGTTGAAGAGGGTTCTCGGCACAGAACATCTGCTTCCGCCGAGCGGGAAATAGATATTCTCCTTGAACCATTCTCCGAGAGTCATATGCCAACGGCGCCAGAATTCGCTTACCGAGCGCGAGATATAGGGATATAGGAAATTATCGGGCGTTTCGTAGCCGAGCATCATACCGATACCGCGCGACATCAGCGAATAGCCGTAAAATTCGAAATAGAGATAAAGCGGGAACGCAAAAAATCCGAGCCATGCAAGAGGCGTGGATATCGAATCGACGCCGATGCTGTTTATGCCGTAAAGTCCCGCTGTCCACACTCTGATTATTCGGTCTGCAAGAAGTATCTTAAGCGCAAGTCCTATGATAAATTCATAGAGTCCACCGTTGATGGATGCAAGGCTGACCTTACACTCCGCACGGCTTTTCTTGAAATCGGCATAGGTCTGGATAGGACCGCTGAGCACCTGCGCAAAGTTAAGCAGATAAGCTCCGATGGCAAAAAAGGACTGTTCGGATTCGATCTTGCCGTCATAGACCTGACGCAGATAGGACATATTTTTGAATATATAAAAACTGAATCCTATCGGAGCCGCGATAACGAGAGAGTCGGGCAGAGATGCCGAGAAGGAATCGGATATTATCGCCATCACCTTCGGCGAAAGGAGCGCGGCAGCGTCAATGACAGTGCAGAACGAAAAAAGTACCTTTTTCATTCTGCCCTCGGCTATACCGATAAAAAGTCCGGCGGCGTAGTTAAAAAGCAACGTGCTCAGTATGACAGCCATGGACATTATCGCGCCGCCCGAGGCAAACCAATAGAACACGATGCTGCCGAAAAAGAGGATCGGCGAGCGCAATTTACTGCCGAGCAGAGCATATAAAACGACAAATATCGGTAAAAATCCAAATATAAAACCCGGACTGTAAAAAGTCATGCCAACCTCCTGTAGTAATAAAATCTCAATTATAAATTATACCACATAATTCGACAAAAAGCAACAATAAAAAATGAAAAAATACACATAAAAATAAGACCCCGAAACCGAGGTCTTATTCTGTCAATTTTTCTTGGTAAGCGAAGAAATCAGATATTTTTCGCCCGAGACGTCAACGGTCAAATTATACGCAATCTTCTCGTCCGCTTTGACTTCGTTGCCGCTTTTCCACATCAGCGAATCCATCTCGTACAGGCAGGTGAATCCCTTATGAGAGTCATCGGTCCACGTGAAATTGCTGATCTTGATGTTCGAAAACTCATAATTGTCCGGGAAGAAATTTGAGTCGTAATAATAATTCATCAATACCGAATAAATCTCTGTTCCGGGTTTGAAATAAGCAAGCACACGCCACGCGGACTTTTGGCTTTCTTCCGGCGGAAGGTGTCTGAATTTTTCATAGATGGACATTGCTTCGTTGAGAAAATCAGCGTAAGCCTTGTCGATCTCTACTTCGCCGGTCTGCGGAGGTGTGACGGGGATTTCGGGTTCCACATAAGTGCCGTTGAATATTTCGGAGAGGATCGTGCGATAGGAATACTCGGTATCGTAAACGCCGTTTGTCTTGTTAAACTCAACGCCGTAAACGATGTTGCCCGCAGTATTCGTGACGCTTACCGCAGGAGCGGCACAAAGTCCGTCGATGTGATATTCAGCCATAAGTCGCGCGTCCGTGTCGTCATCGGGAAAATAAACCGCATCGGCAAGCTCTCGGTATTCACCGACTCTGTACTCTTCTCCAAGTACTTTGCCATTTACCTTTACAATCGCATTCTTGGGGGCGAATATAACTGCATTAAACGAAGGTTCGATATAAACCTTGATCTCGCCGAGCTTGTAGCCGTGTGCACCGAAGATTTCTTTGGATTCCTCGTCGGTCACAACGCTGAATTCGGCAAACGAAACTCCGGAAGAAAGAACTTCATAGTGCACTTCTTCCCCCTCGACATTCTTCTCGAGGTAAGAAAGTTCTTTGCCCGTAATGAGATTTTCAAGGCAATCGAGCGCCGCATCTTCGGTATCGTATGCGGAAAGGTTCAGCTGTGCGTATTGCATCAGATCAGCCGCCTCAGCATCTGCGAAATATTCGCGAAAAACCTCATCGGCTGCATAGACGGGCTGATATCCCTCGTATTTTGCAAGATCCTTGTTGATCCCGCCGAGGAAAAGTGCCCAGATAAGGAAAGTAACTGCAAAAATGCCAAGCCACGTGCAGATGAATATCAGTCTGCCGCGGGGCATTCCGTTCTGATCACGGTAAGCCATATCAGTCAGCCCTCCTTTCAAGAATCTCATCGATCTCATCGGAAGGGAGAACGAGATGAGGGAGCCAGGAAGTCAAGCCGTTCTCGGAGGACTCGGCAACAAAGCGCTCCTTCATAGCTTCGCTCGGACCGTGAACAACCGTGTAAGCATAGGTCCACGCGAGAGTAAAGACGAGGAAAGCAGAGAGAACGATTGATACAAGAATACGTACGACAACGGTTGTTCCCGAAGTCTTTTTATTATTCTCTTTCGGCTTACGTCTCTGTTTTGTTTCGTCTATTTCAAAAGGGAGGTTTTCTGTTCTTTGAAATTCGTTATTGTTCATTTTTCACCATTGGTCATTTGCTGTGGATAATCTCTGTAAGCTTATCCGCGAGAGCGCAGAATTCGGCTACCGAAAGTCTCTCGCCTCTGATATTTGCGTCGAATCCGCAACCCGTGATCACGTCGGTGATCTCAGCCTTAGTAAGCTCGCCGAAGCCTGCGGAAAGGGCGTTCGGGAGTGTCTTTCTTCTCTGCTCGAAAGCCGCGCGCATGGTTCTGAAGAATATCTTCTCGTCAGCGGGCTTGCAGGGACGGTCGCGGTAAAGATCAATGCGTACCACCGCCGAATCAACCTTCGGAGGAGGCAGGAACTTGCCCGCGGGAACCTTGAGAAGCTTCTTGCAGGTTCCAAAATAATTGAGATACGCCGTAACCGAGCCGTAATTCGGAGTACCCGGCAGAGCGCAGAGTCTGTCCGCAACCTCGGACTGGATCATGACCGTGATGCTGTCGAAAGGCAGACGCGAGTCGAGCAGTTCGAGAAGGATAGGTGTGGTAATATAATAAGGCAGATTTGCGCAGACCGAAACGCCGCCCTTCTCGAAAGCATCGCCGAGAAGCTCGGGAATATCGGTCTTCATAACGTCTGCGTTGATTACCTTGATATTTCTGTGCTCGCCGAGAGTATATTTGAGAAGCGGGATGAGTCCGCGGTCGATCTCGAGAGCAACTACGTTTTCATAGCGCAGAGCGAGCTCATGCGTAAGCGAGCCGCATCCCGCACCGATCTCAAGAACGGTCTTGGTATTCGATCCGCCGCAGGATTCCGCGATCTCGGCAACGACCTCGCGGTCGGTAAGGAAGTTCTGTCCGAACTCCTTGCGGAAGGTCAGACCAAACATTGCCATAGTGTCTTTTATTGTTCTGATGTCACAAAGATTCATAATAACCCCTTATTCGGCTTATGTGCCGTGTCAAGTATGAGTGCCGCACCGGGATTGAATTCCTTGCCCGTACAAACGGCGGGGAGAGTCACAAATTCTCTTCCGATATCAATGCTGTAGGCGCCGGGATGGTAATGTCCGCAGATGATGAACTCCACCTTGTCCTTGCCCTCGTTTCCGATTATATCAAGAACCTCATCGGCATTGTTTACGATATGTCTTTCCTCAACGCCGATATCGAGGCATTGATGGCAAAGTATCCAGAAGCGGCTTCCTTCGGGCGAATTTACAAGAACGTCGCGAAGGGCTTCGATCTGGTCTGCGGGAATATATGTATCTTTCCAATTGTAGCCGGTATCCCTGCCGTAGCGCGTACCGTCGGAAGAATAATTGGCATCGAGGAAAACGATATTGACCTCATCCGCGCGGCAAACAAAGGGCGGACGAACGAAATCGGTGATGCGGTAAAATGTATCGTCATCAAGATTCTTGAAATCGTGATTGCCCTGCATAACGAGGACGGGCACAGAGCTGTCACGGATGACCTTTGCCACGCGCGAAAGGTGCTCGATATCGTCGGCACGGCTGACGCTTCCGTTTATCACGTCGCCAAGACAGATTGCGAGATCAACACCTATATTTTCAAAATCAAGAAGAAGCTTTTGCAGCTTTCCGAGAGAACGCGAGGGGAATCTATTGCCGTTCGTGATCTCTTCTCTGCCGCAGTGAAGGTCGGAAAAGAACCCAATTTTCATATATTTTCTCCGTGTGTGGATTGAATTTAGTTATACATAATATATGATACTATATAATTTGTAAATAGTCAAGGGGAAAGAAGTAAAATCGTCTTAATAATTGTCAAAAAGCCAAGCGCTTATTTATTATAATAGCACAAGCTTGTAGGAGAGGGCGTCCGCCCCTACAGACTCGTGATAAATATAGTTGTTTATTTGACACTATCTTCGCACCCAAGCCATGCATTTTAGAAAAATCTTCGAAAAATACAAAAAAGGACTTGAAAAAACATTTCAAATATGATATAATATTCAAGTCGCTGGTGTAGCACAGCCGGTAGTGCAGCTGATTCGTAATCAGCAGGTCGCAGGTTCGAATCCCGTCACCAGCTCCAAAAACCAATGGGAAGGCATACGCCTTCCCATTGGTTTTTTAAGTTTTGTACGGATGAAGAACCTCTAGGTGTTGCTCTGCAACACCTAAAATTTGCGCGCAATCGCCGCATAATATTCTACTGCCCAATTACGCGCGCAAATATAGGTTCTGAATCCCGTCACC
>JAGBYM010000062.1 GCA_017628755.1 Clostridia bacterium | reverse complement strand
ATCACCGCTTCGGGTTACAAGAGAATCGGTGCAACCCTTGAAGCAAGCTTCGGCGGAAGCGAGGTTGGCGTAATTTACGACTACTTCAACGGCGAGTGCTCCTGGAACGAGATCAACAGACTTATCGAGGTTATGAAGACGGGCGAATGCGATATGGTTATCGGTATCGGCGGCGGTAAGATCCTTGACACCTCCAAGGCTGTTGCACACGCGTGCAAGACCCCTGTTATTATCTGTCCCACAATCGCGTCCACCGATGCGCCCTGTTCCGCGCTTTCGGTTGTTTACACCGATGAGGGAGTTTTCGAGGAGTATCACTGGCTCCCCGCTAACCCCAATATGGTTCTTATGGATACCTCCATTATTGCCGCTTCTCCCGCTCGCCTTACCGTTGCTGGTATCGGTGATGCTCTCGCTACCTACTACGAGGCAAGAGCAACAAAGGCGAAGGATGCAGGCACCTGCGCGGGCGGCAAGGTTACCTGTGCGGCTATGGCTCTCGCAGAGCTCTGCCTTAATACTCTTCTCGAAGAGGGCGTAAAGGCTAAGCTTGCTCTTGAAGCCGGCGCTTGCACCGAGGCTGTTGAGAAGGTTATCGAGGCTAATACCCTCCTTTCGGGTATCGGTTTTGAGTCGGGAGGACTTGCAGCTGCTCACGCTATTCACAACGGTCTTACCGTTCTTCCCGAGTGCCATCATATGTATCACGGCGAGAAGGTTGCCTTCGGTGTTCTCACTCAGCTTATGCTTGAAAACGTTCCCACCGAGGAGCTTGACGAGATCGTAAGCTTCTGCGTTGAAGTAGGACTTCCCGTTACCCTTGGCGAGCTCGGTGTCACCGAGGTTACCGACGAGAAGCTTCTTGCAGTCGCAAAGGCGGCTACCGTTGCCGGTGAGACGATCCACAACATGCCCTTCGAGGTTACCGCAGAGAAGGTTGTTGCGGCAATGAAGGCAGCGGACGCTTACGGCAGATATTTCCTCAATATTTAATAATTCGATCAGCAATAACAAAGGAGTGACCTCGGTCACTCCTTTTGTTATAAAAGAAAAGTAAAGTCGAAAAGCATTGACTCTTGGAGAAAATTGTGATATAATCATATTGTAAAGTGAGGTACACCGATATGAATGACTGCATATACAAATATGAAATGCATATCCACACCTGCCCTTGCAGCGGCGGCGGGTCGGATATCCGCGAACACATAGACGAATTGATCAAAAAAGGCTACAGCGGAATGGTGGTCACGAACCATTTTTACGCGGGCGACAACCGAATCGACAGAGCATTGCCGTGGGAGGAGTTCGTTGACGCATACCGACAGGACTATCTTTACGGTCTTGAATACGCGCAAGAACGTGACTTTGACTTGCTGTTCGGACTTGAGGAGAACGTCGGAGGCGGGCGGGAGATCCTTCTTTACGGAATCACTCCCGAGCTTATAGAGTCGCATCCCGAGCTTAAAAGGGCTCCGGCGGAAAAATATGCCGAGGTCGTTCACTCTGCGGGAGGTCTTGTTTATCAGGCGCATCCGTACCGCGCAAGAGAGTATATCTCAAAGCCCTATCCGCTTGAGTGCCTCGATCTTCTTGACGGCATTGAGGTCTACAACGCGGGCAACGAGCCCGAATGGAACGAAAGTGCGCGTGCTTTGGCTGAAGAAAAGGGGATTCCTTGCATTGCGGGCTCGGACGGACACAGCATAGCTTCGGCGGGTCGCGCGGGAATAGCCGCAAGCGAGCGGATCAGAAGCAACGAAGATTTAATCCGCATACTGAAAAGCGGAGAATATACAATTTTCGTAAATGAATAAACAGGGAGTCAGATTATGGAATACAGAATTTTAGGAAAAACAGGACTTGAAATATCGCGCCTCGGTTTTGGCGGTATCCCGATCCAGAAGATTGATGCCGAGGGTACAAAGGCTCTCATTGCAGATCTTGTCGAAGCGGGTGTGAACTATATCGATACCGCGCGCGGATATACCGTGAGCGAGGAATATCTCGGTTACGCGCTTGAGGGCGTCAGAGACAAATTCGTTCTTGCTACCAAGAGTATGGCGCGCACAAAGGACGCGATGGCGAAGGATATTGATATAAGTCTTAAGAATCTCCGCACCGATTACATCGACCTTTATCAGGTACATAATCCGGGCGCGGCTGATCTTGAAAAGGTAATGGCTGAGGGCGGGGCGCTCGAGGCTCTGCTTGAAGCAAAGGCTGCGGGCAAGATCGGACACATCGGAATTACGCTTCATTCCGTGGAGCTTTTCCGTCAGGCACTCGACCTCGAGTGGGTGGAAACGATCATGTTCCCCTACAACATCGTTGAAACTCAGGGTGAGGAATTGATCGCGGAGTGTGAGCGCAAAAATATCGGTTTTATCTGTATGAAGCCTCTTGCGGGCGGCGCGATTGAGGACGCCGAAATTGCTCTGCGCTTCATCGTGAGCAATCCCGCTGTGACGGTTGTTATCCCCGGAATGGCAGAGAAGAAGGAGATCGCGCAGAACGTGTCGGCAACCTCCAATACCTCGCCGCTGAATGCAGAGGAACAGAAAAAGATCACAAAGATCAAAGAAGATCTCGGCACAAATTTCTGCCGCAGATGCAATTACTGCGCTCCTTGCACCGCAGGGATCAATATTTCCGGCGTATTACTCTTTGAGGGATATTATAGCCGCTACGATCTCAAGGAATGGGCACTGAGCCGATATTCGAGTATGCCCAAAACCGCATCCGATTGCATCGACTGCGGCGTTTGCGAAACACGTTGCCCTTATAATCTCCCCATCCGTCAGATGCTGAAAAAGGCAGCGGAGGTTATGGGAAAATAATATATTACAAGAACACTGCATGAAGCGGTGCTGTTAAATCTCATTTTTATAATAATAAATAATAATTTCATCACACCGAAAGGCGGTACAAAATTATGATCATTAAATCCGACTGGCACATTCACAGCGAATATTCATACGATGCGGAAAATCCGCTTGAGCTTATTGCGGAGAGGGCGACCGCGCAGGGACTTTGCCGTATCGGCATCACCGATCACGCAAATTTCAACGACGAAAAATTCCTCGGTGACCTTCATGCATCCGTGGCGGGTGTTAAGGAGATGCAGAAAAAGTATCCTTTCATGGTGCTTGGCGTTGAGCTGACACCTATTGAAAAGCCCGAATTCGATTATATCGCCGTTACGGGTACACGCGAGGGTTACGAGCCTCCCGTGCAGTCAGAGCCTTACGGCATCGAGCTCGCATGCAGTAAGGAAGAGCTTGTGAAGCTCGGTGTGCGTTATGCTATCGGAGCATCACATTGGAGAGTTGATTCGCCTTTCGCTAAAAAGCTCGAACCCGATCTGGAAGCCTGCATCAAGGAGTGGTACCGCCAGCAGATGTGGCTTGCCGCAGACGAGCGTGTTACCATCCTCGGACACCCCTGGTATATGGGCAAGGGCATCTGGTATGAGGATTTTGACATCATTCCGCGCTCGATGAAGCTTGATATTGCCGCTGAACTGAAGAAAAACGGCAAGTACGTTGAGTGCAATTCTCACTTCTTCCTCACTCCCAAGGCAACCGAGAAATTCCGCCGTCAGTATGCGGAATATCTGCGCGAGATGTTCGAGATGGGAATCCCCGTTACATACGGTTCGGATTCGCACAAGAACTATCCCGATGCCCGCGAGTCGGTTGAGGTTTACCTCAGAGAAGCCGGATTTAAGGAAGGCGATTTCTCCGAAATTGCGGAAAAGGATCTCTGGAAGTGAAAACGGAACAGGAGATCATGCTTTGAATTACGATAACGTTATTAAACTCCACAGCAGAGTCAGGCACGACGTGCTGGGAGAGGGAAGAGTCGTAAAAATGAACGACCGCTTTACTTCCGTGGCTTTTGACGGTGGTGAAGAAAGAAACTTTACGAGTGAGGTTTTTAATACTATGGGATTTTTTGCAATAAAGGAAGATAATATCGATGAGGTCAAGATAGTCAATATCCGTGTAAAACAGCTGTTTGACCGTCTTGATTACGATATTGCCATCCGCCCCGAAAACTGTGTTTCCATCCTTTCCGCGCCTAACGGATGCGGTAAAACGACCATTTTCAAGATACTCAACTTCATATTCAATCCGAATTTGAAAAATTTTGACGAGATCAAGGAAATACCCTTTGAGGGCTTTGAATGCTCTCTTTCTAACGGATGTACTCTGTCTCTTTGCCGCAAGCGCACGGCGAATTGCCTTGCAGAAGATGAATGCGATACGGTTTTCTCGATCACCGATGCCGATAACCGAATTCAGGAGATATGTTATCTGGATACGGGAGCTGATGAGCATCCCGCTTACGGATGCTACGACGGTACCGCTTCGGGAGATGCTGAGTATATGAACCGTATAATAGCGCTCAGAAACAGAAGATTCTTTTCTATGATCGAATCTGCGATCATAGAAAAACACTGCATGACCGATCTGGATTTCATTGTTGCAAACCGACTCCAAAAGGAGTACGTACTGAAGAATAAAAAATATCCGCGCGCCTCAGCTTCCGCCGAAAGCGAAAAGGTGGATTATCTCAAGTTTGCCTGCGACGAGATGTTGTCCAATATAATCAATTGGCGTGAGAGATACAATTCGCTGTCCGAAATTGCAAAGAGCAAGCTGCCCTCAATGTACGTAGCGGCTGCAGATGATCTTGAGATTACCTTTGAAGAGTTTGAGCAGAGATGGAATAATTACCACCGCGAGCTCAGTAAATTCTATGAGCTCGGCATACTCGAATCGAGAGAGGCTCTTATTGAAGCGGACAAGCTGAAGGACGCTTTTGAGCATAAGAAGACCTTCCTTCTTACTTATCTTGACGCTTTTGAGGGAACTCTTGCTCCTTTGCAGGAAAACTACGCCAAGCTTAAGCTCTTTGCCGATATATTCCATAAGCGCAACGAGATCACCCGCAAGCGCATCCTTTTCACTCCCGGCGGTATAGAGATCTTTTCACACGGCAAAAAGATCGATATGAATTGCATGTCTTCGGGTGAAAAGAACGATTTCGTAATGTTCTACAGACTGATCTTTGATACTTCCCTTGGCGGCATAGTCCTTATTGACGAGCCCGAAATATCCCTCCACATCGAATGGCAGGAGGAGTATCTTGACAGACTTATCAATATCTGCGAAATGAACAAGCTTCAGGCAATAGTGGCGACCCACTCTCCCAATATTGTTAATTATCACTTCGATTTGTTCGTTGATAAGAGGTGAAATAAATGGTAGTAAGTAATCCCGGTGAGATTATAAAGCTGGCAGGTAAGTTAGCAGCTACCGCAAGTATGAAATTGGATTATGCCAGATTTGCCGACAAGAGCAGAAAAATTCTGTTGGTAGAAGGCTCTACGGACGAGTTTTTCGTCAGTCACGTGAAAGAAGACGACGTTGAGACTATGGTTGCCGACAATGTTTTCAACAGCGAGGCGGGATTCAGAACCTCGCCCTGCGAATACGTCAACTGCAAAGAGGCGATAACTCAGCTTATCTTCGGCATATCCCATCTGCCGTCAGGTTTTCTGCAGTTGCCCGATAGTATGGATAAGTTGGATATTTACGGATTGGTGGACCGTGACAATGACGAATTGGACACGGGAAGACCCACTCCGCGACTTTTCGTGACCGATACCCACGATCTGGAAACTCTTATGATGTCTACGGATGACGAGCTTTTCGGAAAGATCGACGGCTGCAGTATAACGGAGGCAGACGTTCGCAGAGCTTATTTTGCAGCGCTTCAATTATCCGTTTGCCGCGAACTGCTTGCCGAATATTACGATGATGAATCGTTTGATCTCAGCGTTATTGCGTGCGGTTCGTTCAGGGTGAACTTCAGCGCATTTATGCAAAATGACAAGATCAATATCTGTGATCTTATTAAGTACATAGCCGCAAAAAGCGCGAGTCCTCTGCCTACAAAGAAGATAAAGCAGCTTACGGAAAAGCTTCTTAACGACAAATCGGTGAAAAGAAGATTTGATGCGGACGGATTCTGGAAGCAGGATTCTGATAATTTCGCTCCAGATAATATCGACGGTTTCTGGACAAGTGTCAACGGTCACGATATATTGCAGCTTATACAGTATTACAATGAAGATGCCTATATGAGATTCGGCAGCCACGGTTATTCGGGAATAAACAGACGCTTTGAAAACGTTTTGCTTGCCGTATATGACTATTCTGATTTTTCCAAAACCTCGGTTTGTGAGAAAATGAAGGTAGCGAATATCGCAAGGTGAATTTTTCTTAAAAAAGAACGGAATGCGCGCATTCCGTTCTTTTTGTTTTACTTTTTTCTTGCAATGATGCGGATTTTATGGTATAATTTATAAAAATATAATGGGGCTGAAAGATATGAAAGAAGTTCTGTTTCCGTACGGTAAAGAAAAGATAAAGTACAGCTTTGGCAGTGAGCTTGCGGCTGTGCTTGAGCCGTCGATAAATTCATATATTCCCGAAGCCGGTGAGGCGGAGCTTGTGCGTCGCGCTATGGCGTCGCCTATAGGTGCGCCAAGGCTTTCCGAGCTTGCAAAAGGGAAGGAAAAGGTCGTCATAATCGCAAGTGACCACACGCGTCCCGTGCCGAGCGAGCTGATCATCCCACCGATGCTCGCAGAGATCAGAGAGGGCAATCCGCAGGCGGATATCACGATCCTCATTGCCACGGGATGCCACAGAGGCACGACTAAGGATGAGCTCGTTGCCAAATTTGGCGAAGATATAGTAAAAAACGAAAAGATATATATCCACGATTGCGACGAGAGCGATATGCTTGTTTCGATCGGAACTTTGCCCTCGGGCGGAGATTGTGTTATCAACCGCATGGCTTACGAAGCAGATCTGCTCGTTTCGGAGGGATTTATCGAGCCGCATTTTTTTGCGGGATTTTCGGGCGGGCGCAAAAGCGTTCTCCCCGGTGTGGCGGGCAGAAAGACGGTGCTCGCTAACCATTGCTCTGAGTTTATCGACCATCCGCGCGCGCGGACGGGTATTCTTGAGGGCAATCCAATCCACGAGGATATGCTATGGGCGGCAAAGCAAGCGAAGCTTGCATATATCGTGAACGTGGTTCTCAATTCGGAAAAGAAGGTAATCTGCGCGGTCGCGGGCGATCCCGAAAAGGCGCATAAGAAGGGAACCGATTTCCTTTTCTCGCTCTGCGGTGCGGGTGCGGTTGAATCCGATATAGTTATCACGACGAACGGCGGTTATCCGCTCGATCAGAATATGTATCAGGCGGTCAAGGGGATGACTGCGGCAGAGGCTACGGTGCGTCGCGGCGGTGTGATAATCATGCTTGCCGAGTCGGGCGACGGAATCGGCGGCGATCATTTCTATCATCAGCTTGCCGACGAGCCTGATATTGATAAAACAATGGCGGAATTCCTCTCGCGCGGTCGCGATGAGACGGTTCCCGATCAGTGGCAGACGCAGATCCTTCTGCGAATCCTCAAGCACGCGCGGGTCATTTACGTTTCGAAAATGCCCGATGACGTCGTAAAACAGATGCATATGCTTCCCGCGCATTCGCTCGGCGAGGCTATTGATATGGCAAAAGCACTCGTCGGCAAATCTGCAAAGATAGTTGCGATCCCCGACGGAGTTTCGGTTATGGTAAGGAAAAATTGACATGAAAGCTGTAATTGCAATTGATTCGTTCAAAGGAAGCATGACCTCGCTTGAAGCGGGTCAGGCGGTAAAGGACGCGCTTTTGCGCGCCGTTCCGAATGCGGAAGCAAAGGTTCTGCCCCTCGCCGACGGCGGAGAGGGAACCGTTGCGGCAATGTGCGCGGGGCTTGGCGGAGAGATGATCGAAGCCGAAGTTACCGGGCCTCTCGGCGAGCGCGTGACGGCTAAATACTGTATAGTCAACGGCTCGACAGCCGTTATCGAGATGGCGGAGGCGGCGGGTCTTACGCTTGTTCCGCCCGAAATGCGCGATCCGATGTTCACAACGACCTACGGCGTTGGTGAGCTGATCCTTCACGCTATCGCGCGAGGATGCCGTTCCTTTATCGTCGGAATCGGCGGAAGCGCAACGAACGACGGCGGTGTCGGTATGCTTTCTGCACTCGGATTTGAATTTTTTGATAAAAACGGCGAGCATATTGCCCGCGGTGCGTACGGACTTGATTCGCTTGCGTCGATCTCGGCGGAAAAGGCTTGCCCCGAGCTTAAAAACTGCAGCTTCAGAGTCGCCTGCGACGTGGATAATCCCCTTTGCGGCGCACGCGGATGCTCTGCGGTTTACGGTCCGCAGAAGGGTGCATCGCCCGAAGCTGTTGCGATAATGGATGGCTGGCTCGGAAGGTATGCGGAGATCGCAAAAAGCGTGTTCCCGAATGCCGATTCCGAATACCCCGGCTCGGGTGCGGCGGGCGGTCTTGGATTTGCCTTTATGACCTTCCTTTCCGCGTCGCTTGAATCGGGAATTTCGATAATTCTTTCCGAGACGGGAATCGAGGAGTATATCAAGGACGCCGATATCGTTGTCACGGGCGAGGGAAGAATTGACTTCCAGACCGCCATGGGCAAGGCTCCGATAGGTGTGGCGAAGCTTGCGAAGAAGCACGGCAAGAAGGTCATTGCTTTTGCGGGATGCGTTACGGATGATGCTGAAGAATGTAATCTTCACGGCATTGATGCCTTTTTCCCGATAATCCGCGGAATCACAACGCTCGATGAGGCTCTTAACAAAGAAAATGCAATAAAAAATCTAAAAGCCACGGCTTATCAGGTGTTCAGACTGATGTTTTAAGGAGATTTTGATATGAAAAGCTACAAAATTATTGCGCTGATACTTGCGCTGATTTTTTGTGTCTCACCTCTCGCAAGTTGTACCGGCGGTGATAGCGAAGTTACTACCGGGGGTGGCGCTGAGAGCTTGATCCCTGAGGATACCGCGTCCGAGACCAATCCCGCGGATAAGTTTCTGTCCGACGGTGAGCCCGTCTACACGATCGTTCGTCCTCTTGAGCCTACCGCTCTTGAATCGGGACTTTCAAAGAAGCTCAGAGCTGATTTTCTGAGCCTGACAAATGTGACTTTTGAAGCTGTGACAGATTATGACGGCAAAAAAGATAACTCCGCGCGCCCCGAGATTCTTATCGGTAAGACCAACCGTGCGGAAAGTATCAAAGCAGAGGAAGAGGTTGCAAAAAACGGCGGATACGTTATGCGCGAGGACGGCAACAAAATAGTTATCTTCGGTGCGGACGATGCTACTCTTGCGAAAGCTTACAGCGAATTTGAGCGTGTATATTTCGGTGAAGAGCGCGCTACTCTCGTTGGCGATTACGCTCCCGATAAGGCGGTTCCCGCGGGATACGAAAAGGTCAGCGAAAAGACCGAGGAACTTCTTACCGTCAAGGATAATTTTGATTATACCGAGGCGTACAAGGTGAATTTCGTCGGCGCGACCGATGCGCCCGCTTACATGGGCGAGATCAAGACAGGTCTCATCGTTTCCGAGTACGATACTCTTTACGACGTTGTTGCCGAGCTCAATGTTCTTTCCTTCGGTGCGAAGGGAGACGGTAAGACCGATGACACAGAAGCTTTCAAGGCGGCTCTTAAAGCTGCGGACCAAAAGGGCGGATGTGTCGTTTACGTTCCCAAGGGACATTACTGTCTGACCGATTCGCTTACCGTTGGCGATAATGTCAGCATCGTTGGCGAGATCAAGCCCGGAACGGCGGAGGGTACTGTTCTTTGCATTTACGGAGGAAAGGGTTCGACAGATCCTACAAAGTCCGCATTCATTATGGGACCCAGCGCATCTCTCCAGAATCTTGCGATTTGGTATCCCGAGCAGACCTTTGTCAACGGCGAGCCGATCCCCTATCCCGCGACTGTCAAGCAGGAATGGATCGACGGCGTTACCGTTCGTAACGTAACTTTTGTTAACTCTTATTACGGCTTTGATTACACCGGAACGGGGATTTACGCGCTTCAGTACACTAGAGATATCTACGGTACATTCCTGCACCTCGGCTACCGCAACGACAGAAGCCTTGATATCGGTAAGCTTGAGAATTTTCATTTCTCTCCCGATTATTGGCTCGAAAGCGGACTTCCCGGTGTTCCCGATGCCGAACTGCTCAAGACTTATATGATCCGTAACTCGACGGGAATCATTATCGAGCGTATCGACTGGACGTATATTTCTGATATTTACATCGAAGGCTACAATATCGGTCTTCACGCAAGACGTTCAAAGGCGGCGGATGAATACGATGGAGTAACGAACGGTCAGCTCTATAATCTTAACGTAACAGATAGCTATACCGGAATTTTAATGGAGGATGCTGCCTGGCTTCTTATGACGGGCTGCAAGTTTAGTGCTGTCGGAAACAGCGGCGCTTCTGCGCTTCGCTTCCTTTCAAGCTGCGGAAGCGGTCCCGAAAATCAGCCCGGCGACATCTGCTTTGTTGACAGCACGCTTGAAAGCGCAGGAGCAAATGCGGTTATCAATTGCTGCAATTCGGCTGTTACGTATACTTCTTGCAAGTTATCTTCAAACGGCGGAAACGTCATAGCGAATATGACCGCTGCGGCACAGAGAATACTTAATTCCGAGGTCAGCGGAAATTCCGTCGGAATTGAGCTTTTAAAGGATGACACACTTCCGACGACACCCGAAGTTGACTATACTCACGACGTTGTCACAAAACCCAAGTCGGATAAGTATATCAACATCACCGAGGCACCTTACAATGCAAAGGCGAACGAGGATATTACAGCCGTTCTTCAAAAAGCTCTTGACGATCTCAAGGCTACGGGCGGTACGGTTTATATCCCTTCGGGAATCTTCTATATCAGCGCGGGCATTGACGTTTGGGCGGGCATCGAGCTTCGCGGCTCGGTTATTGCTCCCGGCTATGCACATCGAACCGGTACGGGAACAAGGCTTTATACCAATTTCGGTAAGAATGATCCCGACGGCGAAGCACTCATCGACCTCTATGAAGGCGCGGGACTGCGCGGACTCGGTATAATTTACCACGAGCAGAAAACTTCTTCGCTTACACCCTATTCTTACTCCATAAGAGGAAAGGGAAGTAATGTTTATGTTGTTGACGTAAGTACATCCACTTCGTACAACGGCATCGACCTTGCAAGCTACAAATGCGATAACCATTACGTTGAGTTTGTATGGGGTGTGGGTCTCAATAATGCTATTACCGTCGGCAGCGGAAGCGAAAACGGTATTATTCGCGATTGCCATTTCACCCCGAACTGCTGGTTCGACCAGAGCGATCCCAATGCTTGGAACAATGTTTATCAGTATATGATGGATAATTCAACTACCTTCCTTATCGGTGAGAGCAAAAACGAGATACTTTATAACAACTTTACGATCTGTATCAAGACAGGTATTGAAATTACCGACGGCGCGCAGAACGTTCAGTTGCTTGGAAACGGAGTTGACAGCAGTGACACGGCAGTTCTGCTTTCGGGCAATTGTACGGCATATTTTGTCAACAGCCAGCTTGTTAACCTCCGCGATTCGGGCGGAAAGGCGCAGTACTTTGATATCGTTCGCACTTCGGAAGACTTTACGGGCTCGGTTGATTTCTTCAACTCCTCAAGCTGGGGAACGACGAATTACGTTTATAATCTGAACGGTTTGGGCACTGTACGCGTAATCGGCGGACGTATCGGCAGATGCGACGGTAAGCTTGCAAATATTGCCGGCGGAGAAGTGTATTTCTATAGTTGTTCAAACGATACCAGTGCAATTATTTCGGCTGTCGATTCAGTTAAGAAGATATATCTTTCGGGCAACCTTTTCACGTCAAACTTTATCAATTCGTTGAAAAAGATAAAGCAGGCTTGCGGACCCGATGTTGAATGATAGCATAAAAATATTGAAAATCCGCCCCTTGGGGCGGATTTTTTGCTACATATAAAGTAAATAATTATAATTATAAAAGATAATATCTTTGTCTTGACAACAGCGTCCCCATATTGTATAATACTATGGGCAAAAATGTAACTTAAAGAGGTTAAACCAATGAAAATATACGCAGATAACGCCGCGACGACGAAAATGAGCCGCGCGGCAATGGAAGCCATGATTCCTTCCTATTTTTTCGTTGACTTCTCCTTTAATTTGTGTTATAATTAACTTAATATTTATATAACAAAGGTGAGGTGTTTTCCGATGCAAACTTACCGCTTTGATAAAGTTGATATTACGTCGGGATATCTTTTCGGCAAGCAGGAGCTGAACCGAAAGACAACGATAAATGCAGTATATGACAGATTCTACGAAACCGGGCGTATCGGTGCGTTTGATTTTGATTACGTTCCCGCGGAGGACAGAAAGCCGCCGCACGTTTACTGGGACAGCGACGTGGCAAAGTGGATGGAGGGCGCGGCTTATATTCTGAAAAAGTATCCGACTCCCGAGCTTGAAGAAAAGGTCGACGCTCTGGTTGAAAGAATCAAGGCGAATCAGTGCGAGGACGGTTATTTCAATATTCATTTCACGGTTGTAGCGCCCGAAGACAGATTCAAATACCGCGAAAAGCATGAGCTTTACTGCGCGGGACACTTGATGGAGGCGGCGGTTGCTTACGATGAGGCTACGGGAAAGCGAGATTTCCTTACCTGTATGGAAAAATACGCCGACCATATCGCGCGCGTATTTATCGAGGAAAAGAGCGCGGTTTTCCAGACTCCGGGACACGAGGAAATTGAGATCGCGCTTGTACGTATGTATCTGCATACCGGCAAGAAGAAGTATCTCGATATGGCAAAGTTCTTTATCGACGCCCGCGGCTCTTCCGAAACGTCCGAGCGGAAGGATCCGCAGATACAATCGCATAAACCCGTCCGTGAACAGACCGAGGCGGTCGGACACTCGGTACGCGCGATGTATCTCTATACCGCAATGGCGTATCTGGCGGCGGAGACCGATGACGAAGAGCTGAAAAATGCCTGCCGTGCGCTGTGGGATGACGTCACTCTCAGAAAAATGTACGTCACGGGCGGTGTCGGCTCGACCTACATAGGTGAGGCTTTCACAAAGCCCTACGATCTTCCCAACGACGGTGCTTATACCGAAACCTGCGCGGGCATAGGACTTATGTTCTTTGCCAACGCCATGCTTGCGCTTGAAAACGATGCAAAATACGCCGATATAATCGAGCGCGTGCTCTATAATGGCGTGCTTTCGGGACTCTCTCTCGACGGAATTTCGTTTTTCTATGAAAATCCGCTTGAGATCAATCTTCTTGAGCATTTTGAAAACGAGCGCGGAAAGAGAAAATTCCCGATTACACAGCGTGTGGAATGTTTCAGCTGTTCCTGCTGTCCTCCCAATCTCAACAGACTTCTGCCCTCTCTCGGTAACTATATTTACGGAACAGACGGCGGTACGCTTTACGTCAATCAGTTCGTTTCGTCGAAGCTTGAGGACGGCGGTGTTGTATGCAAGGTGACTACGGATTATCCCGTCAGCGGAAGCATCAGAATTGAAGCGCAGGGTGCAGAGAAGCTTGCGATCCGTATCCCCGAATGGTGCGGAAAATTTGAGATCGACCGCGAATATGCGATCGAAAAGGGCTACGCCGTAATCGAAAACGACGGAGAATCGGTCAATATTTCCTTCGATATGACCCCGAAGACGGTGTACGCCGACCCGAGAGTGTTGCGCGATTGTTCGCGACTTTGCGTCATGCGCGGCCCGATAGTTTACTGCGCCGAGGGCGTTGACAACGGCGAAAATCTTCACGCTTATTCCGTGCCTTGTGATTTTGAATGCGCGGAAAAGGAATGTGCGGAGTTCGGACTTCCGATCCTTGAAGTTACCGCATCGCGTCTGCTTCCCTTTGAGGGCGGACTCTATTCATCCCGCAGACCGGAAAAGGTATCTGCGACTCTGAAAATGATACCCTACAATTGCTTCGCGAACCGCGGAGAGACCGATATGATAGTCTGGCTTCATGCCGAATAAGGAGAATAATTATGAAAATTGGTGTTTGTGCAAATCACGACCGCTGGGGAATTATTGCGGCGGCGGGATACGATTATGTTGAAGGAAACTTCTCAAAGATCGTTCGGGCGACTGACGAGGAATTTGAGGAGATGAAAAAGACTCTTGATGCTACCGGACTTAAGATGGAAGCCACAAACGGCTTTTTTCACAGCGGTTGTGTTCTTTATTCAAAGGATGATTTTGAAAGCGTAAAGAAAACCGTACGCGAATATTGCGAGCTTGGATTTTCCCGCAGTGTTCAGCTTGGGCACAAGGTTGCCGTTATCGGCTCCTCGGCTGCAAGAAATATCAGGGACGGCTACACGAAAGAGGAAGCCGAGGCTCAGTTTTGCGAGGTTCTCCGCATCTGCGGCGAGGTCGGCGCAAAGTACGGTGTCGCCGTCACGGTCGAGCCGCTGAACACAAAAGAGACTAATTTTATCATCACCTTTGCGGACGGACTCGATATCGTGAAGAAGGTGAATCATCCGAACGTGCTTGCCATGATCGACCTTTACCACCACGCGGTAAACGGCGAGCCGCTTGAGACTCTTGACGGCACAGAGGGCGTTCTTGTCCACGCTCATCTTGCGCGCGCGGACAGAGAGACTCCCACCCCCGAAGACTATGCCGAGATCGATCCCAAGATCGCATACCTTAAAAAGGTCGGATATGATGCCAGAATCAGCCTTGAATCGAGATATAATCCCGATTTTGAGACCGCGATAAAGAACGCTTATCCGCTTCTTTTAAAGTATAGATAACACGGTGTTTTCTGACGGGTTTACTTCCATTTTTATAATATAAACAATTGCCGAGAGTGAGGAAATCAATATGAACAAAATAATCACCTATGAAACCATACGCAATTTCGCTTACGTAAACGACAACGTCTGCAAGAAGCCGATCAAGGGTGTGGTCGTATATTTCTGCGGACTCGGAAACAAGGATATGTTCGACGAGGATACAAACGAGGGTATTTACTACGGTGAGGAAGGCGTGCTCTACATCCATCCCTACAACAATCCCTGGTCCTGGATGAACGCGCAGGCGGTTGCTTATACCGATGAGATCATCGACGCTATTTTTGAGCATTTCTCCTTGCCCGAATCGACTCCCATAGTTTCTATGGGACAGAGCATGGGCGGTCTTGCTTCGCTTGTTTATACGAGATACGCAAAGCGCACGCCCGTGGCTTGTATCGCGAACTGCCCCGTTTGTGATCTTGTTTATCATTTCACCGAGCGTCCCGATCTTCCCAGAACGATCTATAGCGCGCTCTGGAATGAGGACGGCGATATCGGCGAAGCTATGAAGAAATATTCGCCCGTACACCTTGCGCCCACTATGCCCGATGCGAAGTACTATATTTTCCATTGTGACAAGGACAAGTCTGTAAATCTCGGGCGACATTCCGAAAAGTTCGTTGAGGCGATGAGGTCCTGTGGCAAGGTCGTCGAGCTCGAAATAATTCCCGACCGCGGACACTGCAAGCTGACCTTTGCGGCAAATGGCAAGAGACTCCGTCTCGCACTTGATTATATAGGATGTGCAAAATGATACCTAACGTATGCGATTATAAAAAGGAAGAAATAGTTGATATCCTTCTCCGCGAGGAATACGGATATCTTCCGCCCGCGCCATTATCCGTGCGCGCGGAGCTTACCGAGAGGGATAAGAGATTCTGCGCGGGTAAAGCAGAGCTTGAGATATATAAGCTGATCTGCGACTGCCCCTTCGGCGAGTTTTCTTTCCCGATAAGAGTGGTCATACCCAAAGCGGGAAGACCCGTCCCCGCCTTTGTTCATATCAATTTCCGCCCCGACGTCCCCGATAAATATCAGCCGACCGAGGAACTCGTCGATGCGGGCTATGCTGTGATCTCCTTCTGCTACGAGGAAGTTTCCTCGGATAACGGAGATTTCACAAACGGTCTTGCGGGACTCGTTTATCCCGAAGGCAAGCGCGCGCCCGATTCCTGCGGAAAGATCGGTCTCTGGGCGTGGGCGGCTATGCGCGTGCTCGACTGGGCGCTGACGCTTGATTCGCTTGACCACAGCAGAATTTCGGTCACAGGTCATTCGCGCCTCGGCAAGACCGCACTCCTCACGGGAATGCTCGACGAGAGATTCTACTGCGCCTTCTCGAACGATTCTGGATGCGCCGGCGCGTCGATAGCAAGAGACAACGACGGCGAGACCGTGAAAAAGATCGTTGACCGCTTCCCCTATTGGTTCTGCGAAAACTATTATAAATACTCGGATAACGAGGAGACGATGCCCTTTGATCAGCATTTTCTCGTTGCCGCCAATTATCCGCATCGCGTTTATGTTGCAAGCGCGGAGGACGATGCCTGGGCGTGTCCGAGAAACGAATTCCTTGCCTGCACTCTTGCGGGTGAGTATTATAAGAAGCTCGGCGGCGTTGGATTCCCCGAGAATGACGGAATGCCCGAATGCGGCAAGCCGATACTCGGCGGAGATATCGGATACCATATCCGCCACGGATTACACTACCAGAGCCGCGAGGACTGGAAGTATTATATTGAATTTCTTGAGAAATCCAATTGAAAAACTTCGTTTTTTAAAATCAGATTCTTTTTGAAAGTTAAGGAGATAAAGACATGAAGTACGTATTTGACCACGATTTTCATATTCATTCACAGATCTCGTCATGCTCGCGCGACCCCGAGCAGAACAATGAGCGTATTCTGAAATATGCCGAGGACGAGGGACTCCACACCATAGTTCTTGCCGACCATTTCTGGGACGAGAACGTATCCGGCGCGTCGAAGTGGTATTCGACACAGAACTATCCCCACATCTGTCAGGCAAAGCCCCTGCCGCAGAGCGAGAATGTCAAGTTCCTTTTCGGCTGCGAGACCGAAATGGATAAAGATATGACCGTCGGCTGCTCGCGCGAGAGAATGGAGGAGCTTGATTTTATCGTCATCCCCACCACTCACTTCCACATGGAAAGATTTACGATCGCAGAGGAGCATCTCGCAACACCGCAGACTCGCGCGCAGGTTTGGGTCGATAAGCTCGATGCGCTCCTTTCAATGGATCTGCCGTTCCATAAGATCGGTATCGCGCATCCGGTCTGTCCGCTTATCTGGAAGGGTGACCGTGCAAAGTATCTCCAGACCCTTGATTCAATTGCCGAGACGGATATGCACCGCATTTTCGCAAAGGCGGCACGTCTCGGAGTAGGTATCGAGATCAATATGTCGTATCCGGACGAGGAGCGCGACACGGTTCTCCGCCCGTTTAGAATTGCCAAGGAGGAGGGCTGTAAATTCTATCTCGGAAGCGACGCTCACCACCCCGCAGGACTTGATAACGCACGCAAGAAATTTGAGCGTGCCATAGATGATCTGGAGTTGACTGAGGATGATAAGCTTATTCTGAAATAAATGAAAAAAGGACCGGATCCTTGCGGATTCAGTCCTTTTTCATTTTATTTAGCATAATAATATCCGTTGATAACTTCAAACTTATGCTCAGTATATTTAGGGATCGACTCAAGGAATCGAGAGATCTCGTCTGAAAGGTCATAGTCTTCGTTGACGATGCTTGCGGCGGTTTTGACGGTCTTCTCTCCGAATTTCGAGGTTACCGTGATCTTGGCGGGAAAATATTTCAAATAGCTGCCGTGTTTTCGGTAAACGTAACGGTATTCACCGGGTACGAATTCGATCGATTTGATATTTTTCCAAGGCAGGATGTGTGTTTCCAGTACGAGACCGTATGATGTCAGATGTCCATAGCGGATAATATTACGCTCCTCATACTTTTGGTATTCCTTGATGAGGGTGTTATGTTCCTCGTCAGTCATTGCTGAGAGTAGCTGTGCTTCAATGAGTGTATCACGAATTGTGTAACCGAGAAAAAAGCATGCGAGTCCGCCAAAAACAAGCATAACGGTTATACCCATCATCAATGAGCCTGCAAATGACAAAAAACCGAATACCAACATTGGCACGCTCAAACAGACAGATTGTATCAATCTGAACTTCAGCGTTTTTATTATATTCTTGCCGAACGGCGAGTATTTAAGTCTTTCAAAATTGATCTTCATTTTTATTCTCCTAATCAAGTGATTGTATTATATCATAAATTGAATTAAATGTCAATGGGTTTGGCAAAAAATCCGCAAAATCTTGAAAATGCACCGAAGATATGATATAATAAACCCAATAACAGAACTTCTCTCGGAGGAAACTATGTCAAACAAAAAGCAAATGGTATTTATAATGACCGACACCCAGCGTTGGGATATGGTCAACTGTTATTGCGATACAGGACTCTCGACTCCTTGTCTTGACGCTCTCGCGGCGGACGGAGTTCGTTTTGAGCGTGCATATACCACCCAGCCGGTCTGCGGACCCGCGCGTGCAGGTCTCTTCACTGGTACGTATCCTTCCTGGAACGGCTCTTGGGCAAACGGCATGGCTCTCGGTGACAATGTCAAGACCATCGGTCAGCGTCTTTCGGATAACGGAATCCGCTGTGCCTATATCGGCAAATGGCATCTCGACGGCACGGATTATTTCGGCAACGGCTTCTGCCCCGAAGGCTGGGAAGAGGAATACTGGTACGATATGCGCCGCTATCTCGAGGAGCTTTCCGAGGACGAACGCATAAAGTCGCGTGCGAAAAAGACCATGGATTTTGAAAATATCCCCGAGGATTTTACATACGGCTTTCGCGTGCTAAAGCGTGCGCTCGATTTTATGGAAAAGTATAAGGATGAAGATTACTTCCTCGTCGTTTCTTTCGATGAGCCGCACGGCCCCTGTCTCTGTCCCGAACCCTATGCGAGCATGTATAAGGGATATGAATTCCCGAAGAACCCCGCAGTTTGGGATGTCCTTGACGGCAAGCCGGAGCACCAAAAGGTATGGGCGGCGGAGAAGGGCAATGCGGAAAAGGACCGCAATGCCATAAAGATCAAGCAACCCGCGTATTTTGGATGCAACTCCTACGCCGACCACCTCATCGGCGAGGTAGTCAAGTGCGTGCCCGACAGCGCGATGATCATGTATACCTCCGACCACGGAGACCTCCTCCAATCGCACTGCCTCTTTGCAAAGGGGCCTGCCGCATATGACGACGTTGCGCGCATTCCCTTTATCGTCCGCCACCCCGAGGGCGAGCGCGGCGCGGTCTACTCGAAGCATCCCGTTTCGCACATAAGCGTCTGCCCGACCGTTATGGAGTTCTTCGGGCTTCCTGTTCCGAAGGTGCTTCAGGGCGAGAGCATTCTCGATGCTTGCCGCGACACGAACGCCGAAGCTCCCGAGCTCGTTTTCTATGAGTTCACACGTTTTGAGCAAGATCACGACCACTATGGCGGATTCCAGCCGATGCGTGCTGTCACCGACGGCAGATACAAGCTCGCCATCAACCTTCTCTCGGGGGACGAGTTCTACGATCTTGAAAAAGATCCCTACGAGCTCAACAACCTGATCGACTCGGAGGAATACGCCGCAGAGCGTGATCGCCTGCACGATGCCATCCTCGACAGAATGTGCGAACAGCGCGATCCCTTCCGCGGATACTACTGGGACAACCGCCCCTGGCGTAAGGATGCCGCCGCTCCTCATTGGAGATACCGCGGATTTACCCGTCAGCGCGAGAATGAGGAATATGAACCCCGCCAGCTTGATTACGTCAACGGACTTGCGATGAACAAGCCCCAGCGATTTAAGATAAGTAACGAAAACGTCAAGTTTAAATCGCTCGATCATCTTGTCGAGTGGCTGAAACACTACGACGACTAATCGAGTGCAAAGTGCAGAGTGCAGAGTGCAAAGTTAAGGTAGAAATTTTCTCACTGCGTTCGAAAATTAATGCAAAAACTTTGTTCGGTTTTGATAAGCCTTCGTTTAACACTTATAACACAATAAAAAACATGGAATTAAGATTTTTGTCTTAATTCCATATTTTTATTAAATTGATTTTCGCTTGCGAAAATCTACCTTTATCTAGTAACTAGCGTCTGGCAACTAATCAAAGCTTCCACGTCGCAAGCCATTCCGCAAACTCGCGGTAGGTTTCCTGCATCTTAGCGTCGAATTCGTCGGCTTTGTTCATCCGGTACTGGTTTCTGCCGTCGCCGAAGGTGTTTGAGTACTCGGCAACCTGGGTGTAGTTGCCGGCGTCGATCTCCGCGAGTGCTTCCTTTGCGAGTGCCTCGGCTTTGCGGATGTTCCCGACGAGCGCGACAAAGTCGGTCTTGCTTACGCTTTCGACCTTTGCGACGAGGTCGTCAAAGTATCCTTCTTTATAGCCGTAATTGAACTGCGTGTCATCGTTCTTGCAGAAAAGATCGATATCGCTCGGATAGAGATAATCCGAACCGCCCTCAAACTGCGCCGTGTAGGTTGGCCAGAAGCAGAGGAAGTTGACGTATTCGTACATTCGATATATATCTGCGATGACGTCGGTCGATGCCAGCTGCTGCCAGAGCTTGATATTGGAATCGAGATCATCTGTGCCGAGAACGGTATATTCGGCATCTTTGATGCGGTAGCTGTATTCGTAGTTCAATTCATCGGTGAAGTTTCCGAATTCGAGAATTCCCGTGACACGTATTGCGCGGTCGGTGAAGCTGTAGGATTGCCCCGGCTTCGCGTAGACTGCTATGGTGTTTGCGAGCTGAGTTGTGTTCGGAAAACTGAAAGGTGATTTTTGGTACGGGAGGTTCATAAGGTACATAAACTCACCCGAAGCGGGCAAAAGCTTCGACATATAGCCGCAGATGCTTACCTCCGTTCCGTCGAGCTTTTGCATCTCCTCAACGCTCGGGGCAGCGGCGAAGCTCAGAAAAGACGCGTCCTGCTCCGTTTGATCGCCCCCTTTACCGCAACTTACAAAAGCAGATAAAGTTAATATTAACGCAAAAATAAAAGAAATGATCTTTTTAGTCATCGTAAAGACCGTCCTGAATGGTATATTTTCGGGGAATAGCGGCGCATATGACGCCGGTGAATTTTTTCTACCTATTATACCATATATTCGACAGAAAGTCAATTGTTTCGCGTGTGTCTGCAGCCAGAAGTTAATGGGATACAAATACGTGTCATAAAGTCCATAAAGACGCTTAAAATACAGTTAACAAATAAAATGGGACTAATAAACTAATTTACCATATAAAACCAACGGCATAAAAAACAGGTGGAAAACACACAACTTTTTTTTATTTTTGGAAAATATTTTTTCAAAAGGTCTTGACAAAAAGCGAAAAGTAGTGTACAATATCTTACGTGATGTTATGCTATGCCGAAGTGTATCAATTGACGCTTGGTATGCGGGGGCGGCGAGCATTGTGTCGAATCCTCGGATAAGGCACGATATCTTGTCGAAAGCATGGCATGACGGCCCCAAAAAACATATTTTTCGAAAGGAAAGAAAACATGAAAAAGATTTTTGCGTTCATTCTGGCAACAATCATGGTAATGTCGCTCGTACCTGCGTCCGTATTCGCGGCTATTACAAATGATCCTGGTTGCCCGACTGTACACACCGTCAATAACTGTGACTACACAGTACTTGGCGAAGTCGATGCAACTTGCACCGACCCCTCTTACACTGCTTACAAGTGTAACAAGTGCGGCAAGCAGTTTGCCGACAAATTTGGTTCTGCTCCTCTCGGCCACAAGCTCGATAAGGACAACCAGAATAAGGATAAGAAGGAGCTTAACACTGATCCTAACTGCGCTACTAAGACCGATGGTAAGCTCTACGTTAAGTGTTCTGTCTGTGGATACGTTCCTGCAAAGGTTGACGATCCCACCGGCAAGCTCAACTATGAGGATGGCTATGTTAAGGTTCCTTACAAGCACAATCTCGTAGCTGTTTCCGGCGTAGGCTGTGAGACCCTCTATAAGTGTACCAACTCCGGTTGTACTCACACTGAGACCAAGGCTCACACTTGGCAGTTCACCAGGGTTACACTTGAGCCCGACTGGGCAGCTGGCAAGTACATCCCCGGCGAAGCTCTCTTCACCTGCAAGACCTGTAAGGACACCAAGACCGTACAGATTCTCAACGTAGCATGCGAGCACGATGACGCATCCAAGGTTCTTGTATCTGCTGCAGTTGCTCCCACTTGTACCGAAAAGGGTGCATATGCGGTTTATAAGTGTGCAGATTGTAACCAACTCTTCAAGCTCGTTGACAAGGAGTACATTGCAATCGCTAAGGCTGAAGAAGCAGTTCGTGATAACAATGGCGGACACACCCCCAAGAAGGATAAGGATGGTAAGCCTATCACAGTAACTAACGGCTGTACCGTTACTTATACTTGTGACAAGTGTGGTGAGACAGTGGTTAATACTGACAATCATCCCGCAAATCTCATCGAGGTTCAGGGTTCCACTCCTGCTACTTGCACCACTTGGGGTTATACCTACAAGCTCTGTAAGGCTTGCGGCGTAGTATTCCTTGAGAAGCACAAGCCCACCGAGCACGATACCATTACCTATAACGTTGCTTCCACTTGTGCAACTCCCGGTGCTACCTACGTTCTTTGCTGCAATGCAAACTGTCCTATGCCCACCGCTCCTGTTTCCAAGACCGAGAACAAGAAGGTTTACAACAAGCAGGTTAGCGTAACTCCTCTCGCACTCGATGCTGACGGCCACAAGCTCTACACCACCATCAACGGCGTAGAGTACACCGATAAGTCCAAGGTTCCCGGCGCTACCTGCGACCAGAGCGCTGTTTACATCTGGATGTGTAAGAACGGCTGTTCCTACATTGAAGTAGACCAGAAGATCGCTTCCGGTCACGATCCCTACATCGGCAAGGAGTCCCATAACTGCGGTAAGGGTACTGCAACTCTTAACGCTTGGACCACCAGACTTTACAGCTACTGTAAGAATTGTAACTACGGCGCTAACGACAGTGTTTACACCGACGTTATCAACGCTAACCAGCAGACCGCATTCTCTAGCAAGAGCGAGGCTGAGCTCTTCCACGGTATCGCATTCAAGCTTACCGATAAGGACGGCAAGGTTACTTACGAGTACAGAGCTGGCAAGGATGCTAAGACTCTCAAGTTCGTTAAGTCTGTTGCTGCAAGCTGCACTTACCAGGGTTACGATCTCTACACCTGCGACGATTGCGCAGCTCCTGTATACGTAATCAACAACAAGGGCGGCCATGTTGAACTCAAGAAGGTTGCAGAGGTTAAGCCTACCGAATGTAAGAAGACCGGTACTCTTGCACACTCTATCTGTGCGCTTTGCAATGCTGCATATGTTGAGAACGCTGACGGTTCTCAGACCACTCTCACCAGCACCGTAATCGCTGCTCACTCCTACTACGGCGAGATCAAGGAAACCAACTGCTCTAAAGTTACTTACTGGGAGTGCGAGTGTGGTAAGACCTTTACCGATAAGACCGCTACTCAGTCCTACACCGTACCTGATGACGCTCATGCATGGAAGGATATCGTTCCCGGTTCTCCTGCTACATGTAACCTCGCAGGTGTTGCAAAGGTTAAGTACTGTACCGCTTGTAAGCTTCTTGAAGTAAACAGAGTTTACTTGAACACCAAGACTAACAAGAAGACCACCATCTACCTTGCTAAGACCGGCGAAACGTTCAATGGCAAGCAGATTACCGTAACTCTCACAAACGGCGCTCAGCTCGTAATTGAGAAGGACGGTACTGTTAAGGACAACAAGGCTAACAATACTACTCTCGCAGTAGCAAAGCTTGAGCACAAGTACCCCGATGGTACCAATGCTATTAAGCCTTCTACCGATCCCTCTGCAGCTAATGCAGATCACACCAAGGTTAACTACACTCACGAGGCTTGTGATTTCTGTGATTACGAGTACCTCACCAATTACTTCCCTGCAACCGGCGGACACAAGAACGCTGCAGGTCAGACCCTTACCAACAAGTGTGACAACTCTTCCGTTAAGGATAGAGTTTGTGTAGTATGTCTTGCAGCTGGTAAGAACACCACAGATGCTACTATCACTATCAATCACAACTGGCAGAAGTTCGGAAAAGAGAACTATCAGGATGTTCCCGCAACTTGTGTAGACGAGGGTTATCGCATCCAGTACTGTGTTGATTGCGGTTACCGCAAGGTTTCCAACATTGTTGGTATCAACTCTAAGAACCATGCTGATCCCGTAGGCCTTAAGGCTAACTACGCTCAGAACGGCTACTCCGAGCAGCCCTGCGCAGCTTGTGGATTTGCCGGCAAGACCAACAACACCATGAAGGATAAGAAGGGTCTTGAAGTTCTTCTTTCCTATGATGTAAACGGACATGAGTCTGATTACGCAGCACTCGGTTCCATCATCACCGTTACTGTAGACCTCGGTTCTCTCAACGGTGTAAAGGTTTGGGGCGGTAACTTCGAAATCGCTTACAATCCTTCTGTACTTGAGTTCGTTAAGGATTCTGCTTCCTTCAGCAACGAGATAGGTTTCAATACCCGTCTTGCTACTGACGTACTCAAACCTGAGAGCTACTTCGATATGACCACTTATCAGATGGTTTATACCGGTAAGATGATTCCTGCAGGTACCGTAAACATTGCAGTTCAGGCTGACAATGAAAACATCTCTATCAAGGGCACTAAGAATCTCCTTACTCTCCAGTTCAAGGTAGTTGGTGCTGTTGAGTCCGGTTACTACTCCACTCAGATTTCTGTAGCTAAGGAATCCGTTGACTTCATCGACGAGACCGGTAAGGCTCTCACCAATGTTATCTACAACGAAACTAACTTCGTTAAGGGTGACAAGGATACTGACGGTATCGAACTCGTTGAGATCTTCGATATCAAGGTAGACGGCGATTACAAGATGGATGATGCTCTTGAAATTTACACCTACATCCTCTTCAACGAGTACGATGCAGCTGCAGATATCAACGCTGACGGTAAGATCGATGCTGAAGATCTTAGAATCTTCTACGCAGTTCTCACCGGTGCTACCACTATTGCTGACTACTTCAAGCCCGCAACTGAGGAAAGCGGCTCTGGTTCTTCTCAGATCCAGCCCAGAGCATAATTGGTAAACGAATAAGCAACAACGTAATAAGGAGAACAAATGAAAAAGAGATTAATTTCTATCCTTTTCATCTTGTGTCTCATAGTTGCTCTTTCGCTATCAGTATCAGCTGAATCAAATAAACTGACATATGCAGTGGGGGCTTCGGCTCCCACTGTATCTGCAAATACCGAATTTACAGTTTTAGTAGAGGTTACCGAGAATACCGGTATTTGCTGGCTCAAAGCGGTTGTCACTTATGATTCATCGGTGCTGACATACGTTGGAGCATCATCCGACACAAGTGTATTCCAGGATGCAACAATTACTGTTAATAACAGATACGATAAGAATAATGTAGGAAGCGCCATCGTCGTTGCCGGTTCGATGAGCGTTCTGTTTGATACAAATCCTAAAATTTATACTTCTACCGGTACTTTCGTAGAACTCAGATTTAAGGTTGTCGCTAATGCGGCTGCCGGCAATACTACTATTAAGGTTGATACTTCTGTAGGAGATGCCCTCAAGATAGTTGGCGGCGTATCTGATACCGCATACACCATTACTTCAGCTTCCACTACCGTTAAGGTAGCCGGATCTTCCCACGGTCAGTGCGTACCCGGAGCTAGCGTTAAGGAAAAGGTAGTATCCGCTACTTGCTCAAACGTAGGTTCTTATGACGAGGTAGTATATTGCACGGTTTGTTCCGTTGAGCTTTCCCGCAAGGCAGTTATCGTTCCCGTTAACGAGAACCATGTGCCCGGCGAGGCAGTTATAGAAAATAAAGTTGCAGGTGACTGCAATACTCCTGCTACTTACGATTCTGTAGTTTACTGTACTCTTTGTAAGAAAGAGATCAGCCGTACCAAGACTACAGATACCAAGGGTGACCACACTCCCGGTGCTCCCGAGGTAACTCATACTCCCGCTACTTGCACTCAGAAGGGCTCTGTTACTGAGATTTCCAAGTGTTCCGCATGCGGCGTCGAGCTTGGAAGAAAGACCACTGAGCTTGATCAGCTTGATCATGTTCCCGGTTCCCCTGTTTACGAAAACGTTATTGAATCTACCTGTCTTAAGGAAGGCAGCCACGATAAGGTAACCTACTGTAAGACTTGTAATTCAAAGATCGAGTCTGTTAAGGAAACCGTTCCGAAGGTGGCTCATAACAACGCTACTCCCGTTAAGGAAAATGAAGTAGCTGCTACCTGCTCGAAGGGTGGACATTACGATCTCGTTACATACTGTACTGTATGTAAGGAGAAGGTTTCTTCCGAGTCTAAGGTAACCGAGAAGCTTGAACACGTTCGCGGTACTGCAGTTAAAGAAAACGAGAAGAAGCCGACCAGCTGTGCGGCTGACGGTACTTATGAGTCTGTAGTTTACTGTACTCTTTGTAAGACCGAGCTTTCCCGTGTGACCCAGGCTATCAAGGCTCCCGATCACACTCCCGGTCCCGAGGCAACCGAGACTACACCTCAGATTTGTACAGTTTGTAACACCGTTATCGCTCCCGCAAAGGGTCACACTCATAAGTGGGCTACCACTTGGACAAGCGACGGTGTAGGTCACTGGCACGCATGCTCGGGTTGTTCCGATAAGAAGGATTACGAGCAGCATCATTATGCAAACGCTTGCGATTCTGACTGTAACATTTGCGGTGCAGTTCGTACCGGCGTTGGCCATACTTATGCCAACGATTGCGACGACACTTGCGACAAGTGCGGTGAGAAGAGACAGATCGTGGGTCACGTTTACGACAATGACTGCGATGCAAACTGCAATACCTGCGGCGAAGTCAGAGTAACCACCCACAAGTATGACAGCGTTTGCGACGCTGACTGTAACGTTTGCGGCGAGAAGAGAACTCCCGCTGACCACGTATTCGGAAACTGGAAGACAGTTACTGAGGCTACCGAGACCCAGGACGGTCTGCGCGAGCGCGCATGTATCGTTTGTGCGGCTAAGGAGACCGAGGCAATTCCCGCAACCGGTTCTGCTACCGGTGAGACCACCACTGCTCCCGAGCAGGGCGAGACCACTACTGAGCCCGAAGGCTCGACCACTGAGGAACCCGTTGTTACCGATCCCGAAGGCACCACCTCCGAGAACGCTGGCACCGATACCGATGCAACCGAGAACGAGGGATGCGGTTCTATCGTATCCGCAGGCGTTGCGATCATCGCAATTCTCGGCACTGCAATTATTATGAAGAAGAGAGACTAATCGTACTCCTTTCGAAAACCCGCCGTCCGTCAGGACGGCGGGACCTTTTTTTCAAAATCACATTGACAATCGCCTATTATTATGATATACTTATTATGAATAAATTTGGAGGTTTTCAATATGAGAAAAGTATATTTAACACGTGATAAGAGTTTTGTCGGCTGCCTTGGCAAGCTGAACGTATACGTTGAGGATGTGGCGAACGCCGAAACAGTGATTGCCGATATCCCTTGCAGAAAGGTTTGCAAGATCGCAAACGGCGAGACCGTTTCGTTTGATATTCCCGATGAGGAAGTAAGAGTAATCGTTATCGCAGATAAGCTTTCCAAGAATCTTTGCAACGATTATTACCGCGTTCCCGCGGGTGTTTCCGACGTTGAAATAGGCGGAAAGTGTACTTACAATCCCGGTGCGGGCAATCCCTTCCGTTTCCACGGTGTGACAGATGAGGATATTCTCGCAAACCGTAAGCGTACGGGCAGAAAGGGCCTTGTTGTCTTGATTATTGCCGCGCTGATCGGTTTTGTTATGGGATTTGTGGGGAATATGGATACCTTGTTCGTCAACGATAAGGTTTTCACCGCAGACGAATTCGAAATCACGCTGACCACGCAGTTTGCTGAGGATTATGAGGACGGCACTTACTATTTCGGTTCGAGAGACAGTTCTGTTGCAGTAACTGTTTTCGATTTTGATGAGTACGCGGGCATCGCGCAGATGAGCGAGCGTGAATTTCTTAATCTTCTGAAGAGCAATGAGATCTTTTCTATTTCTGCCGAGCTTAAGAACCTTGAGGGACTTCTTGTGGTAGAGGAGCAGGCTGAGTCTCAAGCAGGTGACATCAGAAGCTATCTCACTGTTTTCATTAAGAGCGACGAAGCGTTTTACATCTTTGAATTCGGTTGTGAAAACGAAAAATATCAGGAATATCGCAATCAGTTTATCGACTGGGCGAAAACAATTGTGATCAAATAAACTTATGGCATTAAAATACGAATCCCTTTCCGATGCGCTGACCCGCCGAATCGAGGCGGAAAAGCGCACCGGAAGTTACGAGCGCATGGGTTTTGAAAACTCGATGATAACAAGGCGCAATAGCCTCAAAAAAGACAGCGGGAGCATCTGGCGCCCGCCTTTTGTGCATGACATCGACAAAATTCTTCATTGCCCGTACTACAACAGATATACCGATAAAACGCAGGTGTTCTCGCTGATTAAGAATGACGATATTACGCGCCGATCCTTACATGTTCAGCTCGTTTCGCGTATTGCGAGGACTATCGGCGGCGCGCTCAATCTCAATCTCGATCTGATCGAGGCGATCGCGCTCGGTCACGATATGGGTCATCCACCATTTGCACACACGGGCGAGGTCTACCTCAACGATCTTTATTTCGCGCACACCGGAAGACATTTTATGCACAATATCCACTCGGTGCGTGTGCTTGAATGGCAGTTTCCGCTTAATATCAGTCTTCAGACTCTTTCGGGCATTGCTTTCCACGACGGTGAGCTTGAGCTTGAAGAGTACGTTCCCTCGTCTCTATCCGGATTTGACGAGTTCGACGAGATCATCGAGCGCTGCTACACCGACGTGAAATTCGCGCGCACGCTTCTGCCTTCGACGCTTGAGGGCTGTGTGGTGCGTCTGGCTGACATAATCGCGTACCTCGGCAAGGACCGTCAGGACGCTGCACGCGCAAAGGTTGTTACGGAGGATGCGTTTACAAACGAGGATATCGGCTCGATCAATGCCGAGATTATCAACAATCTCGTTGTAAATATTATTGAAAACAGCTACGGCAAGCCCTATATTAAGCTTGATCCGAAGCATTTCAAGGCGCTTAAGGCGTCAAAGAAGGATAACTATGCCCTGATATACGAGAGCGCGGCGACCCGCGCAAGGCTCGACGTCACGGCAAAGCCGATGATGAAGGAGATTTACGAGCGTCTGCTCGGTGATATTCTCGTCGGGGACAAGTCCTCGCCGATCTTCACGCATCATATCGACTATATAAACAAGTCATACTATAAGAGAAGTGTGCCTTACGAGAACAGCGAGCCGAACCAGATAGTCGTAGACTATATTGCCGGTATGACAGACAATTACTTCATTGAGCTTCACCGCCATCTTTTCCCCGAAAGCGATTATAAAGTAGAATACAAAGGATATTTTGATTGATGTATAACAAGATTCTTGAAAAAATAAAGCAGTACGATAAAATTATCATCCACCGCCATTCAAATCCCGACGGCGACGCGCTCGGAAGCCAGATCGGTCTGCGCCGCATTTTGGAGGAAAACTTCCCCGAAAAGAAGATCTATACCGTTGGCGACGCGGCAAAACGCTATTCTTTCATGGCGGGATCGAAGATGGACGAGATTGATGACTCGGTTTACGAGGGCGCGCTTGCGATCATACTTGATACCTCGGCAAAGGCTCTGATCAGCGACGAAAGATATACTCTCGCCGCAGAGACGGTCCGCATCGACCACCATATCTTCTGCGAGAAGATCGCGGATCTCGAGCTGACCGACACTTCTTTTGAGAGCTGCGCGGGACTTGTTGCCGATTTTGCAAAGAACACGGGTCTGTGTATGACTCCCGCGGCGGCAAAGTCGCTTTACACGGGTATGATCACCGATTCGGGCAGATTCCGTTACGATTCCACAACCTCGCAGACTTTTCTGACCGCGGCTTACCTCTGCGAGCAGAAATTTGATACGAACGATATTTACCGCAACCTCTACGCCGATGATTTTTCGCATATCAGGCTCAAAGCCGAGTTTGTGCTTAAGATCAAATTCACCGAGCATAACGTAGCTTATATCTACACCACCCTCGAGGAGGCGAAGGCTACGGGCGCGGATACCTTTGCGATCTCGCGCGGAATGGTCGGAACAATGGCGGAGATACGCGGCGTGGACATCTGGGTCAACTTTACCGAGACCGAAGAGGGGGTCCTTTGCGAGATCCGTTCGAGCAAGTATAACATCAATCCCATCGCTGTCAAATACGGCGGCGGAGGTCACAAGAAGGCAAGCGGCGCAACCGTCGCGAGCAGAGAAGAGGCAATGGCAATGCTTGCCGACCTCGATAAACTTACGGAGGCAGGAGAATGAGCCGAGAACTTATGAAAGCGGTACTTGATAAAATTAAGGAATACGACCGCATCTTCCTCTTCCGCCATATCCGCCCCGACGGCGACTGCGTCGGCGCAACAAAGGGTATGCGCGAGATTCTGCGTCTGAGCTTCCCCGAGAAGGATATCCGTCTCCTTGACTGGCAGAAGTGCGACTACCTCGAGTTTCTCGGCGAGGATAATGACAGTGCGGAGGACTCCGAGTACGCAGATGCCCTCGCGCTCGTTCTCGATACCGCGACTGAGGAGAGAATTTCGAATGCGAAGTACAAGCTCTGTCGCGAGATCGTAAAGGTCGATCACCATATCCCGCGCGATAATTACGGCACCTCGGTCAACTGGGTTGAGGAGCATTCCTCGTCCACCTGCGAGATGATCGCGAGGTTCTGGGGTGAATTCCGTGATGAGCTTAAGATCAACGAGGCGGCGGCAACCTATATCTATACCGGAATGGTCACCGACTCGGGCAGATTCCGCTTCCGCAGTGTGTCGGGCGATACTATGCGTGCGGCGGCACTGATGCTTGAGGCGGGTGTTGACACCGATCACCTTTACGCAAATCTCTATATCGACGACTACGAGCAGCTGAAGTTCAAGGCGCACGTATATAATAAGATGAAGAGAACTGAAAACGGCGTGGCTTATATCCACGTTACCGCGGCTATGCAGGAGAAGTTCGGTCTGACCCAGGAGCAGGCAAGCGCAAGTGTTTCCTATCTCGATTCGATCCGCGGAAGTATGATCTGGATCGCCTTCATCGACAACGCCGACGGTACCATCCGCGTGCGTCTGCGTTCAAGATTCGTGACGGTCAATGAGATCGGCGAGAAATACCGCGGCGGCGGACACGACTGCGCAAGCGGCGCGACACTCTACAAAAAGAGCGAGATCCGCAAGCTTCTCGCGGATGCCGATGCGCGTCTTAAAGAATATAAGGAAAATAATGAGGATTGGTTATGAGAATACTGATAACAAATGATGACGGCATTAACGCGCCCGGTCTGCGCGCGCTTGTCGATTGGGCAAAGAAGCTCGGCGAGGTTGAGGTGTTTGCGCCGCTCGTTGAGCAGAGCGGTAAGAGCGCGGGTCTCGAGCTCCGCAAGCCTTTCCGTGTTGAGAAGGTAGAATACGAGGGCGTCGCGGAAGCATATGCGGTAGATTCGACTCCCGTTGACTGCGTCAGAATCGCGGTTCTCGGATTTGAAAGAAAATACGACCTCGTGCTTTCGGGCGTCAACAGCGGCATGAACCTCGGTCACGATATAAACTATTCGGGCACCTGCGGTGCGGTCTTTGAAGCGGCTATGCACGGTATAAAAGGCGTTGCGGTTTCGACGGGCAAGAAATACCTTGCCGGTGCCATCGCGAATTTTGACAGGGTTTACGACTATTTTATCGAGAACGATCTTCTTTCGGTCTGCGATATTTATAACGTAAATTTCCCGCGCAAACCCGGCGAGATCGTTATAGCCCGTCAGGGCGAAGTGCGTTTTTCGGACAAATATATTGATGTCGGAGACGGCATGTATTTCCCCGAAGGATACATTTGCTATGAATTTAAGGGCGATAAAACGGTCGATATCGACGCAATGGAGATGGATTATATTTCCGTTGTTCCCATGACCTATGACAGAACAGACCTTAAGGTTTTTGAAAAATTGAATAAATAAACAAGCAGGGGATACATCCCCTGCTTTTGTTCCGGACTGTGCAATAAATAGCATTATATTAAATTGAATAAAATTACATTTTCGACGAATAAAAAAACGAAAAAAGTCTTGACAAAAATCAGATTTTGGTTTATAATTATTGTCATCTGCATATCGAAAATCTTATCGGTATGAAAAAACAAAAAAAGAAAGAGGTACATAATCATGCGCAAAACACTTGCACTCGTTCTCAGTGTTGTTATGCTCCTCGCAGCTTGCAGCTTTGCAATTCCCGTATCTGCAGCTCCCGAAGGAACCGCTATCAATACTGCTGACGAATTCATGGCAATGGTATCCACCCCTGCAGACGCTACTGAGCCTACTGCAAAGTACTACCTTGCTTCCGACATCACCCTTCCCGGCTCCTACGTCGAGCCTTTCTGGGGTATCCTTGACGGTAACGGCAAGACCGTAACCGTATCCGCTCCTATGTTCAATGACTTCTCCGGCGAAGTTAAGAACCTCACCATCAAGGGCGACATTTACTACGCTGACTCTGATTGCGGCGCGCTCGCAATTAATTCCACCAAGGGCTTTAATGCTACAAACTGCGTAAACAACGCTAACGTAACCGTTACCGGTAACGCTAAGCTTGCAGGCGGTTTTGTTGCTAACTGCGTAAAGACCGAGGGCCCCGTTCTTTTCTACAACTGCACAAACAACGGTAACGTCTACATCGACTCCACCGCAGACCAGAAGATGCGTGCCGGCGGCTTCGGCGGTATCATTGACTCTTGCGTCTTCATCAACTGCACCAATAACGGCGACGTTTACACCAAGGGTAACATCTGTATTGCCGGCGGTTTCGTAGCTCGTATCGCGCTCAACGTTGGTACTTGCACTGCAGAGGCTTACAACTGCGTAAATACCGGTGATATCGTTGTTGATGACACCTACATCGGCGCTGACGGCGTATCCATGGGTACCGGCGGTTCTGATGCGGGCGGTATCTTCGGTTATATCGGCGGTAAGGGTAACGCTGGTTGGTACAGAATCTGGGGTTGCAGAAACGACGGTAAGGTTGACGGTCCCAGACAGATCGGCGGTATGGTTGGTTACGTATACGCTTCCGGTACCACCGCATACGTTGATATTCAGTTCTGCATCAACACCGGCGATATCGTTTACGGTCAGATCAAGACCCCCACTCCCGATACTCCCCTCTACGACTACGCATCTCCCTTCGTAGCTTACACCAACTCTGCTAACACCACCATTAAGTACAATATCAACACCGGTTCTATTATCAAGAGAGAAGGCACTATTTGCGCCAACGAAGGTGTTTCTTTCTTCGGATGCTCCTCTGCAGACGCTACTGTTTACGATCTGCAGGGTAACTACGTGCTTAACTATGATGAGTTCAAGTATTATTCTTACGCTAACCCCGTTACTGAGTCAGGTAAGTATGCAGGTCAGATCCATGAGATCTCCGAGACCGACGGTATCCTTCCCACCACTCTTGATGATATCAAGTCCGGTAAGGTATGCTACGAGATCATGAAGCTCGCAGAGGCAGATGAATACGGCTACAATCTGTTCTACGATGACGCTTATGCCGCTTACGGATATCCCTGCGATTATGCCTTCAACTTCTATCAGAAGATCGGCACCGATGATATGCCCAGCGTTGATCCCGCTGCAGGTTGGGTAGTTCTTAACGGTACTACTTATGCTAACGGTGAAAAGACTGCACCCGAGACCACCGAGGCTCCCGAGACCACCAAGGAACCCGAGCAGACCACTGAGCCCGCTCCCGAGACCACTGTTGCTCCCGAGGTTGAAAACACCGAGGCTCCCACTCCCGAGCAGACTCAGGGCGGCGAGCAGAAGACCGAGGAAAAGAAGGGCTGCGGCGGATTCGTTGCAGGTTCCGTTGCACTCGTTGCAATTCTCGGCACAGCTCTTATCATTAAGAAAAGAGACTAAATAAACAAATAAAAACCTCCTTCGGGAGGTTTTTATTTGTTAGTGCAGAGTGCAGAATTACGGTGACTTTCCGCGCGCGGCGCGGAAAGCTTCATTATTATTATATAAGAAATAATCGGTAGCTTGCGGTGTTTTTTTGTCGGATTTGGATTGGTCAAATGTTACAAAATATGAACGCAAATTTTATTGAATAATACCAAAAATGAAGAAAATCTATTGACAAAAAATCAATTTTAAGATATAATTATTCACGTAGCATATCGAAAACCTTATCGGTATGAAAAATCAAATGAAAGAGGTACATATCATGCGCAAGACACTCTCCATCATTCTCAGCGTTATCATGCTCCTCTCGGTATTCTGCTTTGCAACTCCCGCATCTGCAGCTCCCGAAGGAATCGCGATCAACACTGCTGACGAATTCCTGGCAATGGTATCCACTCCCGCAGACGCTACTGAGCCTACTGCAAAGTACTACCTTGCTTCGGACATCACTCTTCCCGGCTCTTACGTAGAGCCTTTCTGGGGCATCCTTGACGGTAACGGCAAGACCGTAACTGTTTCTGCTCCTATGTTCAACGACTTCTCCGGCGAAGTTAAGAACCTCACCATCAAGGGCGAGATTAACTATCAGGACGCTAACGCGGGTGCATTCACCACCCTTTCTTCCAAGGCATTCAAGGCTACCAACTGCGTAAACAACGCTAACGTAACCGTTACCGGTACCGGTAAGTGGGCTGCAGGCTTTGTTGCTGACTGTGAGAAGACCGCTGATCCTTGTATCTTTGTTGACTGTGTAAACAACGGTGATATCTACATTGATTCCGTAGCAAAAGAGAAGATGCGTGGCGGCGGATTCGGCGGCATCATCGACTCCTGCGGTTTCTACAACTGCACCAACAACGGTGACGTATACGCAAAGGGT
>JAGBYM010000061.1 GCA_017628755.1 Clostridia bacterium | reverse complement strand
TTTTCTCGTAGAGAAATGCGGTCGTTCAGACCGCAAGGAAACACGGTGCAATGTCACCCATAGGGTGACTTGCATGTTAATCCAGGTTGGCTTATAATTTCCTACTTTCTTCATCCGCAAACATTGGTTCTGAGCCCAGCATATCTCAAACCAACTACAACCTATACTTAACAGTCCCAACTCTGACTCGTTCATCTTCGGTGTTTTTTTCTTGTAATTTGAGATAGTTAGTTATCTGCTGTTCATGAAGAAAACGATCGTCATTATTTATTTAATTATTCTTTTAATAGCCTGCGTTATAATTTATTATACTTTATTCTGTAAGCAACTGCCAAAAATCGACAAAACCTCTTGACAATTTTCGGTTGCGAAGTTATAATATAAATAATCGAAACGATAAAATCCTTCAATTCTATCTTGCAAACTTTGGGAATGTAATTATTCTAAATTATTTGTGAAGCATCAAAATTTTTTATGTATTATTTTCAAGAGGTAATGCTATGTCAAAAAGTCAATTAATACTTATCAATATAACAATAATCTTATCGTTGCTTTCCTTTATTTTACTTGTTGTACTGTTTTTTGTCCGGAAATTCACTAATATTTATAATCTTGCTAAATATAAAAAGTTTGAAGTAAGTACTTTTTTGTTTTATTCTTTTTTACTACTGTTATCAATCTGGGCGTTGAGATTTGGTGTTGGATATTATTCCATCATTATCGATTCAAGTAATAATGCATCACATATTGCTCCACACGAAGAGATTCTTAATAGCTTTTTTAAGGCTCTTCGAACATTTAGTATGGATGAAGACTTTGAACAATATATAATTTCCATAAAATCTTTGGTTAAAGAAATTGTTCCCGATGGGCATTGCAGTCTTACTATAATACAAACCGTGGTTGTTACAGCCGCGTCTTTGATGAATCTGATTGCGCCGATCATAAGCGGTGCCATTATTTTAGAAATACTGGCAAGCGTATTCCCGAAAATAGGATTAAGATTGTCGTATTGTAAAACAAGAAGGCCAAAATATTATTTCAGCGAATTAAATCCGGCGTCTCTGGCATTGGCTAAAAGTATTTTTTATAAAGAGAAAGACGAAAAACCTTTTTTGATATTTACAGATACTTATGTCGATTCCGAAAATGAAAAAGAATATGAACTGTTACTTGAAGCAAAAAAGTACGGTGCGATCTGTATTCGGGACGATCTGTCACATGTAGTAAAGACCCGTCACGGTAAGCGCACATACTTTTTGATGGATGAAAATGAGTTTGGAAATTTTCAAACGCTGTTGGGGTTAACCGATGATAATAATGTCACGTTCATAACAGATTCGCAGATCTTTCTGTTTGTTCAAACTGATGCGTACGTACAAATCGAAAAGCAAATCAATGAAGTATTTGATAAAGACGATAAGAAAAAGCTTTTAAAAGGCGGCAAAAAACCTACGATTGTGCCGGTCAGCGGTTATCGTAATTTGGTTCATAATCTTTTTGTAGAGGTTCCTTTGTATGAGCCTTTGGTTCATAAAGATGACAATAGACTCAATATTACTATACTCGGAAACGGAATTATCGGAACTGAAGCTTTTCTTAGTGCCTACTGGTTTGGACAGATGATGATCAGTAGAGAAAAAGACGGAAAAAAGACCATGTCCGATTGTGAGATGACAATCAACATAGTATCAAAGGACAGTGCTGATGTTTTCTGGTCAAAAATAGATTATATCAATCCTGAAATCAGAGGTACTGTTGTAATCCCCAGAGAAAGAACTCCGAAACGCTTTAGAAAAATTCTCGAGTATAATGATAAAGGAGACAAAAACAAACCGTATTGTAAAGTAAAATATATTCAGTCCGATGTAAAGATAGGTGGATTTTGGGATGAACAGGTCGATGACACACAAGTTCTCCTGGAATCGGATTACTTTATTGTTGCATTAGGAAATGACGCTGATAATATATCAGTTGCCAACAAATTGCGTAGGTCCATTGGAAAAATGCATATGGAAGGCTCAACCAAGGCAAAAAATACTGTGATTGCTTATGTAGTTTTTGATCCGGAACTTGCCGAAAAATTGAATGGACACAAAAAATATCAAACGCTAAATGATGTACAAACGGATATATATATGCATGCATTTGGCAGTCTGAATATAGTGTACAGTTATGACAATGTTTATATGTCTAGATTTAAAATGCTTGCTGAAGCTGTAGGAGCGGCGTATGATAAATCACAGATAAGCCAAAAACTTACTGATGATAACGATGCAAGAAAAGGTGACGAGAAAAATAATTATCATTATTGGGCCAGCCTTGCAAGATCTATGCATTTTAAATATAAAGCGTTTTCGCTGGGATTGATAGAAAAATCTATTTTTGATTACGGTTCAGATGAAGCGGATGATTTGCATAAAGATTATGTTAAAAAACAATGCGAAAAATATATTAAAATAGCTTTGGCTGAATCTCCGCAGGAATTTAGTGGCGAAATTTTGGATGCATATGAAGATGCTCAATTTAAGAAGCACTTATTAGCTTGGCTTGAGCACAGACGGTGGTGCGCTTTTACACGAACTATGGGATATCAACATACCGATGCGGTAAAGATATTTGACGTCAAGAATTGCCAAAAAGATATGGATCTAAAATTGCATTCGTGTTTGGTAGAGGCAAGGCGCCCCCGACTTGCGGAAGGCGATACTTATATATATGCCAAATTCTTGCCGAACGGTCTCGTAGATACTGATACTATATTTAAATCGTATTCAATCGAGCGGTTGGACCGATTAGATATGGTGTCTTTTGAGAGAAAGATAAGAACAGCACCTGAATCAGCAGAAGATTTTAAAATTCATGATTATTATCGTTATGAGTTGTATGACTATCCCGAGATTGATGATATTGCCAAACTTTTAAAATGAGTAAAAGTTGTTGAAGGTGCAAGCGTTTATTTATAGTTTATTCCGATAACATGGATTTTCTGATTCAATTCGGCGTTAAGATCATGCTGTCGGATTAAAAAAATTTATGCACAAATATTATTTTTAGTAGGAGTGATATTTTAATGATCAGAACTTTATATATAGGCCTCGGAGGTCTTGGAATGCAAGTTATCTCCGCAGCTAAAAAGTCTCAAAATTACGATGTTAATTCATATGTTGCTTTGGATTGTAACGATTATGAGATTCGCTATAATCAGAATATCAAAGAAATACCTTTTGTAAATATGCGTGGGGATAAGTTGGTTGGGGATTATATACAGATCTTCAAATCCCGTCACAATATTGAGGAGTGGTTTCCGATATCGCCTTACATTTTGCATTCCACGCTTGGGAATATAGGAATGGTAAGAGCCGCAGGACGGTTGTCTTTCTTATATACAATGGAGTCAGGCAATCTTAAACCAATTGAGGATTTGTTGAAAGAGCAGTGTGCTTTTTGCAAAATTGAAGATGAATTAAATATTGTTATTGTGACATCTTTGGCAGGTGGAACCGGTTCCGGAGTTTTTATCCAGTTGGCTTTATGGATCAGAAATCAAATGAAAAAAATCGGTTGCTCAAATTTTAAAATACTCGGATTATTCGTTGGTTCTGAAGTGTTTATAAATACGTACATCTGTTTACTAAACAACAATCGGCAAACTATGGATCTTCGTGCAAACACTTACGCCGCATTGAAAGAACTTGAGGTAATTACTAAGATTATGCAAAGCGGAGATTCGTCATTATTACCGTTCAGTATTTCTCTTGATATGTTGTTTGACAGTTCTGTGATACAAGAAACGTCGCCTGTATTTGACAGTATTTACATATATGATTATGATGCTAACGAAGCGTTGAGAGACAGCTCTCCTTGGGAGGAACGCGTTGCTAAAATATTGTGTACGCGATTCCCGTTGCTCGCTACGGAAAGTACTGTGCAAATACAAGGTTATATAGATTCCTTGCCGGAATTGAAAAAAGCATATCAAAAAATATGTAATTATGAAAAACAACAGCCCGGAGATGGCTTTGGACCTCACATAGATAAGCGATTGAACGGCTTGTTTGGCGATAATTCGGAAACATAATATATGAGGAGGCATGGTTATTATGGAGGACTTGGAGCGATTTCGCGTTGCACACAAACGGGATTATGCACAGGCTTTGGTGGAAATACAAAACGGATATAAAGAAAGCCACTGGATGTGGTATATATTTCCTCAGATCAAAGGACTCGGAAGAAGTTCGACTGCACGGTATTATGCTATAAGAGATATCTCGGAAGCAAAAGAATTTCTCAATGATCCCTATTTGGGAGACAATTTGCGCGAAATATCTAAAGAATTGCTTGCTAAATCAACTAATAATGCAGAAGAGATTTTTGGATACGTTGACTCGATGAAATTAAGATCGTCTATGACGCTGTTTCATTATGCAGGCGAAACGTGTGACGAAAATCGAGTATTCTATGACGTGTTGAATAAATATTTTAACGGGGAGCTTGACGAAAAAACTCTCGCGTTAATTTAGACAATTTGATAATGAAGTGATATATAATTTTAAATTCAAATGAAATAAAAAGAAGGATTTAAATGAAATACGATGTTGTGATAGCCGGCGCGGGACCTGCGGGAATCGGTGCTGCTTTGGAAGCCGCGAGATCGGGACTTAAAACAGCTTTGATAGAACGCTACGGATGTGTCGGAGGCAATCTGACTCAGGGTTACGTTGGTCCCTTGCTCGGCAGAGTTTGCGAAGGCACGGTTGCGGATGAAATTGAGGACGCGATCTGCGCGAAGAGGGGAAGTGTTCCCGATTTTGAGAATGCGAAGATTGCTTTGACGGATTTGCTCGATAAAGCGGGGGTGGACGTCTATCTGCAGACCTCGGTTATCGGCGCTGATAAGAGCGGAGAGAAGCTCGATGTAGTTCATACCGCTGGCAAATTCGGAAATATTTCGTTCTCGGCTGAGGTGTTTATCGACGCAACGGGCGACGGCGATCTTGCCGTGCAGTGCGGATGCCCCTACGAGATGGGAAGAGAAGGCGACGGTCTCGTTCAGCCGGTAACTTTGATGTTCGTTATAGAAGGTGTTGATCCCGATCAGCCCCTGCTTTGCCGTCACGAGGAAGACTATACCGATCTTGGCGACGGCAGAGAGTATCTCGATCTCTGCCATAAGGCTTGCCGTACGGGCGAGCTTCCCGAAAACGTCAATATCGTTCGTCTTTATGCCACCGACGTAAAAACCGAGCGTATGGTTAACGCGACGCAGGAAAACCGTATAGATCCGTTGAATCCTGCCGACGTTTTCAAAGCCGAAGCATCTCTCAGAAGACAGATCGGCAAGATTATGGACTTTTTAAAGAATAATATTCCCGGTTTTTCGGATATTCGTATCAAGGGAAGTGCGTCTACTTTGGGTGTGCGTGAATCGCGCAGAGTCCTCGGACGTTATCAGCTGACCGAAGAGGATCTTATGGAAGGCAGAACTTATTCCGATTCTGTCGTTCACAAGGCGAAATTCTGCCTCGATATCCACAATCCCTCGGGTGCGGGTCAGTCTGTGCATGCGGAAAAACGCCCTGCGACTCCAAAGCCCTATGATATTCCGTTCTCCGCAATGTGTCCGATCGGATGTAGTAACTTAATAACCGCGGGGCGTTGCATTTCGGGTGCTCACGTTGCGCATTCTTCTTATCGCGTTATGCGGATTTGCATGGCGATGGGACAGGCTGCGGGTGCCGCGGCTGCGGTGATGCTCAAAACGGAAACTGCAACTGACACGGTAGACGTTAATCTCATCCGCCGTCATCTGATGGATCGCGGCGTCAAGCTGGATGATTGATCAATAGAATGATAGAGGTGTATTTCTAATGAAAATACCGCGTATCACAAGTGAATGGAAGGTCCTTTTCAAACCCGAGAAGAACGGAAATTACGTTAACGATCATTGTATAGTAAAAGGATCCGACGGAAGATGGCATTTGTACGGCATAACGAGTTTTGAAGGAAAACCTCAATTTGAACGCTATTTCGTTCATGGAACAGGTGAGAGCCTTGAGTGTCAGTTTACAGAAGTTGGACGCTCGATAGACAGAGGAACACTCGCCTGGGCGCCTTGCGTAATCGAAAAAGACGATAATTATTATATGTTTTTCGGACCGTCGCCAACACAGCTCGCCGTTTCCTTCGATATGTACGAATGGTTTGGAACCAACGTCAGCCTCAAGGATGAGCCGCTTATGGGAGCGCATCGTGATCATTTCATTTTGAAAATTGCGGATGACGAATATTTGATGTACGTTGTTGGCATTCACAAGAAAAGAGGAGCTGTGTCTTGCTTTTCCTCAAGTGACCTTTTAAATTGGCAATTTGAAAAATTTGTGTTGACTTCCGGTGAAAATGCACCGTTGAAGCCGGCGTGGGGTGCTTTTGAATCGCCGTTTGTGGTGAAAAAGGACGGATTATACTATCTTTTTATTACCTATACAGATTGCTCACGCGATACTTATAACGATACTTTCGTATTTTGTTCGGACGATCCTATGAATTTTGGCGAGTATAACGGTGAGTGTGGCGATGCAAAGCCGATTACAGTACTTCGGGCGCACGCTCCCGAAGTGATTGAAGATAACGGACAGCTTTATATTACAACTTGCGGTTGGAACAGTAGACCGACTCCCAACCAAGGCGCAGTATCCATTGCAAGACTTGAATGGGAATAAGATTATAAAATGAGCAGCTAAGTCTGCTCGTTTTTTTCAAAAAATCCCACGCTTATATTGAAAATTCCTTATTTATATGATATAATATTTCTTAATGTAATACATTCCTAAAAAGGAGATTTCATATGCCAATCAAATTTAATCCCGAAATTAAAACTTTCAAGCTTGATACAAACACCACAAGCTACGTAATACAGGTCAACAGATACGGATACCTCATGCATCACTATTACGGTGCGCTTATCGCAGATGATGCGCTCGAATATCTCAACTACGGCTCGCGTCATTCGTCGCATTTCCCTCGCGTTGAGATGGAAAACGCGGAGATTCCGTTCTTCAGCAAGTCTCTTCACCGTATGGAGTATTCCTGCAACGGTTGCGGAGATTTCAGAGCGAGCGCACTCTCGATCCTTCGTGATAACGGAACTGCAGACACGGATATCAAGTACGTTTCGCATAAAATTTATGCGGGCAAGCCCGCGATCGAAGGTCAGCCCGCAACTTATGCAAACGAGGACGAGGCTACAACTCTCGAGATCCTTTGCATTGATTCGGTAAGCCTTGCGGAAGTTACTCTGTTCTACACCGTGTTTGAAAATTATGCGGCAATGACCCGCCATACTATCGTAAGAAATACTTCCGATAAAGTTATGAATATTCAGCGCGTTCTCAGCTCCTGCGTTGATTTCCACGATGCAAGAGATATGGACTTCATCCACCTTTACGGAAGCTGGGCAAAGGAGCGCAGATTTGAGAGAGTACCGCTCATTCACGGCGCACAGAGCGTTGCAAGTAAAATGGGATGCTCCTCGCATATGCATAACCCCTTCATCGCGCTTTGCTCGCATGACGCGACCGAGGACTTCGGTGACATTTACGGCTTCAACCTCGTTTACACCGGTAACTTCCTTGCTTCTGCCGAGATGGATTCCGACGGCGGCGCAAGAGTGCTTATCGGTATCAATCCCGAAGGATTTAGCTGGCGTCTCGAGCCCGGTGAGAGCTTTGTTTCGCCCGAGGCGGTTATGGTATATTCGAACTCAGGTCTCGGCGGTATGAGCCGCACTTTCCACAAGCTCTACAGAAACAATCTCTGCCGCGGTGAGTGGAAGCTTAAGCGCCGTCCGATCCTCGTCAACAACTGGGAGGCAACCTACTTCAATTTTGATGAAGAAAAGCTTTATGATATTGCAAAGACCGCGTCCGAGCTCGGCATTGAGATGCTCGTTATGGACGACGGCTGGTTCGGCGACAGAAATTCTTCGCAGTCGGCACTCGGCGACTGGTTTGTCAACGAGGAAAAACTGAAGGGCGGACTCGGAAAACTCGTCGAGAGAGTCAACGGTCTCGGTCTCAAATTCGGTATCTGGTTCGAGCCCGAAATGATTTCGAAAGACAGCGAGCTTTTCCGTGCGCATCCCGAGTGGGCACTTCAAACGCCCGATAGACCTATGAGCATCGCAAGACATCAGTACGTTCTCGATATGACCCGCGCGGACGTCAGAGACTATCTCTTTGACTGCATCAAGAAGGTTATGGATAACGCAAATATCGCATATATCAAGTGGGACTTCAACCGAAGCCTTACCGAGGTCGGAAGCGCGACTGTCGGTGCTGAAAGACAGCAGGAGGTATTCCACAGATACGTCCTCGGACTTTACGAATTGCTCGAGCGCGTGCTTACCGCTTATCCGAACCTCCTTCTTGAAGGTTGCGCAAGCGGCGGCGGACGCTTTGATCCCGCGTGGCTCTACTATTCTCCTCAGTTCTGGACAAGCGACGACACCGACGCTATCGAGAGAGTGGAAATTCAGTACGGCACTTCGATGTGCTATCCTACATCATCGGTTGGATCGCATGTTTCCGCATGCCCGAACCATCAGACAGGAAGAATCTCTCCGCTCAAGACCCGTGGTAACGTGGCAATGGCGGGCACCTTCGGCTATGAGCTTGATCTTACAAAGCTCACCGACGAGGAAAAACAGATGGTCGTCAAGCAGTGCGATGACTACCGCAAGTATTATGACGTCATCAACTACGGCGAGCTTTACCGCCTCATCTCCCCCTGGAAGGACAGAACAAGATGCGCGTGGAGCTACGTTTCCGAGGATAAAAACGAGGCGCTCGTTACCTACGTTGTTATGCGCAGCAGTATTTATGACCTGCACTATCTCCGCCTGAAGGGTCTCGATCCCAACAAGCGTTATCAGTGCGAGCAGACGGGCGTTGTGCTCTCAGGAGATACTCTTATGAACGCGGGACTTTGCATCCATGATAAACTCCGCGATTTTGATTCCGTGATCTACCACTTTACTGCAATCGACTGATAAAGAATCACCCCGCCGAATTTAGGCGGGGTGAAATATTTAAATGAACTTTCTGCGACGGTGCATAAGGCCAAATGCCGAAGTAAGAGCCGCGACTGAAACTGTCGGAAGAATAAATACGAGGCTGAAAGCGGAGTCAGCGGTAGAGGGGGCTTCAACGTAAGGAATTAGATCTTTTTCCCAAACATTCAAAGCCATATCATCTGCAAGAATATCTGTGTATGTACATTGGTCTATTCGCCAACCATTTTTCGTATTAACGAAATTCACTTTCGCCCAAGCTAAATACACGTCTAATTCATGACCAACCCAAGTCTTGATATAATAGGTTGCATTACTCGAATTTCCCTTTACAAATTTTATCCCTTCAAGGTTAGAGTAAAAGCCTGCATAAGAAAAATCATCTATATGATGGCACGCATATACCTTACCGTCATCAGATATATAATACCTTGGTATACTATAAAACATATCGGTTGAATTTTTATAAACACCACTTTGGATTTCAAATATAGTGAAAATGTTCTCGCAGAAAATATCCCTTGCGAGTTCGTACATAGCTTGATATGAGCCACCCGGAAGTTTTTCTTCATAAACCGCATAATATGTATGATTTATATCATTGTCTATTTGAACTTCAATTTTTGAGTTGTAATTCAATAAACCGTTGTAGGCGTGTCCGTCAACCGCTGTAACGCAAAAATCATTTGCTTTTATAATCAGATTTAAGGCTTCTTCTGTAGAAAGAGTAGAGCCTGCGCTAAGTGCCGCAGCAGTCAGCGGTATCAATGACAGAAGCATCGAAATTAATATAAATAAACATACAAAATTTTTGCTTTGGAGTTTCATTATTAAAATCCTTTCTGAATTGATATTTGGCACGATTACCGAAAAACTGCTTCGCATCTGTCGGTTTAAGCTTTAAGAAATCTTTGCCTATTTTCATTATATCATACAATTTTAATCTTGTCAATATGCATTTTATATTGCTACCAAACTTGACTTTATGCGTGGAGTGTGCTATAATTAAGTCATCTTAACATCAAAATTCGGAGGAGCGCAAAATGGATAATATCCTGACCGCCTTTTGCTTTACAGACATTCATAATCAGCAGGCGATGCTCGATTACCCCGCAACGCTCAGAAGGTCGCTTGTTCTTGCCAAGGAGCTTGCAGCAGAGGAGTTTGGTCTTGCCGACCTCGCGCTGATCGGCGGAGATAACGTATCGGATTATCCTTATTGGAACAAATCCTGTGCTCTGCCGAAGAAGAATTTTCTTGATCTCAAAGAGAAGATGCACGCCTGTGTCGCGTCAAGCGTGAAGGACGGCAAAGTGCTTTACGTGGCGGGCAACAACGATATGATCCTCGGCGATATCGGCACGGAAGATAACGAGCCCTATAACACAACAGATTTTTACGATCTGATGGAGTCGGCTTTCGGCGTGCTCCCCGAAAACGAGAGAACGATCCTCGTATCAAAGGAAAAGCCGAACGAGCTCTATTGGGGCGCGTTCCATTACGTCGTAAACGGCATTGACTTTATCGGAATCAACATCGACCCGAATACGGCATTTAACTCGCACGAGGGTTATTACAGCGACGAAACTCTGATCTGGGTAAAAAATAAGCTGAACGAAATTGATCCCGACGGCAAAAAGCCTGTTTTCGTGGTCGGCCACCTCTCCGCTATATGTTATTATAAGGAAGAGAAGCTCTACGAATCGATGATAAACGGCGACCGCGAGCTCTTCTACGACGTCTTCAAGGGTCACAAAAACGCGTTTTATCTTTACGGTCACATCCACGGCGAGGGCTATTGCTACAAAAATTATTCCTCGGGCGCGGTTTTGCATATCAATGATGAAAATCTTCCGCTCGATTCCAATTTGAAGTCGGAGGACTCGCGCGGCAAGGAATATGAATTTACATTCGTTCACATGGGCGGACTTCGTCCGTTTGGCAAGCAGTATTTTGAGCAGGACGGGCTCACGGGATATGGTGGAAACAGCGAGCCGAAGTACCACACGGGCACCGCGACCCCGCGACTTGCGCAGTATCTCGTCCTCGAGGTCTACCCCGACCGCGCGGTTTTCCACATCAGAAACACGGGCAACTACGAGGGAT
>JAGBYM010000060.1 GCA_017628755.1 Clostridia bacterium | reverse complement strand
GTCCTCGCCCCAGTTGCAGACGCAGATGTTATTCCAGCCTTCGTCTTCCGATTTGCCTCCGAATTTCAGGTTGAGGCATCCCGAAAGACCCGCCGCCGCAGAAAAACGGTCGGGGTTGCGAAGAGCGATCTTTATCGCTCCGTAACCGCCCATCGAAAGACCCGCGATGAAGGTTTTCTCGCGCTTTTTCGTAATAAAAGGAAGGAGCTTGCCGATATATTCGGGAAGCTCGCGTGACACGTAATCAAAGTAGCGGCAGCCGTGCTTCTGGTTTGAATAAAAGCTGTTGCCGACAGAGGGCATAATGACGGCGAGACCGCGCGCACGCGCGTATCTTCCGATTGCACTGCCGTTTATCCATGAATTCTGGTCGCCGTACATGCCGTGAAGCAGATAGAGCACGGGCATATCGTCCGCGATCTCGTCGGGAAGATAGATATTTACGGGAGTTCCCGCCCCGAGAGACTCGGGGCGGAAATTAAGTGTAAGACTCGGCATTAGATCTCGGGGATGACGATCTCGACCTCGCGGCCGCACTCTGCGGACTTCGCGATACCGTCGATGATTGCCTGGTTGTAGAGGATCTGGGAAGAGGGAACGGGAGCGGGAGTGCCGTTCTTAACTGCGTCAAGGAAGGTACGGATCTTAAGATCGAAGAGGCCTTCCTTCATCTTGATGATCGGGATTTCGGTTTCAACCTGCTGACCGCAAACCTCGTGATAGATCTTCATGGGGCCGCCGACCGAGCCGTTCCAGCACTCGGTGGAGGGGATGCGGAGACCGCCCTTGGTACCAAGGATGATGGTGTCACCGGGGGTGTCCATGTTCATTGCCCAAGCAATACGGAAGTCGAGAACGATACCGCCCTCGAGACGTACGAATGCAGCTGCGAAATCATCAACGCCGAAGAGCTCTGCGTATTCAGCTCTCTTGTCAGCGCGGTAGCCCGAGTAGTTGGGGCACTTGCCGAAGAAGTTGGACTTGTAACCAGAAACGGTAAGGGGCTTGGGATAGCCGATAGCGTTGAGTACCATGTCGAGGGAGTAGCATCCGATATCGCCGAGTGCGCCGAGACCTGCGGTCTTGTCCTCGATAAAGGTGGTGCCGAAGGGGGTCGGGATACCGCGGCGGCGTCCGCCACCGGTCTGGATGTAGTAGATATCGCCGAGCTCGCCGGACTGGCAGATCTTCTTGATCATCTGCATGTTGGCGTCGAGTCTGGGCTGGAAGCCGATAGAAAGAACCTTGCCGCTTTCCTTTTCAGCCTTCATAACCTCAACAGCCTCGTCGAGGGTTACAGTGAAGGGCTTCTCAAGGAGTACGTTTACGCCCTTCTTGAGTGCGTAGATAGCGGGTTCAGCGTGCTGACGGTTGTAGGTGCAGATCGAAACTGCGTCGAGAGCGAGGGTCTCGTCGTCGAGCATTTCCTTGTGGGAAGCGTATTCGGTCTTAACGCCTTCTACACCGTGCTTTGCGAAGAACTTTGCAGCCTTGCCGGGAACGAGGTCCGCGCCTGCAACGATTTCAACGTCGGGCTGGTTCTTGTAAGCGTTCATGTGAGAGTCTGCGATCCATCCGCATCCGATGATACCGATGCGAAGCTTCTTTGCGGTGTCAACCTTGGTCTCAACCTGAGCCTCAAAGGTGTTAAGTCCTGCCATAGATTTGTCTGCCATTGTTTTTTTCCTCCAAAAATATGTATTTGGTTTTATTTGTTTTAATTTTGGTTTTTAGATTTAATTTAATGCAAGAACGAAAGGATTATTCCGATAATCACCAAAACTGTGAAAAACACTACACAATTCTTGATGGTTTTAAGCATATCGAGCTTTTTGTACATCAAGTATTCCATAATGTCCTCTTGAGTTATATCCGGACGCACAAGTCTGAAGAATTCGGAATCGCCTGCATCGTTTACATTGCGCCAATCGGAATCGGCGCGGTAAACGTCCTCAGGCAATCTTTTGCCCTGCTCCAAAAGATCTTTGTACTCTTCGCTTTCCTTTTGAGTGCACAAAGCTTTTTCGTACAAATCATATTTCAAGCGATAAATATTAAGCTCTCGTTTTATTTTTCTGTTTGCGCTCATTTTGTGCCTCCTTTGGATTGATAACCTGACTTTTCTATCGAAAGTGAATCTTATGCCTATCAGGTGAAACAGTTTTCTGTTTTTTATTGGTCGATATAATGTCCTCCTCATCCACCGCCCTACGGCGGTCCCCCTTCTCCGCTGGAGAAGGCTAAAAATTTGTCTGATCTTCTTCGCGTTTCAGCGAACATTGTTTATTACGATAATTCAGTGCAGGCAAATAGGAATATTTTTAATAAATCATTTTGTGCTCGTAATTGAGTTTTTGCGAATTTTATCAATAAAATGTTCCGATTTGATATGCAAAATTATATTGCAGCATAATCTTCGCTGAATATTTAGTGGTCACAGCAGAACCCTTTAGCCTTCTCCAGCGGAGAAGGGGGACCACGGAAGTGGTGGATGAGGAGGACGAAGCCTGTACTGCATATAATATAAGCGTACAAAAGCTATTTTCTAGGTTTCAGGTCATCAAAAGTCAATCCGAGGTGCTTCAGAATATCGTTACAGACCCAATTGAAATTATTGTTGATTGCAAGATTTGTGTATCTCAGTACGGTAATGTACAGCTTTTTAAGCTCGGCGTCTCTTTTAGCGTCATCGGCTTTTTGGTACGGAAGATTATGAAAGCTACCGTCGAGCTCGATGACTATCCGCGCACTTGCAATATAGAAGTCAACGATAAAATCTCCGATATTCTTTTGCCTGTTGACGGTCACGGGCAGCCTCTTGAGAAAATCGTACCAAAGGTGCTTCTCCTCGGGTGTCATTCTTTTTCTGAGTGCTTGTGCCGTACCGACAAGCTTTTTGTTGTAGTTATATATCATGGTAGAGGCATCGGTTTCTGCTGTGCCGCGGAGAAGCGGCAAAACAGTACGATATTATCGGTATAGACGGTTTTATAGCCGTCGTTATAGGCGGATTTCCAACCTTGCGGTTCGTCTCCGTATTTTGCAAGCAGGTCAAATTTTGACTTGCGGAGAGAATTACCGTTTTGCGCGAGATAGATGGTTATCTTTTTGGTGAATTCTCTGAATTCGACGTCTTTGCTGTCATAGCTCAGCCACTTGAGCATCATATCATATCCGAAGCTGTAGAAGAAGCTGGATTTTGAGCCCGTTTCCTCTGCAAGCGGGTATATGTCCGTGTTGCGGTCGATCTTGTCAGACACCTTGCAGTCGAAATGGATCTGCGCGCGGCCGCCAAAGAGGAGTGCCGCCTCATAAAGTGTCGGGATCATTGACTCCGTGGGCTTGCCGTTATAGAGAAGACGGAGCTCGCGCAGCTGTTCGTAGGTCCAATCCTCAATCTTCGGCGACTTCGGAAGACCGTTCTTGCCCGCCTTTTTGTTCCAATCGGTTGTGCGTGGGAGAGTTTCATCGTGCATCAGGACCATTACGTTGTCCTTTGTAAGTCTGATGTCGATCTCAACCGCATCCGCGCCGAGCATTATTGCGCTGAGGATCGCCTCAAGCGAGTTTTCGGGATAATTAACAACGTCTCCGCGATGCGAGGACGAGGTTATTCTTCCGCTCTGACAGGTCAGCGCGTAAACCTTTTCGTCGTAGTCGTGCATCCAGGCGGGAGGCGTGAAGCTTGATGCCCACTTGGGGACGAAGGTGTCGGCAAGAAATGCGAGCGAATCGGCAAAAAATCGATCGTAATCGTAATCATAAGTGAGATCCGATCCGAGATTTTCGATCCTGCCGTCAAAGAGCATTTCCGTGAAGACACGGACTGCCTGAACGGTCGCAAGCGGACTTCCGCCGAGGATCACGATTTTGCCGTTCCTTATACGGACCGTGTAATCCATACAACCGAGCGACTCTGCCGCTTCGATCGATTCGGCGCGATCGGTCTCACCGATCAGCAATTCAAGCCGAGAGGCTTCCGTCTTAAGGTCGGTGGAGACGGCGGGGGTCACCTTTTCAGCTTCGGCGATCTTGCCCGCAAGCTCTTCTGCGGCGAGGCGTACCTTCTCGGGCGCTTTACTGCTGCAGATCAGGGTGTATCTGCTCGCGATAAGCGGGAGGGGTGCGTAAGTGCTCAGATCTTCCTCGGTGACCGCGGGTGCTTCTGTCACTTCCTGCGAAGTGACAACCGATGCCGGTGGATCGTCTTCGGTCGGTTCTGCCGTACAGGAGACGGTGAGGGCGAGGATAAGGAGCATTAATGCCGCCAGACCCGCCAACCGCAGTCTCTTACCGATAAAATTTTTATTGCTGCTTGTCATGGAAGCGGAATGGGTCCTTGATTAGCCGCGATATATTTGCTGAAATCATAGATCTTGTTGGTGAAGGTCATCTTGTAGCCCTCATCCCAAGCCTTTTGCCAGCCTTCGGCGTGGTCGCCGTGCTTTTCGATCATCTCGAAATTGCGTTTGCGGAGCGCGTGTCCCGACATAGCGAGATATTTGCTCATCTTAGCGACGAAATCCGCGAATTCCTTATCATCCTTGTTGAGCGACTTCCACTGCTGCATAACCGACATGCCGTAGTAGTAGACGAAGGACTCTTTTGACCCCGTAGCTTCCGCGAGAAGGAAGATGTCGGAATTCTCTGAGAGCTGATCCGCAACCTTGCAGTCAAAGTGGATCTGCGAGCGTCCCGCAAAGAGGAGCGCCGCCTCGTACATGGTGGGAATGATGCACTCCGAAGCCTTGCCGTTATAGAGAAGGCGAAGCTCACGGAGCTGTTCGTATGTCCAGTCCTCGATCTGATCCGATGTGGGAAGGCCGTTTTTGCCCTGCTTCTGGCTCCAGTCGGTGGTGCGCTTGAGCGAGGCGTCGTGCATCAGCACCATTATGTTGTCACTGGTCAGGCGGATGTCGATCTCAATGACGTCCGCGCCCATCATGATTGCGCTGAGAATGCCGGGGATCGAGTTTTCGGGATAGTTCTGAACGTCTCCGCGGTGCGAGTCAGCGGTCATTCTGCCGCTCGGTGCGGTGAGAGCGTAGAGCTTTTCCTCGTAGTCGAGCATCCACGCGGGAACGGTGAACTTATCCGCCCACACGGGAACGAAGGATTCGATATTGAAAGCAAGAGAATCCGCGATCAGCGCGTGATAATTGCTTTTGTATTCGAAATCGCGGTCGAGAGTCGAAATCGTTCCGTCCTTGATGAGGGAGAGGAACTTTTCAGCCGCCGACTGTGTTGCGAGAGGGCTTCCGCCGAAGAGGACGATCTTGTTTCCGCTGACGCGGATCACGTAATCCATGTAGCCGATGCCGTCCGCAGCCGATTCCGCGCGGTCTGTTGAGCCGATGAGGATCTCCTTGCCCGATTTATCGGGAGTTTTCTCGTCGGGATTTACCGCAGGTTTTGTGCCCGCAAGCTCACCGAGTTTGGTAGCAAGCAGCCTTGAGGCGTTGTAAACTCTGTCGGGAGCTTTCTTAGGATAGACGATCGAGTACTCGTTTGCGATCTGCGTAAGCGGCATGCCCTCACCCGTGAGACTCCATACATAGGTAAATCCTTCGGGGAATTCGAGTGTGTCGCCGCCGAGGAAGTTTTCGGCGAAATAGTTCATAGCGGAGATGAGGGGCGTTTCTTCTGTGCCCCAGATAACGATCTTGCCGTTTACGGCTTTGATGACGAAACCGTAGCCGAGGTTCTTGTACTCATCAGCCGTGGCGCGTGTCTCGGCGCGGTTAGTGTCGCCGATAAGGACTTCGCGGACGTCCGATGTGGACTCGACCGTGTTGTTTTCCTTGTTGTCGCGCGACCAGTCGCTGTTGACCGTGATCCTGACGCCGAATTTCTCCTCGATACTGCGGCGCAGATCGAGAGTCTTTTTCAGCGCGTCGCTTCCGATGAGGTCGGCGCGAAGGAAGACGTAATCACATACGCCGGGTGCCGCGACGGTGTAGATCTCAGCCGCGGGCTCGGTTTCTGTGGTTTGTGCGGGGTCTTCGGGTGTCCCGCCCGAGCAGGACGAGAAGAGAAGGAGCGCCGCGGCGGTAAGTGTTAAGATTTTAAGATACTTCATCAGATGATCGATCTTACGTAATCAATGCTCTTCTTAGCGCACTCAAGGGGAGTAAGACCCATGGAGGGCTTATCCTGCTCAACTACGAACCATTCTGCGCCGGATTCCTGAGCAGACTTTACGATAGCGGGGAAGTCCTGCATACCGCTTCCGACGGGTCTGAACTCGAAGCCGGAGGGACGCGCAGGAGCCTTCTTGTCGATACCGATGAGCTCGTACATATCGTCGCTCTTCTCGCCGTAGAAGTCCTTGAGGTGAACTACGGGGCATCTGCCTGCGTACTTCTTGATGTAGTCAGCGGGAACCTCGCCGCCAACGTTGACCCAGCAGGTGTCAAGCTCGGTCTTGAGAAGATCAGCGGGAACTCTCTCGTAGAGGATATCGAGGGCGTACTTGCCGTCGATGGTCATGAATTCAAAGTCGTGGTTGTGGTAGAGAAGCTGGATGCCGAGTGCCTTTGCAGCCTTGCCGAGAACCTCGATGAAGTCAACGACGTAATCGAAGTTAGCGTTGTCGGGTCTGTGCTCGGGGTTGAGGTAGGGAACTGCAACGTACTTGCAGCCGATCTTCGCGTAGTCTGCCAGAAGACCGTAGGGGTTCTTGAGCATATCGACGAAGGGGACGTGTGCAGAGATCGGAACAAGACCGATTTCATCGCACATAGCGCGGACGTCCTCGGGGGAGTTGCCGTAAAGGCCGGCAAACTCTACGCCGTCGTAGCCCATATCTTTGATTTTCTGAAGAGTGCCGCGAAGGTCAGCGGACGCATCGTCTCTTACGGAATAAACTTGGATAGCAACAGGAAGGCTCATTTTTGTGTTCTCCTTTGAGTTTAAAAAGATTTATATATTACAATATAATATTACAGAATAAGTATAAGACAAAATGTGCAAAAAAACAAGTCAAAAGATGTCCTCTAAAAGACAAAAGTTGCTATTTGTAATATTTGCGCCACAAAAAGGACAAAAAATGAGGCATTTGGAAAAAATGAATATTTTTTCGCTAAAATACATTTTTATTCGTTTTTATTTTGTCAAGGGGTTGCGGCAAAAAATTATGCAATTTTCACAAGTTTGTGCAAAAGTGAGAAAGTTACGGATATCAGAAATTTTTCAAAAATACTCTTGACAAGGGGTTTTCCACAGGCAAGATTTTCCTCAAGGTGTTCAAAAAGCCTTGATTTGCCTTGAGAAAGTGGACTTTTACACAGTTACCACAAGGTTTTCCACAGCCTATGGGGAAAATCGGAAAAAAGCATGCCGCTTTTTGTCGGATATACAAATTGCACAAAAAGCGCTGTGGAAAACACCGTAGAGGGGCGTCTTTTTTCGATTTTTGTTTGACTTTGCGTGCTATATGTGATATAATTATGTTGAGAAAATATATTCACGTTGAAAGGAATAAACACCATGGAAAATACGCGCTTTGAAAACCTTAAAAAGTATCCCGCTCCCGCGCTTCCGCGCTTGATTGATGCCGGCGAATGGACCAACGGACACATTCAGGGCATCGCTATCGACACAGAGCGAAAGTACATATACTATTCTTATACCACAGTTCTCGTTAAGGCAGACCTTGAAGGCAACGTTATCGGCACCGTTTCGGGTCTGACCGGTCACCTCGGATGCCTTGCCTACAACGGCGGCGACAGATGCGTTTGGGGCTCTATCGAATATAAGCACGACTCTATCGGAAAGAGCATTATGGCGCGTACGGGTGCCGTTCTTGCCGAGGAGGACGCTTTCTATATCGCAATTTTTGACGTTGACAAGATCGACCGCGTCGGCATGGATGCCGAGGCTGACGGCATTATGACCGCTGTATATCTCCCCGACGTCTGCGAGGACTTTGACGCCGAGGGCGAGCAGGGCAAGCCTCACCGCTTCGCTTGCTCAGGTATCGACGGCGTTACCTTCTCGCCCCGTCCCGGTGAGCGTCAGGTCTCTCCCTATATGCTTTACGTTGCATACGGAATCTACGGCGACAATGAGCGCGATGACAACGACCATCAGATCATTCTCGAGTACGATTGGCGCAAGATCAAGCCCTACGCGAAGTCCCTCAGCCAGTCAGCACCCCACCACAGCGGCGTAAAGTGTGATAATAAGTTCTTCTTCTATACCGGAAACACCACCTGGGGTATCCAGAATCTCGAATACGATACATATCTTGACGCGTGGCTCG
>JAGBYM010000059.1 GCA_017628755.1 Clostridia bacterium | reverse complement strand
GAGTTCATCACCTCCGAGACTCGTTACAGCCGTCTTGCACAGCAGTTCCCCGAGAGAGCAGAGGCACTCTTCGCTAAGGCTGAGAACGCAGCTAAGGAAAAGTACGCAAGACTTGTTAAGTACGGCAAGCTCTTTGAGTAAGATTATATAAACAACAAAACCACCGCAAATGCGGTGGTTTTGTTGTTTGGGGAAGGATTCTGTCCGCCTTTGGCGGAATGGTTATCGGCTTTGCCGAATGGTTATCCGCCTAACGGCGGAACGGTTATTTGCCTACGGCAAAATGAAGGACAATTTCCATCGCTTCGCTCGGAAATTCACATTTTTATTGAAAAACAACAATGGGGAAGTTTTCGTCCACCTTTTTCAAAAGGTGGGCGTCACAGGCAATCGCCGACAGCATCTTTTTGCGCCTCCCATTCAGAGCCGAGCTGTCTTTGGAGGCGGCGATACAAGATCGCCTGCACGATAAAGGTGACGGTCCAGGATGCTCCGTAAGCAAAGAAGATGGTGAGCGGATGACGTATCCAGACGAAGACGGTATTGATCCACAGCACGCGAACTCCGCAGATGCCGGCTACCGAAACGATCATCGGTAGCGTGGATTTTCCAAGCGCGCGGATCGCGCTTCCGTAGAGACCTTCAAGGTGACTCATAATGTAAAAGCTGCTGTTAACGACAAGCTTGATCCTTGCAAACTCCACGACCTCGGGATTGTTCGGCGCGAAAAGCGTTAAAATCGGAACACTGATAATATTCAGCAGGCCGTTAAGAGCGATAGCCATAACCGATACAGTGACCGTGGCAGTCTTCATACATTCGCGGATACGCGGCATATTCCGTGCGCCCGTGTTCTGACCGATGAAAACGTATGCCGCGGTGCAAAATCCGCTGCAGATCAGCTGGGTATAGCTGCCAACGTTTGACGCGATCGAGCTTCCCGAAACGTAAACGCTGCTGTTAAACGAGTTGAGCGCGACCTGCATTACCAAATTTCCGATGGCGAACATAGAGTTTTGTATGCCCGCGGGAACTCCAAGACGCAAGATCTCTCCAAGCGCGGCGGCTTCAAGCGTTAACCCTCTTAATTTCAACCTCAAGAGCCCGCTTGTTTTCATCATATAGATCAGGATCATAATGCAGGATACCCATTGCGATGCTGCCGTTGCAATACCTACACCGAGAGCTCCCTGCCCAAAGCCGAGAACCATTACGAGGTTGAGAAGAACGTTTATGACTCCCGCCGTTGACAGGAAAAAGAGGGGGCGCGTGCTATCTCCGGTCGCTTGCAACATTGCGGCGCAATAGCTGTATATCAGCTGTGCCGGTATGCCCACAAAATACGCGCGCATATAGAGCACGGCTTGGTCAATGACCGAATCGGGAGTTTCCATAAGCACAAGCAAGGGGCGCGCAAACAAAAATCCCAGAACACCTAAAAAGATGCCGCAAAGCGTTGCAAGCGTGACCGAGGTATGTACTGTTTTTTTGACGGTGTGATCTTCTTTGGCTCCCACCGCGTGAGAAACCATAATTCCCGAGCCGACCGAAAGTCCCATAAAGAAAGTAATTATCATACTTACCAACGGACCGCACGCGCTTACCGCGGAAAGTGCGATCTCGCAAGCCTCGGGCGTGCTTCCTCCCCATCGACCGACAACGATCGTATCTGCCGTATTAAATAATTGATTAATGACGGACGTTGCCATCGTGGGCAACGCAAAACGTATTAACAGGGGGAGAATTTTTCCCTCCGTCATATCAATTTTTACCTTCGACATTGATTTCCTCCTGATGGATTTTGTTGCAAAGGATATTTTACACCTCTTTGGGCAAAAAGTCAACCGTAAAAAGAAAAAATAATAATATTTTAACCAAAATCCATTGACAAACTGATATCTTTATGATATCATATTAATAGCAAATAATTTAAAAGGAGTTATTACTATGAAAGAAAAAGTTTTAAACGGCAAAAAGAACGGTATGCTCGTGCTCGTTCTCTGCATTCTCGGTGAAATTGCGTCTATCGCCCTGCTGATATGGGCGGCGATCAGGCTGGAAACAGATGGAGGCGCGCTCAACAATGCTCTTCTGATCGTAGGTATGATCCTTACTTTCACCGTCTGGATCCCTCTTGTCGGTCTGCGCGTCCTGGGTCCGCAGGAGGCACTCGTCCTCACCCTTTTCGGTAAATACATTGGCACTCTCAAGGGCGACGGATTCTATGCGGTAAATCCCTTCTGCTCTGCTGTCAACCCCGCGGCAAAGACCAAGCTCAGCCAGAGCGGCGACGTAAAGACGGTATCAATGCCCGTCACCACCTCCGCAAACGGCTCGGTCGCCGTAGAGATCCCCTCAAAAAAGCTCTCTCTCAAGATCATGACCCTCAACAACAGCCGCCAGAAAATCAACGATTGCCTCGGCAACCCCATTGAGATCGGTATCGCCGTCACATGGCGCATCACCGACACCGCAAAGGCTGTCTTCAATGTTGATAACTACAAGGAATACCTCTCGCTCCAGTGCGACAGCGCACTGCGCAACATTGTTCGCATCTATCCTTATGACGTCGCACCCGGAGTAGACACCACCGGCGACGGCGTTGCAGACGAGGGAAGCCTCCGCGGCTCCTCCGATATCGTTGCTGGACGCATCCGCGACGAGATCCAGACGCGCGTTGATGAAGCAGGCATTGAGATCGTTGAGGCGCGCATCACCTATCTCGCATACGCAACCGAGATCGCGGCGGTAATGCTTCAGCGTCAGCAGGCATCGGCAATCATCGATGCAAGAAAGATGATAGTTGAAGGCGCGGTCGGTATGGTCGAAATGGCTCTTGACAGACTTAGCGAAGGCGGACGCGTAGAACTCGATGATGAGCGCAAGGCGGCTATGGTATCAAATCTCCTCGTCGTGCTCTGCGGCAACCGCGACGCACAGCCCATCGTAAACTCGGGCAGTCTCTATTGATATGGACGATAAGCAGAAAAAGCAGATTCCTCTGCGTCTCTCGCCCAAGCTCTACGCCGCCATTGCCGCCTGGGCGGAGGATGATTTCCGTTCAGTCAACGGACAGATCGAGTATCTTCTGACCGAATGTGTCCGTCAGAGAAAGAAAAACGGCAAATACGTCTCTGACGAGATCGACCTGCCGCTTGATATTGATATAGAGTGACCAAAACCATCGCGGACGGATTTTCTGCCGTCCGCGATGGTTTTTCACTTTTTTCGAGGATTTTTTCAAAACCGTATTGACATTGTCACGAAATTGTGCTACAATACTGTCAAGATATATTCTAAGGAGCCCCATGACATGATTCGCAAGGTTTTAAAGGAATTATATACACAGCCAATCTCATCCGAAATTGGCAGTTGTTCTTATTTCTTTGAACCGTCGCCGTCTTGCGGCTCTTGTTTTACTTTTATTTCCAATTTTATTAATTCCAATATTTCATGATTTTTTCGATCCGTTTTTACGGATCGTTTTTTATTACTAATTGCGATGACAAATCAACAAAAATTGAAGCATAAGTGAAACAGAGTTGATATTGTTGATATATAATATATAATGAAATAAGTTGTCGGTTCTGACGCAAAAATCGCGCACCTTGTTTCTACAAAACCCAAAAGCTATGACCCTACCATATTAATCAACGGAGCCCACCATGAGAAGGCATCACAACAAATTGATAGGATCAATTCTGATCAGCGCAATATTTATCAGCATTGCTCTGATCATCTCGATCCTACTCGCACGCAATCAACTACACAATGACGAATCACCGTCAGACAGTGATTTTTCAGACAACACAACAGCTTTGGTATATGAGTCCAATACCGAAGAAATCACCATATTAACACCAGAAAGCTCGGCGGCATTTCACGAGTGTCTTTTCGATATTTCCCAAATCGAGCCGACCTGCACAAGCGAAGGTTACAAATTCTACGTTTGCGAATGCGGAAACAGTTATTCCGAAAAATACGCGGACAAGACCGATCACATCTACCTCATCAGCTCCTCGGTGCCTTCAACTTGTACAAAAGAGGGCTACACCAAATATTCCTGCATCTGCGGCGACATTTACACAGAGGTTTCCGAGATGCTCAATCATAATTACACCGAAACACTCTTCCCCGCAACCTGCACCGAGAAGGGTTCTCTCTCGTATTCCTGCAGCTGCGGAGATTCCTATTCTGTTGTCATCGAAGCATACGGTCACTTTTACTTCTCCAATACCGTTGAGGCTACCTGCACCACGGACGGATATACCGAATACGTCTGTGTCTGCGGAGACACTTATTCCGAAAAGACCGCTGACAAGACCGGTCACGCGTATTTTGTAAGCGCAGTTGCGCCCGCTTCCTGTTCTTCCGATGGATTTACCTCTTATCTTTGTTCATGCGGAAGCACTTACACCGAATACTCGGATAAACTCGAACACATTTATATCGAAACGACCGTCCCCGCCACCTGCACCGAAGACGGATTATCCACCTTCACCTGCAATTGCGGATATTCATACTCCCTTGTTATTGAATCAAAGGGACACAGCTATTCAATCATCACCACCAAATCAACTTGTACCTCGGGAGGTTATACCGCTCACCTCTGCAAATGCGGTTACAGTTACCGCGACAGCTACACAACCGCCGCCGGTCATAAATGGTCAAGCTGGACCGTAAGTATCGCGGCAACAACATCTCGCTCGGGCTCGCAGTACCGCAACTGCTCGGTCTGCCTTCTGCGCGAAACCAAGGAAATCGCAAAAAAGACGGCAGTTAATCTTGCCGCCGTTAAACCGATTTCCGTATTCAACAGTGTCAGCCCCAAAGCAATGGCGGCTGTAAACGCAGTTCTTGACTGTGTTGATAAATATTACAACACCAATAATAACGATGAAATTTATCTGGGAGTATTTGAACTCACCGGAAACGACGTTTCCGTTGCCGAAAGCGCCATGGTATTCTACTTCGGCTCGTATTACGACGGGTTCAAATGCACTAACTTCTATTATATAGACGATAATCATCACCATCTCTTTGTAAATCTCAAAGTCCTTCGCCGTGCCGAAAACGAACGCCGCACGATGATGGTAACGGTCTACGATATCCTCTCTGCCTTCGAAGCTGGAAGCAAGGAGCACCTGATTAATCAGGTATTCAGCTTCCTTGCGGGTCATATTTCCTATGACGGAAGCCAGCCCGACGCCACGGTTGCTCTGAAAACCGGACGCGGAAGCTGCAACGCATACCCCATCCTCTTCAAGATCATGCTCGGAGAGCTTGGAATTGAAAGCGAAATATGCATCGGATACGCTTATACCGGTGCTTACCACGCCTGGAACCGCGTAAATCTTGGCGGCACCGATATCTACTATGACCTGACCTTCTATCTGTCTACTAAGTCGAAAAAATATTACGCCGCAACGTCACTTTCTCACGACCTCTGCGCCATTAACAGATATCTTTCAACAAACGAAAAAGCGAAATAAAAATGAAGCTGAGCCGTTAATTTTTGGCTCAGCCTCTTTTTATATCGAACAAATAAGCTGTTCTATCGGCACGTATCCCTTGCCCCAGCCTTTGGTCTGCGCGTCGGCGGCGACGCAAAGGGCGAGAGTTTTCTCGAGCGCATCAGCGCCGATATTCTTCATCGCTCCGATGTATTTTGCCAGCGGATAGGGCTTGATTCCCGTCGCGGCGGCAATCGCATCCTGATTCATACCCGCTTTCTGGCAGGCGAGGATGGCATTCATATCGCAGATAACGCGGATAAGCTCCGCCATGATACGGACGGGCTCGGCTTTTTCAGCCTTCATCTTGTCGAGAACGGCAAGAGCGGTTGGAATATTCCGCGCGAGGATCGCGTTTGCAAGCGCGAAGGAATCGAACTCCTCGGTCGCGCACGCCGCCTCGCGGATGTCCTCCGCCATGACAGCCTTACGTCCTCTTGCAAGAACGAGATAGGATATCTTGTCAATCTCGGAAGCGAGGGTGAACATATCGGTGCCGCAAAAGTCAACGGTGGCGGCGCAAACGCGGGCGTCAGCATCGACTCCGTTTTCCTTATAGTGGCGCGCGCACCAACCCGCAAGCTTGCCCGCAGGCACGCGGTCAAAGCGGACTCCCTGCGCGTTTTCGCAGAGCTTTTTGAGCTCGGGCGAGATACGCTTCGGTGTTCCCGCATTGATTCCGTTCGACGGGATAGATATGATGAGCACGTTTCCCGATTCCTCGTCAATCGTGGACAGAATATCGCAGATCGCGTTTGCCTCGGATGCGCGAAGGTCGGTGAAAGCGAGGGAGACGGTTACAAGCTTGTATTCCCCGAGCATTGGGGGCGCGGCGAGGGCGGCGGATATACTTTCGGGTGAAAAATCCGCCTGCTCAATGCGGATGCAGTCAAACATCTCCGCCTCGGGGGACACAAGCTCGCTCTTTGCCACCGAGAGCGCGTTCTGCTTGAGGTAATCCTCGTCGCCGAAGAATATGTAAGCCGCATCGGGCGTTTTAATATTTCGGCGGAACTGCGCCTCGGTGATGATTTCTTTCATTTGTCGGTACGACGGTTAGTCGGTAAGACCGTAAACCTCGCGAATGAGGTCGGGCTTGTTGGTGATTACAGCGTCACAGCCGATATCGGAGAGCCACTTTGCAACCTCGGGATCGTCAACGGTCCAGGGATGAACGCGGATGCCCTTCTCGTGGCACTTCTCAACGTAGTTCTCATAGAGCTTGAGCTGGTTGAACTTGGGGTGGGATGCAAGCGCGCCCATGTTCTCGGTGTAGTCCCAAGCCTTGACCATATTGAAGCTGTAAAGGGGAGCTACGAATGCCTTGGGGTTAACCTCAAGCATACGCTCGAGCTGTGCGTGGTCGAAGGAGGAGTAGATAACGAGGTCGAGCATATCGGTCTTTACTGCGAGCTCGTGGAGAGCCGCGGGCATTCTGGGGTCAGCCGACTTGATCTCTACGTTACAAACCATATTGTTCTCGCGGCAGAGCTTGAAGAGGTCTTCCATAAGGGGAAGCTTGGTGCCCTTGAACTCGGGAGAGAACTTGCGGCCGAAGTCGAAGTGGAGGAGCTCCTCATAGGTGTAATCGGTTACGAGACCCTGACCGTTGGAGGTACGGTCGAGCTTTTCATCGTGCATAGTGATGATCTTGCCGTCAGCGGTGAAGTGTACGTCGGTCTCAATACCGTCAGCCTTCATCTTTGCTGCGAGCTCGTAAGCGGGCAGGGTGTTCTCGGGCGCATATGCGGATGCTCCGCGGTGCGCGATAACGAGGGTGCGTTCTGTAAGTGTCTTTGCCATTTTTCTTTGTTCCTTTCGGATTATTTTTTATTATAATTTCTATTATAACCTAGCTGAAAGTTTTTGAAGATCCTTAAGATACTTTTTTCAAAAAGTTTC
>JAGBYM010000058.1 GCA_017628755.1 Clostridia bacterium | reverse complement strand
CGCGCACTTCTCGCCCACACTTTCTGACAATTATTTGCCCTGGAGTCTCTTGTTGAACTTGTCAACACGTCCGCCGGCATCAACAAACTTCTGCTTGCCGGTAAAGAAGGGATGGCACTTCGAGCAAATTTCAACTCTGATCTCGTTGCCGCCCTTAGGGTTGGTGGAACGAGTGGTTACGGTCTCGCCGCAAGCGCACTTGATGGTAATTTCCTCATACTTGGGATGGAGTCCCTGCTTCACAATAAACACCTCACTTTTAGCATTATTCTGACGGATTTTGCCGTCGGTATTGCAATTACCGTAAGATTATATCACATTTCTCTGAAATTTGCAATACCTTTTTGAAAATTTCTCAAAAAAATTTTATATTTTTCCCGACATTTCTCTCCGAAGACCCTCAATTATGCGTTTTTCAAGCCTTGATATGTAGGATTGGGATATTCCGAGCAGGTCGGCGACCTCTTTTTGTGTCATTTCGCGTCTTCCCGTAAGACCGTATCGAAGCTCGATGATCTGCCTTTCGCGCGGTGCGAGTGCCGCAACGGCGCGTCTGACCAAAACTCTTTCCTCTCTTGCCGCAAACTCCTCGCATACGCTCTCTTCGCCCGAATCGAGGACGTCGGAAAGCAGAAGCTCGTTGCCGTCCCAATCCACGTTAAGCGGCTCATCAAGCGAGACTTCGCACCTTGTCTGGCTATATTTGCGGATATACATCAGTATCTCGTTTTCAATGCACCGCGAAGCGTATGTAGCAAGTTTAATTCCCTTTTCGGATCGGAAGCTTCCTATAGCCTTGATAAGTCCCATCGTACCGATCGAGACGAGATCCTCGATACCGATGCCCGTGCTCTCGAATTTCCGCGCGATGTAGACAACAAGGCGAAGATTTCGTTCTATCAGCAAACCTCGAATGGTATCGTTATCCGGTTGGTTTTCAAGCAGAGCCACGGCTTCGTTTTCTTCATCTGCCGAAAGCGGTGGCGGAAGCGTATCGGGGCCGTTAACATAATATATGCTATGTCCGAAACCGAGTTTATTCAAAATCCGCGCAAGAGTTCTGCGAGCGAACAATAATATTCCGATATACATAATGAGATCTCCTTTTATTCTGTAAAGCCGGGTGGTAGCAGGACTCTGCTCTCCCCCGCGCTGAGTTTGTACGGTACCGGCGCCAAAAGCAGGTCGGCATCTCTTTTTCCGTCACGCACAGATATACTTACGCGTTCGGGCACAATGGCGCAAAGCAGTGAGCATTTTGAAGCAAGAGCTCCCTTTGCGGGGATAAATCTGAGCCGCGCGGCGTTTTCGGGTGAAAGATGTGATACGGTGGAAACGTCGCCACATCTCCAGAAATCCACAAGCTCGGACGGAAATATAGACGCGACAGCATCAAGCTCGCATATCGCAACCGCCCGTCCGCCCAAAGGATCGGTCAGCATATTTCCCGTATCGGTCATCGCGCGGAGAACGACACTCTTTCCACCGAAAGAAATCTCAACTTCACTCTGTTTGGACACAGCTATCCTTTTCGCGCGACGTCCGCCCGCAAAAGCCGCCGCACCTCCCGCCGCAGCAAGAAGCGCAAAGAGCCATATGCTTATGTCGTCGCCGTCTCCGCCTTCAAGCGAAGAAAGTCCCGATCGGTTGAGAAGCGAATACATCGCACTCATAATTCCGCCGAGAATTGCCGAAACTCCGGCAAAAAGCGCACATCTGCCTAAAAAGGTGCGTGTACTTTCCGATTTAGAATGAAACGACACGGCACATATAGCAATCATAACGGCAACGTCGCAAACGGGTGCAATAAGGCTTTCTTCGGGCATAAAGAGCGCACATACACCGTATATTCCTCCGAGTACAGCCGCACATGCGCTTCTGACTACATGAAGCCGTCTGCCTGACAGCCTCGCGCATATATAAAAAACAAGGAAGTCCATGCTGAAATTTATCAGAAACAGCACGTCGGCGTAAACCGTTTGTCCCACTCTTATCACCTCACCTTTATTATATTCGATGGGTGGGGAAAAATATGTCATAAGAGACGGGGAAATATAAAATTGAGGGCAAAGTGCAGAGGGATGAGGGCAGAGGTACGGAAGCTTTTCTCACGATGTTCGAAAAGCCGATTGCAATAATTTTGTTCTAATTTGATATTCCTTCTATGTATTAACTAAATTAAAAATGCAATTTGTAATAACTAAATAAAAAATCGAGATGTAATGAAGCACAAACTTCAAAACATCTCGAGTATTTACTTTTAATTTTATTACTAAACTGAAGATTAGCACAAAGCAATGGGATATCAAAGCGCCAACATGATTATCATAACAAACAATTTCCGAGCAAAGTGAGGAAATTTACCACACCTTTGCCCTTTGCCCTCTGCCCTTTGCACTTAAAGTATCTTCCTGCACTCAATATAAAATCTCTTATCCGCGGCGTGGCCCATGGAGAAGGTCTTACGGGGGAGGACTCCGTCGGCTTCGACTGCGGGGAAAAGTTCGCTCTTGCCCATTCCTTCGAAGACGAATCCTGCGGCGTTCTCTTTGGATGCGAGGCGGCAGACCGTGTCTTCGCCGTGAATATAGTCAAGTACGGCACAAGGATGAGTCTTGATCCATTCGTCAAGGAAATGCTGGAGGCTCGCAACGGGAAGTGTGTATTCGGGATGCTCGATAACGACTTCTGTTTTCTTGCCTTCAAGAATCATATCGAAACTCTGTGCGGGGAATCTGCCCTTCTGACTTGCAGCAAAATTCTTAAAATCATCGGCAAGCTCTGCGGTGTCTATGTTTTCGATAAGTCTGTATATCGGCTCAAAGACGAGGCTTTCCTCATGCAGATTGCATACTTCCGCAAGAGCAAAACGCGCGGGATGACAGATGGCTTCTTCCGCAGTAAGATTCTTTTTGATCTCTTCCCAGGAAGCCTTTGCGGTCGCAAGAGAATGGTTGCCGTCTCCGACAGCTACTGTGATGGGTGCGCCACCGTTGTTCGCGGCTCTCTTCTCCGCGTGATCTGCAAGGATCGCAAGCGATGCATTCAGCGAATCGAATTCATCGGCGGAAACAAACGCCGCCTTGACACTTCCGCCGCCCTCGGCAAGTTCAAAATCATATGCGTTCATCTCTTTTCCCGCGAAACGCGAGAGGATAATATCATCCGCGTCGTCAACGAGAAGCATGACATGCGGCATCTCGATGGGCGCGCCGCGTCTTACGGCAAGGCGGGGAGGGATGCGCTCAACGACAGTTTTCTCGGTCGGTCTGACGGGAGACACCGATCCTACCGAAAAATCGTAATCCTCAAGGTCGATGGTGCAGACCAGTCCGCGGCGAAGCTTCCCGTCCGACTGAATGCGCTCAAGGTAGACCGCGCAGTTTTTATGTTCTTTAAGTATTCCGTTTTCAATATACTTCTTCATCGTCGCGTGGATCGAGGGTACTCTCACTTCGGAATCTGCAAGCCAGACCTCGGGGAGCATCATGCGGAGCGTGGAAGGTTTGTCTCCGACAGCTTTATCGACTCTTTCCCAGTATTCGGGTTCGGACGTGTACTGATCACAGGCAACGCACGCCCATCTTTTGCCGTCGGTCGCGCCGAAATCGGGTAAAAGTATATTTGCGGGGTAAATTTTCATAGTTTGATCTCCTTCGGGAGGTTTCTTACTGTTATTATACTACATTTTTCTCACTTTTGCAATATTTTTTTAATAATTGCATCTTTTTTTCAAAAAACAGTTGCGCGTGCAACTAATTTGTGGTATAATATATACAATAATTAAAAAGAGGTGATTTTTATGGGACCAGGCGGCTGGGGCGGCGGCAGTAGATTTGAATATCAGAAAGTCGAGCGTCCAAAAAATCTCAAAGATCTTCCGCGTTATTTAAAAGAGCTCTTCGGAGGCTTCTTCTACAGACTCGGATATATTTTCGTTATCGTATGGAAAGCAAGTCCGCTGATTCTGTTTACGATGGTGTTCATCGCACTGTTCGACGGTATCATGCCGGTTATCGGCTCGATAATCTCGTCTTCCGTGCTCGATGAGCTTCAGCTTGTCATTGCAGATAGGGTTCTTGCTGAGGAACTTGGCATTGGCTACACCGCATCCTTCTGGGGTTCTGCGGTTCTCTCAATGCTGATCGTGCTCTTCGTTTACCGTATATGCAATCGCGTCGTTTCGCGCATCAGCAATTCGATTATCAGAATAGCGGGAGAAAAAGTGACAAATCAGGTCAAGGTTCAGATAATGGAGAAAGCCAAAACCATTGACCTTGCTTCGTTTGACATACCTGCTTTTTACGAAAAGCTAGAAAACGCAAACCGCGAAGCGGGACACAGACCGATTCAGACCCTTCAGTCAACCTTCTCAATGATCTCAACGGTCATCCAGCTTGTCAGCTACATTATCATTCTGGCACGTATACCCGATATGTGGTGGATGCCCGTAGGAGTCGTGCTTATCACAATTCCTTCAGCAGTCATATCCTTTGTTTACAGAAAAAAGCATTTCCAGTACGTTCGCTGGCGCTCGAAGGATCGCAGACAGCTTTCCTACTATTCCGGACTTCTCGTAAACAAAGATCTTGTCAAGGAAATCCGCATATTCGATCTTGCCGATACCTTTATCGACAGATATAACACAGTCTTTAAAAAATATTACGCCGGACTGCGCAAGCTGATAATCGAGGAAAGCGCGTGGCTGATCGTGATCGCGATCATATCTGCGGTAGTAAACTGCATTTTCTACGCCGTTATCGCATTCGGAGTTTTTGTCGGCAGATTCACTATCGGTAATTACAATCTTTATACCGGTGCGCTCAGCTCGATTGCAAACTGCGTTACATCATTTATAAACACATCAGCATCCGTATATGAAGGTACTCTCTTTATCGACAACCTCATTTCCTTTATGAAGGAAAGACCTACTATTGTCTGCACAGCTGAAATACCCAAAAAGATCGACAAGGATGCTCCTCATACAATCGTTTTCGAGGACGTCTCCTTCTCTTACCCGGGAACCGACAGAAAGGTCATCAAGAATCTTTCAACAACATTCCGTCCCGGCGAAACGGTTGTACTCGTCGGACTCAACGGTGCGGGTAAAACAACACTTGTAAAACTTCTGACTCGCCTTTACGATCCCACCGAAGGAAGAATACTTCTTGACGGCAAGGATATCAAGGAATACGACGTCCGCGAGCTTTACGACCTTTTCGGAATCATCTTCCAGGACTTCGGCAAATATGCAGTAACTGCAGCCGAAAACATAGCGTTTGGCAATATCCATGAAACCGAAGACCGCGCCAAAGTTGAGGAATGCGCACGTCAGGCAAACGCCGAGGACTACATTGCAAGACTTCCCGAAGGATACGACACACCTCTTATGCGTATCTTCGAGAAGGAAGGCATTGAGCTTTCGGGCGGTCAGTGGCAGAAGCTCGCAATCGCAAGAGCCTTCTACCGTGATTCAGAGATCATGATCCTCGACGAACCCACGGCGTCGCTCGACCCGATGGCTGAGCAGGAGATATTCAACCAGTTCGACACTCTCCGTGAAGGAAAGACTACTATATTCGTCTCGCACAGACTTTCCTCCGCCGTTATCGCTTCAAAGATTCTGGTTCTCGAATACGGTGAACTTATCGAAGAGGGCAACCACCACGAGCTCATGGCAAAGAAGGGCAAGTATTACGATCTCTTCACCACTCAGGCAAAGCGTTACCTCGAAGGTGGCCGCGACTTTGAGATGGAAGAGGAAGAGAGACCGCAAAGGCGCAGAGCGAGAAGAGGCGAGGAATTTTAGTGCGAAGTTCAGAGTGCTGAGTTCAGAATGCAGAGCTGTGGTAATTTTTCGCAGAAACGAAAAATAATCAATATATACATTTGTACTGCACTAATCTGATTTTGTACTGTTCGATAGTATAATGAATTTAATATAACCTCGGTTATTCTTTAGAATATCCGAGGTTGTTTATTTCCAATGATAATTTCCGAGCAACGCGAGGAAATTCACCTTAACTCTGCACTCTGCATTCTGAACTCTTCACTCGTTTTTGGTTCTTACTTGTCGCATATTTACCAATATTTTGCCTCTTCCCAAACCGTTCCCGATATGTTATAATATACATGCATATATGCAACACTGCGCAAAAAGGGGGAATGTGAAAAAACTTCGGCAGATATGCCTGCCGAAAGAAATGAGGAATGACATTATGAAAAAATTTATAAAAATCTTTATTATATCGGCGGCAACGGTCATTATGCTCTTTGCTGTTTCCGTAGGCGCAAGCGCAGCGTCTGCGAACTCAAAGGCCGGACGTGTTGCCACCGAAAGCGGCAGTCTTAACGTGCGCCGTTCCGCTTCTACCTCATCCGAGATAGTCAGCTCTCTTTACAAGGGCAGCTATCTCACTCTCATGTGGCAGAGCGGCGATTGGTGGTATGTAGAGTTTGACGACGGAAAATACGGCTACTGCCATTCCGACTACATACAAACCGTCGGTGCTACTGCTAAGACTGTAAAGACCGCAAGCGGCAATCTCAACGTCCGATCAGGCGCGGGAACATCTTACTCACGTATCGGATCTCTTCCGAGCGGAGAGGTCGTTCTTGTGCTCTGGACAAGCGGAGACTTCAGCCGCATCCTTTATAACGGAACCAAGCTCGGTTACGTAAGCTCTGCATATCTGACGGGCGCCTCATCGTATTCCGCCGTCTCGCTTTCTGTTCCGCATTATATGCAGACAGACAAGAGATGGGCAAGCGTCACTCTCGGCAGATCGGGCAAAACCATCTACCGTGTAGGCTGCACTACGACTTCTATCGCTATGATGGAATCCTACCGCACGGGCAAAACGATCTATCCGGACGCCATGTCAAAGAAGCTGAGCTACACATCAACGGGCAACGTATATTGGCCAAGCGATTATACCGCAGTTTACTACAGCTCGGGATACCTTTCCGAGATCTATAAGCAGCTGAAGGCGGGCAAGCCCGTTCTCTTTGGCGCGAAGACTTCTGCGGGCGGTCAGCATTGGGTCGTTATCACGGGCTTTAAGGGAGGGCCGTCACTTACTGCCTCGGGATTTACCATCAATGATCCCGCCGATAAATCGCGCAAAACGCTTGCGGATCTCTATTCCGACTATCCTAACTTCTACAAATTCTTCTATTATAACAACTGATACCAACGGCAGATTGCAAAAAATCTGCATCCCGAACTCGCATTATCCTATATAAATCGTAAAAATTTATCAAAACACCCAAATATTTTACATTTCTCTGTTGACAGAAACGAAAAAATCTGTATAATATTATAGTATAATGTAAAACCAACGAGAACGGAGCATTAAAATGAGTATCAAGGTTGTTAAATTCGGCGGTTCGTCACTTGCAGACGCCGATAAATTCAGAAGAGTTGCCGAAATTATTGCGGCAGACCCGGACAGACGTTACGTTGTCCCCTCTGCGCCCGGAAAGCGTTTTTCCGACGATATCAAGATCACTGATATGCTTTATCAGTGCTATAATCTTGCCAGAGACACTTCTACAAAGGAAGAATTTGAAACTTGCTACAGCAATATCTGCGCCCGCTTTCAGGGTATCATCGCGGACCTCGGTCTCGACTTTGATATCAGCGGCGAGCTGACTTATATCAAGAACGCCATACTCGGCCGTGCCGGACGCGATTTCGCGGCAAGCCGAGGTGAATATCTCTCGGGACTTATTCTCGCAAAGTTCATCGGCTTTGATTTCATCGACGCCGAGAACGTCATCCTCTTCAAGGACAACGGAACATTTGACGCTGACAAGACCCACGAGGTTCTCACGGCAGAACTTGCGCGGCACGAGCGCGCTATCATCCCCGGCTTCTACGGACTTATGCCCAACGGTACGGTAAAGACATTCTCCCGTGGCGGTTCGGATATAACCGGCTCGATCGTAGCACGTGCGGCGGGCGCCGACCTTTACGAAAACTGGACTGACGTCTCGGGCTTTATGATGGCTGACCCGAGAATCATCAAGGATCCCCGCGCCATCGAGACGGTTACATACCGCGAGCTTCGCGAGCTCTCTTACATGGGTGCGACCGTTCTTCACGAGGACGCCATCTTCCCCGTAAGAATCGCGGGTATCCCGATCAATATCAGAAACACCATGCGTCCCGGCGACGCCGGAACCATGATCGTTGCTTCGGCTTCGGATTACGATAACAAGCACATCATCACCGGTATTGCGGGCAGACGCGGCTTCTCGGTATTTACCGTTGAAGACGACCTCATGAACTCGCAGATCGGTTACGGACGCCGTATGCTTGAGGTGTTCGAGGAAAACGGCATTGCTTTCGAGCATATGCCCACCGGTATCGACACGATGAGCGTCATCGTTGCAACTGCCGACATCGACCCTATCCGTGAGAAGATTATCGCTTCTCTCAACCGTACTCTCAAGCCCGACAGCGTTACCGTTGACGACGGCCTTGCACTCATCGCAGTCGTTGGACGCGGTATGGTTAAGGCAAAGGGTACCGCGGCAAGAGTCTTCTCCGCTGTATCGAACGCAGAAGTAAACATCAAGATGATCGACCAGGGCTCCTCCGAGCTCAACATCATCCTCGGCGTTGAGGAGCGCGACTTTGAAGTCTGCGTAAAGGCGATCTACGACGAGTTTGTTAATGACTAAAAATCAAGGCTGCTTCGAAAGAGGCAGCCTTTTATTAGTTGCTAGTTGCTAGACGCTAGTTGTTAGTTGAAGGTAGAAATTTTCTCACTGCGTTCGAAAATTATTTCTATAATTTTGTTTATTCTTAATAAAACATAGTGCAACTGATAATTCAACAACATAATAAAAGCTCAGTATTTAAATGAATTTTGCTTCATTAAACACCGAGCTTTTCTATTTATATTTGAAAATTTTCGAGCAATGCGAGGAAATTATCCTTCAACCAGCAACTAGCAACTAACATCTAGCAACTATGTGTCACATTATTTAATTAATTTCTTAACCGCCAGCGCGCACCAGCCGTTATCCTCGATGGTCTCGACGATATAGAGTCCTGCGGCTTCAAGAGCATCGGTGACCTCCTCTGCTCTCTCGGTGATAATACCGGAGGCAAGGAGAGTGGACGTATCCTTCATGAACTTTCCGACGTCGGGAGCCATGCGGATGATGATGTCTGCGACAATGTTTGCGCAAATGACGTCATATTGCTCAGCCTTTACGCCTGCAAGAAGGTCGGATTCTGCGCACTCGATCTCGCAACCGTTTTCGATAGCGTTCTCTGCGGCAACTTCAACGGCGATGGGGTCGATATCATAAGCGCGGCAGAGTCCCGCGCCGTATTTTGCGGCACAGATAGCAAGGATTCCGCTTCCGCAGCCTACGTCAAGTACGGTACAGCCGTCTGTAATACAGTTTTCGAGCATCTGAATGATGCCTCTGGTCGTCTCGTGAGAACCTGTGCCGAACGCCATTCCGGGATCCATTCTGACAACGATCTCGCCCTCTTCGGGTTCGTATTCTTCCCACTTGGGAACGATAACGGTACGAGAGCCGATATGAAGGGGTTTATAATACTGCTTCCATGTGTTTACCCAGCTTTCCTCGTTGATATCGCGGACGTCTACGGTAGCCTCAATAGCCTCAGCCGCGAGCTTTTCACGGATGAAAGCGATAGTCGCGTTGCTGTCGGCATCAGCGGCAAGGAAGAGGGATACGCTCGAAACGGTCTTATCGGCGTTGAGAAGCGCTTCGTCAACAAGCTCTCCGTAGCGGTTGTTGATCTGGAAATCGCTCATATCCTCGATCATAAGGTTAGGGTCGATCATTGACATGATCGCAACAACCTTATCGAGCATAGTTACCTTTACCGTGACTCTTATCTGTGTCCAATCGGAATATTCGTATGCCATTTTTTAGCCCTCGCTCTTTTTATTTTTTCTGAAAAATCTCTGCTTCTTGCCGTAATTCGACTCACCGCAAGCCTCTGCAAACTGGCGCATAAGCTCGCGCTGTTTTGCATTGAGCCCCTTGGGAGTTTCAACTACGACGGTAAAGATAAGGTCGCCTCTGCGGTCAGGATTTTCAAGACGACATGTGCCGCATCCGCGAAGGCTGAAAGACGTTCCCGTCTGGGTACCCTCGGGAATGGTGAACTTTTTGGTACCCTCAAGAGTAGGAATTTCGATCTCGGCACCGAGGGTTGCTTCTGCAACAGTTATCGGTACGTCACAGAAAATATCGTATCCGCGGCGGTCAAAGAGCTGATGGTTCTTTACTCTTACCTCAACGATAAGGTCGCCTGCAGGTCCGCCGTTTGCGCCGTCGTTGCCCATGCCTCTGATCGCAATGCGTCCGCCGTTGTCAATACCCGCGGGGACTGTGACCGTGATCTTCTTCTGCTGTCTTGTCATGCCGTTTCCACGACACTTCTGGCAAGGTTCCTTTATGATCTTACCTGTTCCGCGGCATGCGTCGCAGGTTGCGGTGGTCTGGAAAGCCATACCGCCGAGTCTCTGTGTAACTCTGCGCTGACCCGAGCCGCCGCAGGTGGGACAGGTCTCTGCCCTTCCATCCTTAGAACCGCTTCCGTTGCACTCGGAGCATCTCGCGATACGAGTGAACTCCATTTCCTTCTTGACACCGAAAGCGGCTTCCTCGAAGCTGACGCTGATCGCGTAGCCTACGTCCTCGCCGCGGCGGGGAGCGTTTCTCTGTCTCTGCGAAGATCCGCCGAAACCGCCGAATCCGAACATACTTCCGAAAATGTCACCGAGGTCGATGCCGCCCATGTCGAATCCGCCGGCACCCGCGCCGCCGTTTTCGAATGCCGCATGGCCGTAGTTATCGTATGCCGAACGCTTTTCGGAGTCCGAGAGGATCGCGTAAGCTTCGTTCACTTCCTTGAACTTTGCCTCAGCCTCGCTGTCGCCGGGATTCATATCGGGGTGGTATTTCTTTGCAAGCTTTCTGTATGCTTTTTTTATAGTATCTTCATCGGCACCGCGGTCTACGCCGAGCACCTCGTAATAATCTCTTTTAGCCATTTGTCTGCCTTTTTGATGTATTAAAATACTGCTTTGTGGGAAGAGCGAGATTTTCGCCCTTCCCACACTATTTTATTTATTATTTATCGGAGTTATCCTCGAAATCAGCGTTGTAGTAACCGTCGCTACCCATATTGCCGGGGTTGCCGCCCATATCGGGACCGCCCGCAGCGCCGCCCTGAGCCGCATAGAGCTTCTCGGAGAGCTTTCCAAATGCCTGCTGGAGAGCCTCGGTATCAGCCTTGATAGCCTCGGTATCACCGGTGTTAACGGTTGCCTTGAGCTTCTCGATAGCATCCTTAACGGGAGCGGTATCAGCCTCAGCGACCTTGTCGCCGATCTCACCGAGAGTCTTCTCGGACTGGAAGATGAGGTTTTCAGCGTAGTTCTTGGTCTCAACAGCTTCCTTGAGCTTCTTATCCTCTTCAGCGAACTTCTCTGCCTCGCGTACTGCGCGGTCGATATCGTCCTGGCTCATGTTGGTGGAGCTGGTGATGGTGATGTGCTGTTCTCTGCCGGTGCCCTTATCGGTTGCGGTTACGTTAACGATACCGTTAGCGTCGATATCGAAGGTAACCTCGATCTGGGGTACTCCGCGGGGTGCGGGAGGAATACCGTCAAGAATGAAGCGTCCGAGGGTGGTGTTGCCGGATGCCATCTGGCGCTCACCCTGAAGAATATGGATCTCAACCTGAGTCTGGTTGTTATCTGCGGTGGAATATACCTGGCTCTTCTTTACGGGAATAGTGGTATTTCTATCGATAATCTTATTGAATACGCCGCCGAGGGTCTCGATACCGAGAGACAGAGGCGTTACGTCCAGAAGGAGAACGTCCTTGACGTCGCCGCCGAGAACGCCGCCCTGGATGGCAGCACCGATGGCCACGCACTCATCGGGGTTGATGCCCTTGAAGGGCTCCTTGCCGATGAAGTTCTTTACTGCATCCTGAACTGCGGGGATTCTGGTCGAACCGCCGACGAGAAGAACCTTATCGATCTGTGCGGGACGGAGACCTGCGTCGGAGAGAACCTGCTTG
>JAGBYM010000057.1 GCA_017628755.1 Clostridia bacterium | reverse complement strand
TCAGCCTTGGGAGCCTCAACAGGGCAAGTATCTGCGCAAGAACCGCAGTCAATGCACTTGTCAGGGTCAATTACGTACTTGCCGTCCTGCTCGCTGATAGCCTCAACGGGGCATTCCTCAGCGCAAGCGCCGCAAGCGATGCAATCATCAGTGATCTTGTATGCCATTGTGACACCTCCGTTAGTTGTTGTGGCTATATTGTATCACAAAATCAGTAAAAATGGAATAGGTTTTTCAAAAAAAGTTTGAAAAATCTCAAAAAAATTTTTGGAAGCCTTTATTCGCTGTCCTTGTCGGCGGACTTTTTGTTATCCGCTGCGCGAATTACCTTAATTGTGCTCATATGGTAGTTCTTGGGAGCGGCATCCTGCTTGTCGTTAAGCTTTACTTTTACGTTGCCCGAGATCGGGAAAATGTCGATAACGACACCGCGTCCGTCGGGTGTGTCAACGAGAGAATCTGCGGGAGGCATCAGCGCGATCTCGCGCTCGTACGCTTCCTGCTCGTAGCGCAGACAGCACATAAGTCTGCCGCAGGTGCCAGAGATCTTTGAAGCGTTGATCGAAAGTCCCTGCTCCTTTGCCATCTTGATTGAAACCTGAACGAAGTTCGGGAGGAATCCCGCGCAGCAGAGCTTACGTCCGCATACGCCGAATCCGCCAACCATTCTTGCTTCGTCTCGGATACCGATCTGGCGCAGCTCAATACGGGTGCGGAAGACCGACGCGAGATCCTTAACGAGTGCGCGGAAGTCTACGCGTCCGGCTGAGGTGAAGAAGAATATCAGCTTGGAGTTATCAAAGGTGTACTGGCAGTCAACGAGCTTCATATCAAGCCCGTGATCGGCAATTTTCGCAAGACAGATCTTGAACGCATCGTTCTGACGGCGGCGGTTATCCTCGTGGTGAGCCTCGTCCTCGCGGGTTGCCTGACGGATGACGGGGCGGAGAGGTGCTACAACCTGATCCTCGGGGACCTTGCGGTTCGAGATAACGACCTCGCCGTATTCAAGTCCCTGTGCGGTCTCAACGATGGCATGTGCACCGAGTCGGTACTGCTTTTCCTTGGGATCAAAATAGTAGACCTTGCTTCCGTGCTCGAATCTGATACCGATGATCTCGGGACCTTCGATGACTTTGGGTTCCGCGGGCGGAACGTCCGCGAAAACAGCGTCAAGAGTGGGATCTATGGGCATCTGGTCGAGAAGCTTGTCATCGGTTTTGCCGAGGCTCAGAAACTCGGATTCGGATTTTGAGCGCGAGGGCAGAAAATCGAGATCGTTTTCGGGAAGAGAGGTGAGAAGCTCGGGCTGTTCGGTTCTCTTCGGTCTGTTGTCCTTCGGGCGGTTACGAGACTGATTCTTGCTCTGCACCTGGGGAGGAGTTTCCTTAACCGCTTCCGCTTCGGGAGCCTTTACGGGCTCGGGAGTGCGGTTCTGGCTCGAATGATGCTTTTTATGGCGATTTCTGTTGTTCTTATGGGGATTCGGTGCGCTCTTTCCCTCTGCCGCGGGTGCTTCTGTGGGGGCGGGCTTAGCCTGAACGGCCGCCTCTGCCTCGGGCTTGGGAGTGTGGTTCTTGTTGTGGTGGTGATGATGCTTTTTATGATAAGGCTTCTTCCCGCCTTTGTTCTCCGAGGGAGCGCCGCCCTCGGCAGGTTTCTTGTTATCAAAGTTTTCCAAAGAAATATCTCCTTAATTTAACATCCCGATGTTCGAGAGCATCGAAATGAGAGTGAGTCTTGTGTTCATGTTGCGCTCGAGTGCCGATACGGCTTCGAGCAGGGCGTCTGCGATGAGAAGCAGACGGCGCAGAGAGAAGGAATCCGAAAGATCGGTCGCGCGCTCTCTGTCGGAAAAGAAACGCAGAGGTGCATCCGAGTCGCGTTTGAGAAGAATCAGATCGCGGACTGCGAGCGAGAAGGATTCAAGCTGTTCCTTTGCCACCTCGCGGGCGGAGGTGCAAACCTCGGTGACGTGGATGAGAAGCTGTGCGTTTTTGGACTTGTCCGCGGCGAGGATGCAGAATTTCTCGGATGCGCGGCGCATCTCGGCGATACGCTCGGCTTCCTTGCCTGATAACAGATCGGCCGCAAGTCCGGGGGAACCGTTCGCGCTCATGATGACGTCATCGAAGAGCGCGGGATCGCTCCGCTTTTTTGATTCAAGAGAGGGATCGGATATCAGCATCGCGCGTTCTGTGTCCTCGGGTGAGAGGGGCTTCATACGTATTATCGGCGCGCGGCTCTTGATAGTTTCAAGCAGAAGCGCGGAATTTTCGCAGAGAAGCAGGATGAAGGCGTAGGCTGGCGGTTCTTCAAGTGTCAGAAGGAGCGCGTTTTGCGCCTGAGCCGTCATTGTGTGCGCGTCGTTTATGATGTATATCTTGCGGTCGAGATCGTTCGGGTAGATGTGGATGTCTCGGCGGAGGTCGCGGATCGACTCAACGCCGACCGATGCCTTGCCGTCGGTTCCGATCTCGATCACGTCGGGGCAGATGCCCTTTGAGACGTTTCGGCAGGATCGGCATTCACCGCAGGGAAGCGCGGGAGCATCCGGGTTTGTCCGATTCTCGCAGACAAGAGCCTTGGAAAGCTCGAGTGCGAGAGTGCGCTTGCCCGTGCCGTATGCACCTTCGATGATGTAGGCGTGGGGCAGATCGGGATTTTCCGAGAGCAAAGACCGCGCAAGTCGCTCGCAAAGCTCTGTGTTCCCGATTATTTTGGGAAATATCTCCTTCAACGCCTCACATCCTTTCGGCACAAAATTATACATAGTATATTATATCATTAAAAGTTTGATTTGTCAAGGAAAGAGTGCAAAGTGCAAAGGGCAAAGTGCAAAGTTGTGGAGAATTTTCGTCGCGGAGCTCGGTAATTTTCATTTTTTATTAAAATGTATAGGGGTTTGTTCTTTACAAAAACAACGGCAAGCCGAAGCTTGCCGTTGTTTTATTATGATGCCATCATTCCCATTATAAACGCCGCAAAGCAGACGCCAATGACGACAAGATCGGAGACTTTGAGTCTGACGCCGCGGCGGTAGATGATGTATCCGACGGTCGAGAAGATCAGAGCGAAGAGCGAGATGATACCACCGCCACCCTCAAGCGACCAGTAGAGAAGCATTCCCGCGCAGACGGGGATGAGAACCTTGTAGGAAACGGGCGTGTTTGAGATCTCGCCCGCGCTTTCGGTTCTTTTTCTGTTAAAGAAGAAGAGCGTTCCGGCACAGAAGAGTATTGCTAGTATGGTTACAACGATCATTATGATCGGTATAACTTTAAAATCATTTTCGGAGAGATAAGGGTTTCTTGATGCACTGTCGCTGTAAAGCTCGCTTATGGTACCGAGGGGATACCATACGATGCTCATCAGAATATGATCTTCATCCATATTGAAGTTGAACATATCCGAAAGCGTTGCCAGAACTACGGCAATGATATGCTGCCAAGCTATAGCCGTGATCGCGCCGTCAACGGTTGCGTTGCAGAGCGAGAAGAAGAAGGCATTGAAGCAGTAGAGGAAGAGCGAGTAGAGCAGGGAGATGAAGAAGAATGCCCATATCGGAGCAAAATAAAGCTTATCGGCGCAGGGCGCAAGCCTCATTGCGTACCAGGCAAAGGAGATCGAATAAGCAAGAATAAACTGCAGATAGCCGTTGATAAGGTTGACCGACAGCATCGATACGCGCGAGATCGGGAAGGAAAATGCCGAATCAAGGTATTTGCGGCTGTTGAAGGCTGACATTTCCACCATCGGCAGACCCGTGCAGAGAATGACGATGATGAATACGTGGAAGGGCAGAGCGGGGTAGACGCGCCAATCATGATCGTAGCCATAATAGGAATTTCCGTAAGTCTCATAAAATTCCTTGTTACGGTTATAGTCCTGGACGATTCCCTGTGTGAGCAGAGTCACGGCTACAAGGCAGATGAAGGTTATGATCGCAAAGCGGATCATAGTCGATCTTGAATGCTGTTTAAAATATCTGACTACCATTTTCATGATCTGCCTCCTTTTACGTCGGTGATGAAGACGTCCTCAAAGCTGAGCTTTTCGCGGTCGATGACTGCGGGATTGAGCGCAAGAAGTGATTCGTAGAGCTTTTCTGCGTCGCCTTCAAGTGTAACTGTGACGAATTTGCCGCGGAAGTCGATATCACGCACGTTGAGGTGCGAGAAGATCGCGGGATCGGGTGCTTCGGTGAAGGCGAGGGTGTAACGGCTGTATTTTGCCGCGTGCTCCTCAAGCGAGCCGTGTGACTTGACGGTCTGACCCTCGATAAGGGCGTAGAGGTCACAGAAGGTTTCGAGCTCGGAGAGCGCGTGAGATGAGATAACGACCGTTGAGCCGTTTTCCTCGACCGAGCGGTTGATTTCCTCAATTACAGTTTTCTTTGTGAAGGCGTCGAGTCCGTCGAAGGCTTCGTCGAGCAGGAGATATTTCGGTCTTGCCGAAAGCGCGAGTGCAATATAGAACTGACGGCGCATACCCTTGGAGAAATTGCGCTGATGTGCTTTCTCGTCAAGCTTGAAGCGTGAGAGAAGCGTGCGGTAGAGCTCGCGGTCAAGATTCGGGTAGAAGGTCTTGTAGATATCAAAGATACCCGTGCCCGTCGTCTGACCCGCAAAGAAGGGATCATCGGGGAGGAAGAAGATGTTTTCGCGTACCGCGGGAATCGTTACGTCCTTGCCGTCATACTGAACCGATCCGCTGTCGGGGACGTAAACGCCCGACATCAGGCGCAGAAGTGTGGATTTGCCCGATCCGTTTGTACCGACAAGACCGAGTATCTTGCCGTCCGGAACCGTCATTGTAATATCCTCGAGGATAAGATTTCCGCCGAGATGATGTGAATTGATGTTTACTGAGATCATTTGCCGTACACCTCCGAAATAAGTGTGTCGAGTGTCTCGCGCGTAAGTCCGCGGTCTTTAAGAGATTGGATCGCTGAACGCGCTTCTTTTGTGAGTGTGTCTTCTTTTTGTTCGGCTTCCTCAAGCCTTGCGACGTAAACTCCCTTTTTGGGAAGGGTGTAGATCAGTCCGCGTTCCTCAAGATAGGAGTATGCGCGTGCCATGGTGTTTGGGTTGATACCCATCTCCTGAGCCGCGGCTCTGACCGAGGGGAGCTTTTCGCCGGGCGAAAGAATACCCATGCGGATGTAGGATTCGTATTTTTCCGCTACTTCAAGATAGATTTCGCGTTTTCCGGAAAAATCCGGCTTCATATATACCACCTCGCTTCTGTGTGAACTGTGTTATCTGTACTAACTGTATTATAGCACAAGTAAGGAAGGATGTCAATAGGATTTGAGAAATTTTTGAAGATTTATTGAGACTAATTTAAAAAGTGAACAGTGGACAGTGGTTAGTGGACAGAAAGATGCGTTTGATTTATAATTATGTTTGGTGCGTTTATAATTTAGTAAGGTGATAAACAAAAAATTAAACTAAGTTAATAGAAAATCTCGGATATCGGGAGCAAAACTCCAAATATCCGAGATCTTTTGGTTTATTAAATTATTTGATTAATAGTGGATCGATAATAATAATTAAATTATCATTCGCAACTTTCTGTTAACTGTCCACTGTTCACTGTTCACTAATTATTAGTCTTTCTTACGAATAACAACCGCAGTTCCGATGATAGCGATGATCGCGATTCCTGCGACCATTCCTCCGCAGCCCTTCTTTTCGTTAGCGGGAGCATCGGTCTGAGCAGGAGCGTCGGTCTGAGTGGGAGCGTCGGTCTGTGCGGGAGCATCTGTAGCTTCAACGGTGGTCTCTACGGGAGCTTCGGTCTTTTCGGGCTCAGGTGTGGTTTCAGGCTCGGGAGCAAGGGTGGTCTCGGGAGCTTCGGTCTTTTCGGGATAAGCCGCTGCGAGACGGTCGTGGATACCCTTTGCGAATGTATCGACCTTTGCCGCAGCTTCTGCGGTAAGACCTGCTGCGAAGATGTGGTCCATTCCGCTTGCGCCGCTTCCCTGGTCGCCAAGATAGAGGATATCATTAACAACGGTTACGTTGCAGAAGGAGTTGACACCCGCATTGATGAGAATGTCATCGCGGTCGATGGGAAGGCGAATGTTGTCGGTGGTGACCTCAAGGTTTGCTACGGGAGCAAGAGTAGCCTTGTCATAGATTCCTACCTTACCGGTGTTCTGAGTGGTTACGAAGATATAATCCTTCCAGAGAGCAACGCCGTATGCGGTATCGTGAGCGAACTTGTTGAGAAGGGTAGAGCCGTCGGAGGAGATGATAAGAACGCATTTTTCGGTCTTGGTGTTGCATGCGAGGTAGATAGTACCGTCGGTGTCAACGTCAAGATAGAGAGCGTCGCTTGCGTTGTAGGGCTCGGGCTTGAGGTCGATCATACCGTTGTTACCGAAGGAGGTATCAACAAAGGGCTTGGTGGGATCGTCTACGTTGAGACGTACGAGGTAGTCAACATCGTAGTTTACAACAACGTATGCGTAGTAAGAGCCGTTTATCTTTTCTACTGTGACACCGTTTATACCGGTCTTGGTGCTTGCATTGGTGGTGATAACGTTGGCGTAGCCTACCTGAGTGATCTTGCCGTCCTCGTAAGTGAATACAGCAAGGTCAGCGCGGCTGTCGTTGGGGTTCCAAGCGAGACCGGCGTAGAGGTAACCTCTGTCATCGGTTGCAAGACCCTTGGGGTAGGAGGACTTACCGTTTTCGGGCTGGATGTACTGGAATCCGGCAACTACCTTACCGGTAGCGATCTCGGACATTTCGATAGCAGAGGAGCCGTTGGGGTTGAGGTAGCCGCCGAACGCGTATTTGCCGTCCTGAGAGATAGCCATTCCGCGCATCTGGTACTTGCCGAAGAAAAGAACGTCATCTCCGGTGAAGTTGAGTCCGTTGCTCGACTGCATGACAAGAGTGTACTTAAGTCCGGCAACATCGGCTTCGGTGAGAGCCGAGGAGGGAAGAGCGAACATGGAAGCGATGATTGTCAGGGTGAGTAAAAGTGTGATGAGCTTTTTCATTTTTGTTTCTCCTTTCAGTATTCGGTATGTTCCGATAGTATTATTATAGTCTTCATTTTTAATATTGTCAAGGGTTTTTCTGAAAATGACTTGATTTTTAAAGCATTTTGAGCTATAATTTAATAAAATTATACTTACAAGGTGACAAAATGAAAATAGGAACTTCTTTGAATTTTGCCGCAAGATCGCGTGAGGGCGGTCTTGATCTGAAAGAAAGTCTTTCGCTTATAAAAAATGCGGGCTTTGAAGCAATAGAAATTGATCTTTCGAGAGGGATCGGCGCCGCGGCACTCGACTCGGAATCGTGGGAGAAAAGGGTTGAGTTGATCAAGGAATCTGCAGAAGCAGAGGGACTTCGTATCGTCTCCGCGCATGCGCCTCACGATCCGAGACTTTACATCCCCGAGGTCGCGCCGACGGCGGAAGAGAGAGCGAAATTTGATGAGCTCCTTTGCCGTTCGGCAAAGGCGGCACATATTCTCGGCGCGGAGATGTTCGTCGTGCATCCCGTTGACGATCTTATTAACGCAGAATATGACAGCGAAGTGAATCTCGAGACAAATAAAAAATACCTCGCGGATGTTGTCCGTGAGGCTGAAAAGTACGGCGTAAAGATTGCAGTAGAGAACGTATATTATTCGAGCGAGTACCGTCTGCGCCGCCGCTACGGCGAGAGTGCGGAGGAAGTGATCGCGCTTGCGGATGCGATCGGTGCGGGCGTATGCTGGAACTGCGGACACGCTCATCCCGTAACTATGGATCAGGCGCGCGCGGTCGCGAAGATCGGTTCGCGTCTGGTGCTCATGCACCTCAGCGACAGCCGCGGACACACCGACGCGGGACTTCCCCCGATGATCGGCGGCGGAAATATCAAGTGGGAGCAGATCATGCCCGCTGTAGCAAAGCTCGGATATGAGGGATACGCGATTCTTCAGGCGGATCAGTATCTTAATAATATGCCGAAGGCACTCCAATCCGATGCCGCCAAGTTCGCAAGAACTGTTTGCGGAAGGCTTGAGGAGCTTACGAAGTAATCACGGCGAAGCCGAGGATATCATCAAGCATGCTGCTTGGATAAAATAATTGGATACTCTGAACTTAACGGTATAACGAAATTAAGTGATGGCGGGTCCGTCTCGGCGGTATTCAGCCGCCGAGACGGACCCGGATTTTGCCGAAGGCAAATATGGAGACTCAGAACTCATGTGTGCGGATTAAATTGGTGCTTGAGTGATATTTATATTGCCGCACACTATGGCGAGCTAAAGCTCGCAGAGTTCTGAGTCTGTGGAGTTAGCAATAAGAAAACGCCTCGCGAAGCGAGGCGTTTTCTTATTGGTGACCCATCGGAGACTCGAACTCCGGACACCTTGATTAAAAGTCAAGTGCTCTACCGTCTGAGCTAATGGGTCATTTGAGACCAATATATGATACCACATTTTGCCCCGTTTGTCAACACTTTTTTGAAAAAATATTCCTCTTTTTCGTAAAAAGGTTAAAAACGGGGCTTTTTTCAGTTGTCTGTGGCATAATAATTGACGGCATCGAATTTCCGCAGTCTCCCTGTGTCGGAATAGATTTCGATGCTCACAAGTTTTTCACCCGATTCGGAACGGTATGTGAATCGGTAAATTCCGTCCTCAAAAGTCTGTTCGGGATCGCCTTCGAGCTTCAGCTTTTCCTTTTTTACGATCATTTCGACGGCATGCGCGGCGTCCTCATATGTGACGCTGTGATTTTCATCGAGGTCTCTGTCGAAGCAGTACATAGTCACGTGCGGACGCTTTCCCTCAAGCGCAATGAAAATATTTTCGCCCGAGTATTTATAGGAAGACGGAATTCCGCTTTCGCATTTTTCAAAGACAGCGTTCGGGCAGCAGAATGCCGTTGCTTTCTTTTCCGCGATATCCTCGCCGCCTCTGCCTATTCTTTTGAGGACACGCTCTGAAAGCGCATCCTCTGTTGTTTCGGGCGAGGGCGGTTCTGTTTCGGGTTCGGATTCTCCCGCAAGCGCGCGGAGTGCCGCACCGCCGTCTCCGTTCAGAGCTTTTCTTGCGGCAAAAACGAGATCCTCGCAGATCTCAATACCGTATTCGCCCGAGCAGATGCCCGAAATGACGGCGTAGATCGCGCCGCAATTATCGAATCCCGAGCGTGAAAGATAAGCTTCCGCCATTCCCGCGGCGCGGTATGCGGCTTCCTTGTTGCCCGTACGCACAGCCTCTTCAAGCATTGCGACGGCATCGGCAAGGTCGTTTCTCGCAAGTTCATGCGAGGATTCAATATACTTGCGCTTTTCGTATTTGGCACCGTCTACAGCAATTGCGGTTGCCAGCAGAAGCAGGCATAAAACCGCCGCACCTACTCCGACGAGTATTTTAATGTTTTTTGATTTCATCATACACCTCATAGCTTTTCATGATTATTATGCCCGAATATGAAATAAAAAACTTGACAAAGCTTGCTTTTTGTTGTATTATTTTCTTGGAGGTGAGACGATGGCTGAATTTTTACGTGAATATTTTTTACCTATGCTTCATCCGATGCAACGGCCGGAGGCGTGGGGCGGCTTTCATACGTGTTTTTTCTTTATCGGAATACCGGCGGCTGTCATTCTCGCTTTCTTTTTGCGCAAGCTGAAAGGAAGGGGAGAGAAACGGCTCTTTCTTTCCGTCGGTGTTATTCTGATCTTGTCGGAGATATTCAAACAGCTGGCATATACCACAATTGAAGGTGCGTACCGATTTGATCTGATCCCGTTTCAGCTTTGCAGTATACCGATGTATCTTTGCATTATTATCGGAGTTATGCCGGAGAACACATTTACTCGAATCTCGAAGACTTTCATTGCGACCTTCGGGCTTATGGGCGGTGTTGCGTCCTATATTGCACCGGGGACGATGTGTCGCGAATGGCTCGAACTGACGCTTCATTCCTTCATCTGGCATCTTGTTTTGATTTTTCTCGGATTTTACGTTTTCTTTTCAAATATCGAAGAACTCGGAAAACGCGATTTTGCGGGCGCGGTATTGATGTATTTTTCGCTCTGCATCATCGCTTTTGCTATAAATTTGATTTGTATAAACGCTCCGGGTGCCGACGTGAATATGTTTTATATCGGTCCGAAGCCGTCTAATTTGCCCGTATGCCGTGAGATCACCGCGCGGTTCGGTGTGGCGGCAAATTCGATCGTTTACGCGTTGTCGCTGTCGGCTTGCGCATTCCTGATATTTGTTTCGGAAAAGATTTTGAAATTTGTCTTTGATCGGAAATAAACAAAACCCGCTCGGTGAGCGGGTTTTTGTTTTGGGTTTATTTCTTTTTCTTCTTTTTCTTTTTAGGCTGAACGGGTTTGGGCGTTTCAGCGGGTTTGACGGGTTCGGGTGTAGGTTCGGGAGCGGTAACCTGTTCGGTCGCGGGAGCGTTTGCCGCCGCTGCCTTTGCAAGTCTTTCCTCCATATCCTCGCCGACAAGCTTATAGATCGCCGCAACGAGCGGAACACCGACAAGCATACCGCCGATTCCGAGTACACCGCCGCCAATGGTGACTGCCGCAAGTACCCAGAGTCCGGGAAGGCCTATCGATTCGCCGACTACCTTCGGGTAGATCAGGTTGCCTTCAAGCTGCTGGAGCACTACGATAAATACGACGAAGAGCAGAGCCTTGATGGGAGATTCGGTGAGTATCATAACCGATCCGACAGCGGCACCGATATATGCGCCCGCGACGGGGATGAGTGCGGTAAATCCGATAAGCGCGCCGATCATGCTCGCGTAAGGGAATCTGAATATCCACATTCCGACGGTGCAGAGAACACCGAGAATGACGGCTTCCTTGACCTGTCCGACTATGAAGTTTTCAAAGCAGGTCTTGATCGTGTCAAGCGTATGGTTGAATTTCTTTCTCTTTGAAAGACCGAGGTAGCATTTTTCGAGTCTCTTTATCTGCTTTGCGATCTTTTCCTTGCTGAGAAGAATGTAGATCGAGAAGATAAGGCTGACAAGAGCGGTTACAACGCCCGAGAAGACGGACGTTACCGTCGAAACAACGATATCGAAAACGCTTCCGATTCCCGAGGTCAGGATATCGAATATCTTAGTGAGGTTTGATTTCCAGTCAATGCTTGCAAGCTCCGCCATGATATCCTCGGGGAGGATCTGAGTTTTCTGAAGCCATTTGACAGCTGAAGTGAACAGCGGTGGAACCTCGGCTATGATGATCTCTATACATTTGATCAGCTGAGGAGTGATCAGCCATACTATCAAAGCTACTATACCGATCAACAGCACAAAAGCCAGTATCATACATATGACTCGTTTTGCTGTTATCAAAGCGGCTTTTGTGGCTTTCGGGAAGATTATTCTCTCAAGACTGCGCATGAGAATGTTGACTAGAAATGCGATTATAGCACCGATTATCAGTGTTTCCGCCGAGGCAACGAGATTCGATAAGAATTTTGCCACGCTCGGCCAATATCTGAATGCGATATAGAGCGCGAAGATCGCAAGCGCAAGCTTTACGCAGGTTGCCGTTTCAACGCGGATGCTTGTTCTGACCTTCTTTATTGATTTGTGGTCGTGTCTGTCACCGTCAAAGAATTGCTCGAACCTGGAATTGCCCGTGTCGCGCGATTCCTTTTTTTCTTTATCATCCATAATTTTTATCCTCAGATCTGTCTTGTGATCTTTGCGGTGTTTGCCGCACTGCCCTTACCGGTGGGACCCGCAAGCTGTACTTCGCGCCATTTGTCCTCATAAGCGCGGATCTCGTCGCTTGCGATCACGGGCTCGCATTTGCCGAAATATTCGTTCTTGAAGTATTCGGTCTGCTCAACCTGCGATTCGATGAGAGAAGCGGGAACGAGCCCCATAATATAGTTGCGCATAGCAATACCCTCGCCCGCGCAGATGCGCTGAAGCTTCGGGAAGTAGTTGGTAAGAAGGAACTGTGCGTAGTAAACGAGGCGGAGATCGCCGTAGCAACGGTAGTGGCGCGCATATTCGTCGCCCGTAGCCTCAACCGCAACGGTCATACCCTTCTTAAGTGCGTCCATAATTGCCTCGGGAGTATTGCTCTCGGCAAAGCAAATGGTGAAATAGTGCGGGAAGGTTTCTGCTTTAACGATACCGTGAACGTCGCTCGATCCGACAACGGGGAATTTTACGCCTTCGGCAAGAAGCTCTGCGCGGAGGTTGATCGAGAAGTTTATGCCGATCTGTCCCATACCGCCGACAAGCTCGTAAGCGTCGTACATTCCGCTTTTGAGAAGAATGCGCGCGAATTCTTCCTGTACGTTAAAGATACGGGTTCCTCCCGGCTTCCAGTAGGGATGCGGGAATATGGCAAGTCCGCCGGCTTCGTGGATATGATCTGTGATCCACATAATACGGGAATATCTTTCGCGGTATTTTTCGGGAATATCCGCGGGAACTTTTTCGATATATGCGTCGGCTTCGGCGCGGCAAGCCGCTTCATCCTTACAGTAAAGCGCCGCAACACTCTTTTTGCCGCCGACGTGAACCGTGTGGATCATGCAACCGGGGAAGTGGACTTCCTCGCCGGGGATATGTGTGATGCCGAGCTTGACTCCCTCGTATGCCTCGTCCATCTCGTCACCGGGATAGTAGCGGTTGTGATCTGTCAGGGTCATAAAGTCGTAGCCCTGCTCGCGGTAATGGCCGAGAAGAGCGCCGGGATCGCGCTTTGCGTCCGAGCGGTAGGTGTGTCCGTGAAAATCACCGCGGAGGGGAGAGAGGGCGTAGAGATCTTCCTTAAGCGAATAAATGAAGAATTCGGCAACCTTCTTTTCGTCCTTTTCGAGAATGAGCAGATACTCCTGCTCGCGCTCAAAGGTGAAGTTGAATTTCAGAATGCCTCCTTCGGCTTTGAGATGAAGGGCGCTGAAGACCGACGGAGTGAAATAGTTCGGCTCGTCGTCATCGGCACAGATGATGCGCAGATCGTATTCCGCACCGTCAAAGAAGATAAAGGCGCGCTCGTTCGGCAGGATCTTTATCTCTGTTTCTTTTGCTGTCTGCACTACCGAGGGGATGACGCGGTAGTTGGTTACTGTTGGAAGCATATGATCAACTCCTTGCTGTTATATTAAATATTATTATATCATTGTTTTTCGGCAATGTCAACAAAAAGCCGAATAGTCAATAAAAATTTATTTTCATCCTTGACTTGACTATTTTATTGTGATATAATTTTGTTCGGAAATTAATGATGATCTGCGGATCGTTCGGAGGTATAAAATGGCACTGAGATATCTTGCCGCCGTTGATATGGGCGGTACAAAGGCAGAGGGCGTAGTTTTCAAGGAAAACGGCGAGGTTGTCTGCCGCGCGGTTGAAAAGGGCGGAGCGCCCTTTGACAACGGAGTTGAATATTCACTGACAAATCTTTGCAAGTGCGTTGATGCGCTTCTGGATCAGTCGCCCGAAAAGCCTGTGGCACTGTATCTCGGTGCGGCGGCTTGCGAATACTATATGCCACAGTTTACCGATGCGCTTTCGCGTTACGGATTTGAAAAGCTCCGTATTGAGGGTGACGGTCCCTCACTGGTTTCGGGTGTTTTCGGACACGCTGACGGCGCGGGCCTGATATGCGGAACAGGCTCAGCTCTTTACGTAAGAAAGGGCGACGATTATTACCATATTGGCGGCGGAGGACACATGATCGACAGCTGCGGAAGCGGTTACGTTATCGGCAGAAAGGCGATCCGTGCGGCACTCCGCGCAGTTGACGGAAGCGACCAGCCGACGATGCTTGTCGAGATGCTTGAAGAAGCGGCGGGATTCCCGCTCTGGTACAGACTTGACCAGATCTATACCCGCGGACGCGCTTACGTCGCATCCTTCGCGCACGTCATGTTTGAGGCAAGAGATAAGGGCGACGTTGTCGCAAGACGCATCTTCAACGAATGCGCTTCCGACCTTGCCGACGTTATCTGGGCGCAGTACAAGAAGAACGGCGGACCCTATGATCTCATTTTCAACGGCGGTATTTTCAGAAACTATCCCGAATATGCTGATGCGGTCAAGGCTATGGCACCCAAGGATATGCGCATTTTCTTTGCAGATGTTTCTCCCGTTTACGGTGGCGCCGTTGAGGCACTTTACGACATTGGCATCAAAGCCGACGAGGCTTTCCGCGAAAAATTCATGGGCAGTTACGAAGAAATCAAAAAACAATAAAAAGTAAAAGGTCTCTCAAAATGAGAGACCTTTTGTTTTATACAAATATTCCGTTTCTTAGTTATCAGGATTCAGTAACGTCGATTTCAAGCAAATTGCTTCCCCACGCTGTTTCTCTGAAAGTGATTCTTTGATAATTGTTCGTCAACGCGCAGAATCCGAAGAACAGATATTTTCGTCTGCCATTATCGAGTACTTCTCTTAAAGCGAAGGGGAAGAGCATTTCTGCACTATCACTCCAAATCCATTTAAGGATGATATTTGCTCCGCTCTTGTAAGCATTGTCAATCTCGTCCGCAGTTTTGCTTACCGTGTATTTATCACCGAGCGGGAACATTTCGACGTATAACGATGTCGTATTGTTGTAGTATTTTTCGGGAATCTTCTGTACAAAAGTGTCAATCGTACCCGTGACCTTTATCGTATGGTCGCCGTCATCGGGGGAAACAATTCCCCAACCTACGTTTTCTACGCTCACTATGACAAAGGGTTCGGATGTGTGTTCTTCATCAGAATTCATCAGAAAGAGGTTACCGATTGCGACTGCCGCTAAGCCGCTGTAGTTACTGAGCTTACATTCGCAAACATAGGTCTGACCGTCAAAAATCACCGTGTAAATTTGTCCCGCAACGAGAGGAAGAGTTTCGCCATTCTGAACCATGTACTGCCGGTTGGCTATGGTATAAGTGTCATCCAATACCGTCAGCGGTTCGCTGATAGCGTAATGCGTCCTCTCCTGATAATCCGCCGCCTTCCACTTCGTAGGCTTTCCGTTTACGTCTACTTCCTCAACGACGATAGTCTGTCCGACTTCGGCTGTAACGTCAATGGACGTACCGCCAGAGCCGCCGCCGATAGTATAGAACTTTATTGTCAGACTTGCGCCAAACCCAAGTATCTGATATATCATTGCTTGGTCAAACATAAACATCTCATTGGTTATGATAAATCCCGCAATGTCTGCACCATCAACTGAATTAAAGGAGTCTGCAAAATTGAAAGCCACTTGGTTGACACCTGCCGCCGACGTTGTACTTACTGGGAAGGTGGACGTACCTATGGTAGGCAGTTCCAAAACTCCATAAATGTTTTTTCCATTAGAGCATACTGTAGCAAGCACGCTTGAAACTGTTTGAGCAAGCTCTTCGTTAAAAGTCAAGCGATAGAACTCGCCTATTTGTTCTAACTCGCCCTTTGTGGGGTCAATCGTAAGCTCTGCTACCAATTCGGGGGCGGAGCTGCCTCCACCGCTTCCAACTTCGATAGTCACGTTTCCGTTTGCATCGGGGAAGATACCGTTTACACTCTGTACTCCTCCGCCGCCCACCTTGTAGCCATGTGTTGCGACCATAAGCGTGATCGAGGAAGGCTGATCCGATGCCTTTATAAGCATAGAGTCGATTGCGCCCTTGCCATTATTGAAGAGAAAAGGCTCTCCCGTGTCGGGAAGCTTGGCATTTACAAGATGCCCGTTACCCGTGTAGACCGAAGCTTCGGATTCATAAGAAGTACAAGTGTAAAGAGTGCCGTTCCAGTAGATGTCGTAAACCGTATCAAGCTGGAAAGCAAGTTTATTCACAGCAATCCAATCACCCGTTACCGTAGCTTCTTCAAAGATTACAGTACCGCCTGCGCTTGCCGTGTAGAGCAGATAATCGACATCGTAATCCGATTTGGTGGACACGGCGGTAATGCGGTAGATTCCCTCGGTTGTCATAACGTCTGCGATAGCTTTTGTGCTGACTGCGCTGTCAACAAGATTGAACGTACCCGCACCGAGATAAGTACCGCCCTTTGTGGTGAGTCTTGCGGTGACGGTTCTCTTTGCGCTCAACAGCCACAACACCGCATCAATATCCGTTTCGGAAGTCACGCCGCCATCATCGGTAAGCGCAAATGCAACGGTCAAGGAAGTCGTCGCAACCTCTACAGCCTTCGAGCCGTCGTAAGCAGTGCCGTTGACAGTCAGCGCATTCGGATTCGGGAGGGCGGTGGGCATGTCAGACTGCTGTGCGATGTCCGAAGTATATACTACCCATGAGCCGCCCTGCTGACCTCTTATCTCAACGCTCTTTAACTCGTCGCCATACTTGAGGACAGCCGTAGAAAAGACCGCGCCGATGTCTGCTGAGTACAAGAAATGGTTAAACCTTACCATGCCAAGCTCGGGAACGTCGTACATGGTGAGATATACGCTTCTGCCTATGTGAAGAGCTTCCATGACCTGCGCGGGCGTTATTTCCGATGTAGTACCGATAAGAGGCTCTGTGCCGATATCAAGCACGACCATTTCCGAACCGTCATAAGGTGTGTTATTGATTACAAGCGGCTGAGGGTTCGGGAGCTTGGAGGGGATGTCGGATGTTTGAGCGAACGTAGATTTTCCCATAGTCCACCAATCGAATCGCAAGTCTCCGTGAAGGTATACCGCGCCAGTGCCGGAAAATGCCGAACCTACAACAAGTCTGTTGAGTTTAACGAAATTAGTAAAGGTATACGGTGTCGAATCTTCGTCCGTGTGCGAAATCACTACGGGTCCGCCCTCTGCGATAGCTTCGGCAACTTGTGTCGGTGTGATCTCTGCCGTAGTACCGATAAGCGGTTCTTTTGCAAGGTTCATATTGACCGCAGAAGAACCGTCATAAGCCGTTCCGTTGATAGTGAGAGCGTTCGGGTTTTTAATAGCTGTCGGGATTTCGGGAATATCGCTTAACTCAGCAAGGTCGCGTGTGTCGAAAGCCCACGCGTCTGTCTCGATATTTCCGTAAGCGCAAATCAACTGAATACCGTTGATATTTCCCGTGTTGACAACTTCGCCGACGACGTATTTGTCAAGCAGTATATCGAAAGAAGTAAAGGAGCATTTGAGACCTTCGTTACGGAAAACGACGGGTCTGCCTTCTCGGACAGCTTCAGCTACCATTGAAGGTGTGATGTCGGGCATAGTACCGATAAGCGGTTCTTTTGCGAGTTTTTCGGAAAATTCCGCTTCCGTACCCGAATACCCGCCGTCCTGTGCATAAGCGTATGCGGTCTTGCCCGTTGCACCGTCCTTACCGTCTTTTCCATCCACGCCGTCCTTGCCATCGAAGTAGTCAACGCCTTTAACGGGAGTGTAACCGTCTTTACCGTTTATACCGTTTCTGCCGTCAAAGTAGTCAACGCCTTTAACGGGAGTGTAGCCATCCTTACCGTTTGTTCCGTCCTTGCCGTCAAAGTAATCTATGCCTTTTTGAGGTGTGTAGCCGTCTTTTCCGTCGATACCGTCTTTGCCGTCAAACATTCCGCTTGCTTTGGCTTCGCCGAGGGCATTTTCTATTGCTTCGCTGATTCCCGAAATTGCCGATGCGGGATGCTGATCAGGCAGATCGCGCCCTTCGAGCTTTTCGTGCGAAGTGATGTCAGGAGCTTTTGTGACCGTCACTCCTTTGAGCGTAGCGCCGAAGGAGGGGATATCTCCGAGCGTTGCCTTAATATCCTTCATCAGATTACCTCCCTTGAGAGCGAGGGATCGAATTCGAGGATGCCGAGGTCGATGCCGACAACGTCTCCGCCCGCGTATTTGCATCTGACATTCATACGCGATCTCATACCGAGCGCGAAGGTTTCTTCCTGCGTCAGCGGAACGAGGAAGCGAGCACGCTCGGCGTCATAGGTTATCTCGCCCGCGGAGAGAGTCTTGCGAACGCTTCTACCGATGCAGACTTCAACGTCCTCAAAACTTTCGGGCGTAGCCAAGCCGTCCGCGGTCTCGATGCTGATCGGAATGCGGTATGCGTCGCCCTTCATCATGCGCATGCACCTCCTCTCACCGAATCTTTGAGTCTGAAATAAATATTAAGTTTGTTTATAACTTCAATTATGAATCTTTTCATGAAAATTTTCCTTTCAAATTGTATTCCGAAACCAAATGCTTCAATACGAAGTCCCGACATTCCGCCACGAAGCATTTGATCGTTTGCGGATAGAACAAATGTTCTATTTAGAAAAATTATACCATGCGATTCGGGTGATGTCAAGCAAAAAATCTTGTTTTGCAATAATTCATCACTGTATACAATTGAAGGCGGGAGGAAGGAACGAGGTATGGTTATGATTCAACAAATGAAATAAAAAGGGTTTCGGCATTTTTTACTGTAACAATAGCCTGTCATCGCCAAAAACTCTTGACAAATCCCCATAAAAATATTATAATATACTTGATTATACTTTTTTCGGAGGTAGTACAAAATGAAGGCAGTTATTACCGTTACGGGTAAGGACAACGTAGGAATCGTTGCAAAGGTTGCAACAGAGTGCTCGAATATGGGCGCGAACATTATTGATATTTCGCAGAGCGTTCTGCGCGAGTATTTCGCAATGATCGTTCTTGTCGATATTGACAATCTTTCCTGCGCTTTCGGCGACTTTGTTGACAAGATGAGTGCGCTCGGCGACACCTGCGGTCTGCGCATCGCAACCATGCACGAGGATATTTTCAATTCGATGCACCGCATCTGATCGGAGTAGACAATGCTTAATATAAACGATATTCTTGAAACAATAAATATGATACGCGAGGAGAATCTCGATATCCGTACCATCACAATGGGCATATCGCTGATCGACTGCGCTGGCGATGATATCAAGACCGTCTGCGACCGCGTATACGACAAGATCACGAAGAAGGCGGAGCGCCTTGTTTCGGTCGGTGACGATATCGAGAAGCAGTACGGCATTCCGATCGTCAACCGCCGCGTTGCCGTGACTCCCATTTCGATTCTCGGCGGAAGATTTTCTTCCGAGGACTACATAAAGCTCGCAAAGACCCTCGACCGCGCCGCTGATACCCTCGGTATCAACTTTATCGGCGGTTATGGCGCACTTGTGCAGAAGGGCTGCACCGTCGGCGAGGAACAGCTTATCGAGTCGATTCCCTATGCTCTTGCAGAGACAGAGCGCGTATGCTCGTCGGTCAACGTTGCGTCCACCAAGGCTGGCATCAACATGAACGCCATTCAGAAGATGGGCGATATCATCGTCAAGGCGGCTGAGCTTACCGCAGACCACGATTCGATCGGATGTGCAAAATTCGTCGTGTTTGCAAACGTTCCCGAGGACAACCCCTTTATGGCGGGTGCTTTCCACGGCGTTTCCGAGCCCGAATGTGTTGTAAGCGTCGGAGTTTCAGGTCCCGGTGCGGTTGCGTCCGCGATCCAGCGTGTAGGCGACTGCGATCTTACCGCGCTTGCTGAGACCGTCAAGAAGACGGCATTCAAGATCACGCGCGTAGGTCAGCTCGTTGCTCTCGAGGCTTCAAAGAGACTCGGCGTTCCCTTTGGAATCGTTGACCTTTCTCTCGCACCCACTCCTGCGATCGGAGACTCTGTTGCTCATATTCTTGAGAATATGGGTCTTGAGACCTGTGGATGTCCCGGCACGACCGCGGCTCTCGCGCTTCTCAACGACGCTGTCAAGAAGGGTGGAGTTATGGCATCCTCGCACGTAGGCGGACTTTCGGGCGCATTCATTCCCGTTTCCGAGGACGCGGGCATGATCCACGCGGCAAGAATCGGTGCGCTCACACTCGAAAAGCTCGAGGCTATGACGGCGGTATGCTCGGTCGGCCTTGATATGATCGCGATCCCCGGCGACACTCCCGCATCCACTATCTGCGGTATCATCGCGGACGAGATCTCGATCGGTGTTGCAAACACCAAGACCACGGCGGTCAGAGTCATCCCCGCTGTCGGCAAGAAGGTTGGCGACGAGGTCGTATTCGGCGGTCTTCTCGGAAGCGCGCCCATTATGCCCGTCAATACATATTCCCCCGCTAAATTCATCGCGCGCGGAGGACGTATTCCCGCGCCCATCCACAGCCTGAAAAACTAAGGTACATAAAAAATGATTGAAAGAAAGATTTACCGCGATATAACCACCGGCGAGGAGCGCGCGCTTTACGGCTTGCGCCACGCCGACGTTATCGCCTGCAATTTTGAGGGCGAGGAAGACGGCGAATCGGCTCTTAAAGAATGTATCGACATCAACGTACGCAATTGCAACTTCCGCCTGCGATATCCCTTCTGGCATTGCACGGATTTTACCGTCCGC
>JAGBYM010000056.1 GCA_017628755.1 Clostridia bacterium | reverse complement strand
GGTTACGTTAACGTTGATGAGACGGAGACCGATCTTCTTGAGCTCGGTTTCCACGTTGCCCGAAACCGCTTCAAGGAACTTGTCACGGTCGGTGTTGATCTCCTCGATGTCCATCGTTGCGATAACGAGACGGAGCTGACCGAAGATGATATCCTTTGCAAGCTCCTGAATCTCAACGAGCTTGAGGCCGAGAAGACGCTCAGCCGCGTTCTGCATTACGCCGACGTCGGTGGAGATACCGACGGTAAATCTCGAGGGAACGTCAACACGGATGTTCTGATGAGAGAGGGCGTTTGTGAGGTCAACGGGGATAGACATGGGAGTCAGGTCGAGGTATTCGTAAGACTGGAATACGGGAACTACGAATGCCGCGCCGCCGTGGATACACTTAGCCGAACGCTGTGTGCCGTCCTTGTTTGTGCCAACCTTACCGTAGATGACCATGATCTTGTCGGAAGGACATTTCTTATAGCGCGAAGCTATGAGAACTACGAAGGCAAAGAGAATTGCTACTACCGCGATAACGATCATCGGTACCGCTTCGGAGATTCCGCCCGAAGAGAGAAGTGCATTGAATCCGAACATGATAAAATTCCTTTCTGTATTTTAATTTTTTAAAAATAATTATAATATAGTATTAGTTGAGAATCGGTTTTTATTCCGCTTCCTTTGCCGCCTTTTCCTTTGCGCGGGAAATACGAACGGCAATGTCTTTTACGTAATCGTCAGCCGCGGCGTCCGCGATAATGGGAAATTCGATAACGATCTTGCCCTCGTTGTCGCAAAGTCTCAGGTGACGGTATTTTGCAAAGCCCTCGTATCCCTTCTTTTCGGGAACGTGCTCAAGAGTTGCCGATCCGAGATCGAGATACTTGATCTCGCGGAAATCTCCGGGGATCGGGTCGTTATCCGAGATGAGTGAGATCTCGCGCTCTGCAACGCAGATCGAATCAGGCTTGAGAATGAATCCCGACATCGAGTAGATCGAGGAACGGCTCTTACCGTCGTTGCCCTTTTTAGCGAGAACCTCTTCGCCTTCAAAGCAGTAGGTTGCAAAGGTTACGGGCTCGAGCTTGGGACGGGAGATGTGATTTGTCATCTCGTAACGGATGGTGCGGATATCCTGCGGGAGGAATTTCTGATTGAAATCTTCCTTGAAGGTATCGTAAAGCTTTCTTGCCTGCTCACTGATTTCCGCGTCGGGGATCTTTTTAGCTGCGCGAATGAGGAATATGGCTGCGCCGATCGCGATTAAGGTAAGACCTCCCGAGATCATCATATAAGTGTTGAATCCTCGCGTGCCCGAGAGAATAACTACCATAAGAAAGCCTATGGCGAAGCAAGCGGCGGATATGATTACCGGAGCTGTGCTGAGGTGCTGTTCAAAATACTTTTTGTTGCGATTGTAATCCATGGTTGATCCTTTTCGATTTTAAATTAGTCCTTTTTATCAATCGGTTCAACAACGAGAACACCTGCTTCGTTGACCGCAACCACTCTTACGTAAGAGCCCGTCTTGAGCTGATCGCCCGCGGTGGTGATAGCGGTGAATTCGCTGAATTTTTCCTGAACCGTAAGGTTTACCTTACCTGATCCGCTTCCTGCCGCGGGAACGGGGATGTAGACCTCTGCGATCTTGCCGATGCAGTTGCCGACGTCAATGTTACCGCTCGATTGCAGTCTGTTGATGGCTCTCATGAGGAATGCCATACCGATGAGGGTTGCGATTCCGCATACGATCGCAATAGCGATAGACACGCCTGCGGGAAGCTCGGTTTCGAGAAGCGCGACTGCTACCCAACCTGTGATACAGAGCATCGAGAGGATACCTCTGATACTGAATATCGCAAGACCGTCGTCGGGAAGATCAATGCCGTCAACGTCGTCAACGTCAACGTCTGTATCCGATTCGCCGCCTATTCCGATAAGGAGGAGTACCGTCTGAATAATAATCAAAACGGTAGAGGGAAGAGCAATGAGCGCGAAGATCTGCTGAATCAGATCAAGTTCATTCCACCAGTTTATCATAATTGACTTTCCTTTCAGTGTGTAGATTTGAAATATCAGCGGCGCATAAGAGCGTCAACCATATCGTCCGAACGTGACTTGATGATTGAAGCGTAGTATGCGATGATGATTATTTCAATAGCCGTGTTGAGACGCTTTCTCGCGCCGGTTACCTTCTCTTCGTAATCCGAGGTGATTTCTTCGATAGTGTTACGGAGGGTGGTGTTGTCCTTGGTGATCTCTCCCGCATGCATAAGTCTGTCAAGGATTCGGCAGATGTAGTCATAAAGCTGCGAATCGCGGATAATGTCGTCCGATTGATCGTAAACTCTTCCGTTGATGTAGGAAACAAGGAAGGCGATCTTGTCAAGCTGCATACAAGAGCGGAGCATGTTGATAATAAGGATGTGGGCTACCTGGTCGATGTTGTAGCGCTTGAGTCTGGCGTTTGCTACCCAACCTCTCTTCGTCCAGTTTTGCAGAGTCGAGCCGTCAATGCCCGAGATCTCGCGGATCTGAGTAAGCATTACGCCGTCCGAAATGTAAAAAATCTTTTTTAGAAATTCAAGACCCGTAACGTCACCCATTTCCCGACGGTTAAGTATTGTACCGGGAATAAGTTCTTCGTTGATTTGAAGGTTCATTGTGATGCACTCCTTTCCGAATATTTTATCATCTGTGTTTATTATATCACACAGTCACGTGATTGTCAATAGTGTTTGGAATTTTTTTTATAGATTTTTATGATTTTTTGATACCGAAAACAGACGGGAGATCGCCTATACCGTCAATGTCTGCGTCTGGAATATCAAATTCGCATTCGGGAGCTCTGTTACGGTAAAAACCTTGACGCAAACGGACTGTCATCATGCCGAGCTTTTTAGCGGGGCGAATGTCATTGTCGATGCGGTCACCGACCATGCAAGCCTCGTCGGGAGCGCATCCGAGTGCATCGAGAGCAGAAAGAAATAGATCGGGTGCGGGTTTGGATCTACCCATTTCCTCACTCGAATAAACGAAGTCAATGTATTTCATAAGCCCGTGCGCCTGAAGTCTGTGCGCCGAGCCGCCGCGCTGGTTTGCGATTATTCCGAGCTTGAACTTTTCCGAAAGCAGACGAAGCGCTTCTTCGGTTTCGGGGAAGGGGACTTCAAGGGCGGGTACGTAAGGATATGATTTATTTATCCCATACTTTTTTGCGAGCGAGCCAAAAGGACTTTTCTTGCCGAGTGTTCCGAATTCCACCATCTCATCGAGCATTGCTTCTATAGAAGGACATTCTTTCCCGATAGCGTGAAGATCATCGGTCAGCTCTTCAAGCCGCGAAATATGCACGCCGTCCTCATCAAGAAGTGTATGTCCCATATCAAAGAAAATCCATTTGATTTTGGAATGATCCATAAACTGTCATACTCCTTAGATTTATTTCATTATATTTTATCACAAATGAAAGCCAAACACAAGATTTTTCGGCAAAAAGGGGTATAAATAATATGAAAAGTTCCAAAATTCTGCGGATCGGTATTCTGCCCGCGATTATACTGATACTTATGCTCGTATTTCAGCCGTCGGGTATCGTTCTGTCATCACTCGGCGCCGCTGTGCTTCACGAGCTCGGACATATGCTTGCCGCCGCAATTCTCGGAATACCTATGCGCTCGCTTGACGTTGGAATGTTCGGCGCATCGCTCAAGGTTCGCGGATCTCTGATCTCCTATCCGAAGGAATTTCTCCTTTGCGCCGCGGGACCCGCAATGAACTTCCTGTCAGCAATCGTTGTCATCATCTTATCCGAACGCCGCGGATATTTTACCGAGATCAGCGAATGGTTCGCCTCGGTCTCGCTGATGCTCGGAGTGCTGAATCTCATACCTGCGGAAGGCTTTGACGGCGGAAGAATGCTCTCCGTCGCCGTAACCTCACTGTTCGGTCCACGCGTTTCAGCAAAGCTTTTGTCTTTTTCAACTTTTATGAGCATTCTTTTGTTGTGGATGCTTTCGGTCTGGCTACTCATCCGTTTCGGAACGTCGCTGAGCCTCTTTATCTTTACCCTTTCGCTTTTTTACAGACTTTTTATCGAAAAAGCTTGACGGAGAGCGCTTATGCGTGTTATAATTAAATGAAAGAAAAGGAGCGTGCAAAATGGCGTTTGAAATCGAAAGAAAATACCTTATTGAATATCCCGATATAAATCTGCTTGAAAAATACGCGGACTCGAAAAGCGAGATCGCGCAGACCTATCTCAAAACCGATGACGGCTTCACCTCGCGTGTCCGCAAGCGCACAACCGATGGTGTGACGAAATATATTTTCACAGAAAAGAAGCGTATCACAGACGTAAAATGCATCGAGAACGAGCGAGAAATCGGTGTTGAAGAATATGAAGAGATACTCAAACTTGCCGACCCCGAGCGCAGAACCGTCGAAAAGATGCGCTACTGTATCCCATACAAAGACAGAGTGGTCGAGGTGGATATTTATCCGTTCTGGAGTGACCGCGCCATCGCCGAGGTCGAAATGGAGGACGAAAACGAGACTGTCTCGCTTCCCGATTTTATCAAGGTAATTTGTGATGTTACTGCTGAAAAGGCTTATAAGAATTATTCGATAGCAAAAGAAATACCGAACGATTGTTGACATTAGCCAATAAAATATGCCCGAAAATGACAAAAATTTTCGGGCACTTTTTTATCAAAATCCATTTACATTAAAAATCTTTTTTGATATAATATATGTATTAGCGAATGAAGGGAAGTGAAGAAATGAGCAGAAAACTCGAAGGAGTATTCAAACTCCACAGCGAATTTGCGCCCACGGGCGATCAGCCCGCGGCAATAGACAGTATAGTTGAAGGTATCGAGCGCGGCGAGCATATGCAGACTCTCCTCGGCGTTACCGGCTCGGGTAAGACCTTTACAATGGCAAATGTCATCGCAAAAATGAACCGTCCGACACTCGTTCTGGCTCATAACAAGACACTTGCGGCACAGCTCTGCACCGAGTTTCGCCAGTTCTTCCCCGAAAACGCGGTAGAATATTTCGTTTCGTATTACGATTACTACCAACCCGAAGCTTACATCCCCGGCAAGGATATGTATATAGAAAAGGATGCCCTTGTCAATGACGAGATCGACCGTCTCCGTCACAGCGCGACATCGGCACTTTTTGAGCGCCGCGACGTCATCATAGTTGCCAGCGTTTCCTGCATCTATTCTCTCGGTGACCCCGCTGAATATTCCGAGCTTGTGCTTGCCGTCCGTCCCGATATGGAGATGGAGCGGAATGATTTTATCAAACGCCTGATCGCCATCAGCTACACGAGAAACGATATGTCGCCCGCGCGTGATTCCTTCAGAGTCCGCGGTGACACAGTTGAGGTAATTCCCGCATCCGGCAACGATAAGGCTCTGCGCGTTGAATTCTTCGGCGACACCGTCGAGCGCGTTTCCGAGATAAACGTAGTCACGGGCGAGCTTGTCCGCCGTCTTTCCTACGCCGCGATCTACCCCGCAACGCACTATGCTGTTTCGGACGATAAACGCGAAAAGGCTCTTGCCGAGATCGAGCGCGAGATGAAGGAGCGTGTCGAGTTTTTTGAATCAAATCATAAATACCTTGAGGCACAGCGCATATCCGAGCGCACTAAATACGACCTCGAGATGCTCCGCGAGATCGGCTTCTGCTCGGGCGTTGAAAACTATTCACGCGTCCTCGCGGGCAGAGAACCGGGTTCTACGCCCTTTACACTCCTTGACTATTTCCCGAAGGATTTCCTCCTTTTCGTAGATGAGTCGCACGTCACGCTCCCGCAGGTCCGCGGAATGAGCGGAGGCGACACGGCAAGAAAGCGAAACCTTGTTGATTTCGGCTTCCGTCTGCCCTCGGCATACGATAACCGCCCCCTCTATTTTGAGGAATTTGAGGAAAAGATCAATCAGGCAGTCTTCGTCAGCGCAACTCCCGGCGACTACGAACGCGAGCATTCCGAGCGAATCAGCGAACAGCTCATCCGTCCCACGGGACTTGTCGACCCCGAGATCGAGATCAGACCTATCGAGCATCAGGTCGATGACCTCCTCGGCGAGGTCAAGGCACGCGCCGCAAGGAACGAGAGAAGCCTTGTAACTACACTCACCCGTAAGATGGCGGAAGACCTTACCGACTATCTTGCCGACAACGGCGTCCGCGTCCGTTATCTTCATTATAATATTGAAACGATGGAGCGAACCGAGATCATCCGCGATCTCCGTCTCGGTAACTTTGACGTGCTCGTCGGAATCAACCTTCTCCGTGAAGGTCTCGACATCCCCGAGGTCTCGCTTGTCGCCATCCTCGATGCCGATAAGGAAGGTTTCCTGCGTTCAGAAACCTCGCTCATCCAGACGGTTGGACGTGCCGCGCGTAACGTAAACGGCAAGGTCATCATGTACGCCGACAGCGTCACGGGCTCAATGCGCCGTGCGATAGGCGAGACCAACCGACGCCGTAAGGTTCAGACAGAGTATAACGAAGCACACGGCATCACACCCCGATCCGTTGAAAAGAAGGTCGGCGACCTCATCGAGATCGCACTCCCCGGCGGCAAGGACGAAAAACAGAAGAAGACGGCAGAGAAGAAACTTACCAAGCGCGACCGCGAGGCTATGATCGAAAAGCTGACCGTAGAAATGAAGGATGCCGCCCGCCGCCTCGACTTCGAACTCGCCGCCTACCTCCGCGATAAGATTCGTGCACTTAAAGAAGATGGAGGAAAATAAGATGAATGTAAAAGAAACCGATAGACAAGTATTGGACCGAAGAACTGAAACACTTAAAAAGATCTATAACTTTAACTTGTTAACAGGATTTCTTATGGCATCTTTTGCGATCGTTTTGCTCGCTCTATTTGTTCTTTTCACGCCGACGGAATCGTGGGAAATATTTATTGTAGTCGTGGGGAGTACCGTAGACGGCATATATTCCGTAATCGGATTCATAAATGCGTTCAAGAACAAAAAGATGCTTAACTCAATGTATTCGGCAAATCCCGATGAAACGGAAGAGAAAGAGCTGTTTTGCTATAAATTCGATTACATTTCAATACTTCGTGGAGGCCCCACCCCTCGCAGCGGACGAAGATGTGCCTACGCCGTCAGTGTAAGCACCGTACATGGCAAGTTCTATTACGTATTTCAAAAGGAATTTGACCGCGATATATTAAGCGCACATTGCCGCGATCTCTATTCCGGAGAACATACTTTTGAAGTATATAAAGGTACAAATATAATCAAAAATTTTTCCGCACTCGAAAAATTAATCCGTGGTATTCCGAAGGAATTGCTTAATTATTGAGGACGAGAGAATTATAATATTTTGATATTATTTTTATTACGACTCCGTAGGGACCGACGTCCTCGGCGGTCCGAGCCCAATAATGGCTTTTATGAGCACATAATCAAGAAAATATTATTTCTGTTTTGAAACTAAAACAAATAAAACCTCTCGTGCTGTCCGGACCGCCGGGGACGTCGGTCCCTACAGGCGATATTTAGATTTGTATTTTTTACTTTTAGTAAGGCGGTATAATTATGGAAGATAAATATCCGCAAAGAAAAAATATGCGCAATCCAAGGTTTAATTACAGTTATCCCGGAGCGTTTTTTATTACTATATGTACCAAGGATAAGAAGTGCATACTTTCGTCTGTTATTAAAAACGATGATGAATTATATCCTAAAGTTGTTTTAACAGACGTAGGGGCAATCGCTGACAAATACATTAAGCAGCTAAATGATTTTTATGATAATATTTTTGTAAAGCAATATATAATAATGCCGAATCATATTCATTTGATATTGCAAATTAACCGAACAGTTGAAATGAACGATATTGTCGAACCTCAACGCATCCCTGCCAAGTCATCAAAAATTTCATTGTTTATTTCAACTTTTAAACGTTTTTGCAATAAAGAGTGTGGCGAAAATATTTGGCAATCAAGATCGTTTGATCATGTTATCAGAAACGAATTTGATTATGCCGAATGTGCGAAATATATAAAGAATAATCCGCGGAAATGGTATTATACCTATAATCCCGATGAAATGATAAGGAAATAAAATGTCACAAAATCTGATAATCAAAGGCGCAAGAGTACACAATCTGAAAAACGTTGATGTCACGATCCCGCGCGACAAGCTCGTTGTTCTGACGGGTCTTTCGGGTTCGGGTAAATCCTCTCTTGCATTCGATACCATATACGCCGAGGGCCACCGCCGATTCGTCGAGTCGCTCTCGTCATACGCGCGCCAGTTCCTCGGTCAGCTCGACAAACCCGACGTCGACATGATCGAAGGCCTCTCGCCCGCAATATCCATAGACCAGAAAACTACATCCAAAAACCCGCGTTCGACCGTGGGTACCGTCACCGAAATTTACGACTACCTCCGTCTGCTTTACGCACGAATCGGAATACCTCACTGCCCCATCTGCGGCAAGGAGATCCGCCGTCAGACGGTTGACCAGATCATAGAAAAGATCGAAACTCTCCCCGAGGGCGAGCGATTCATGGTGCTCTCTCCCGTTGTCCGCGCCAAGAAGGGTATGCACGAAAAAGTGCTTGCCGACGCAAAACGCTCGGGATACACCCGTGTC
>JAGBYM010000055.1 GCA_017628755.1 Clostridia bacterium | reverse complement strand
ATCGATATTATCATTATGATCGCTCGCAAGCTGTGTGGTATTGATCCCGTTCAGATAGAAAAGGAAGTAAACGGTGAGATCATTACGGAGGACGTGGATCTTTTGTCCTACTTTATGCAGGGCGAAACGATACTGAACGCCTTTGGTTACGTCTGCCTGTTTGGTTTTATTCTTCTATTTCTGTTTACGGCATTTCGAATTATACGGGATCAATTGACCTTTTACGAGAAAAAATCCCCCATTCGTATTTGCCTTGACTCCGCAAAGATCATTCTTTTCTTTTTACTTGTTCCGGCTATCATGATCGCGTCATCGGTATTCGTGTCCACGATCATGCGCGGAATATATGAGGCGACCGCCAACGGAAATAGCGGACTTGGAGGCTCTATGTTCATAATCTTCGCAGACGAGGCATACATAGGTCCGTCCGAGGACAAGGAAGCGGTGCTTGATGCCTTCAGAAGCTGTTCTCTTGAGGACTATTTAACAGGTGTCAGTGAGTTTTCTTACTATAACACAGACAAGGTCGCCGATTTCTTCAAATTGAGTAAATTCAATTTCTTTTTGGGTCTCGTCGGATCTATCTCCGTACTGATCCTTCTTGCGCTGACGTTACTTTCCTTTGTGGAGAGAATTATCAGCCTCATTGTGTTGTTTGTCATTGCGCCGCTTCCCATGAGTGCATCCCCACTTGACGACGGCGAACGCTTTAAAATGTGGCGAGAGCAGACAATCAACAAATTTATCACAGCATACGGCGGTATCCTCGCATTAAACATTTTTTCCTTAATGCTTCCAATGATCGCAAATATCAATTTCTTTTCGGTTGGAGGAACAGGCGGTAATCTTGTCAATGGAATTGCAAGATTGCTGTTCATCATAGGCGGAGCCTTCGCTTGCAGACGCGGAATGGTGCTGATCGGCAACCTTGTATCCCGCGGTGCGGGCTCGCAGGACCTTATGGACCAGAGTCATTTGACGGGCGGTATGGCGGCTCTCGCTCATATGGCAGGCGGAGTGGTAAAAGGTGCTTTGGGATTTGTTAGCGGTGCGGCAAAGGGCACCTTCAACAAGGGAAGATCTTGGTTACAGGCTGCAGACGTTCCCACCAGCGTTGCTGAGGGAATAAGACAGCATACGCAGATGAAAAAAGAGCACGATGCTGAGGAGAGAAGAAATGCTGCAAACCGTTTTGACGGCAAAGTAGACCGTGGTGGCGCTCAGGGCGGCGCAAATTTACAGGCAGCAATGCAAGGAAAGACGGACGGCGGCTCTGCAAAGAATGTCCCCGACAAGCCCGCCGCTGCACCTAATGCCGCAAAATCTCCCGCAAACAACGATAAGAATACAGAAATGAATAAGAATGCGCAGACCGACATTAAGAATGCGCTTCAAAACAAAAAATCAGACGATGCTAACACGAAAGCAGACGATAACAAAGACAACACAACAAAGTGAGAGAGGAGGAGCGATAAATGAGAATTATTCCAAAGAAAACAAAGGTCAAGGTTGAGTTTTACCGCAACTTCACTCTTGCGGACGTTTTAATAGGTCTTTTGGGACTCGGTATTGAATTTTTGATACTGTTCACCGATTACGGGATGCTGACATATATTTTTATGACAATAGTTCTTGGCATATTTATTTGCCTTTATCTTCCCATATCGGGTGAACGCTTGTATCTCCAGATCGGAAGCTTGATAAAATTTATTTTCAGCAAGAAAAAATACACCAAGAATGCTACGGATTCCGGCGCGGATATATCGACGCTCGTTCCTTTTACCGATATACGTGATGAGCTTATCTGTTACGGAAGCTATTATGGCGGAGTTCTGGAAATTATGCCCAAGGAGTTCAGGCTTCTTACGGGATATAAACAGTCCGAGATCATCGACAAGGTGTTCGCGTCCATATTGAAAAGCGTTAGCGGTAAAACAAGTGCGAGTCTCGTCAAGGTGGACCGCCCCATACTGCTGGATAAGTATATCGAACAGGAAAAGAACAAAAAGCCCGATATTGATAAGCTGTTTGAAGCAGAGGGAATTACATACGAGGAAAGCATACCGAGAAAGAATATTATCGACAACCGAACAGATATCCTTAAGGACCTTAACGACAACATACGCGTTATGCGTTCGGGATATTACCTTGTCATCTACGACGCCAACCCCGCTACGATATCCGAGATAATCAATTCGGCAATCATAAAATTCAAGGAATATACCATCGATTCTCACAGATTGTCCGATAAAGAGCTTGCGGTATTTTTGAAGTATAATTACACAAATGACTTTGACGAGCGAGAGATCGAATACTATCAACCCGACGAGTACGTAAATTACGCAACTCCCGAAAAGGTAGAGTTTAAATTGATGCAAACGATCGTTGACGGTAAGGAGTCGGTCACCTACACGGTCAGAGACTATCCTTTGGCTGTAAAGAACGCCTGGGGCTATAAGATCTTTAACGTAGAAGGCACCAAGGTCGTTATGAACATAAAGCCGATCGAAAAGTCGAAAGCGATCCGAATGATAGACCGCTCTCTGCAAGAGCTTTTAACAAAGAACTCCTTCAAGGCATCGGATATCATCGATCAGCAGACACACGTGGATTCGCTGGTATCTCTGCTTGCGATGCTTCAAAACGATAACGAAACACTTTTTGACGTAACTATACATATTACGATCTACGAGGATTCCGCAAATTCAAGGGAAAGCCTGAAAAAGCGAGTAAGAAGTATGCTTGCGGAGGACGGCTTTAAGATCAGTGACAATGCTTCCAAGCAAATAGGAGCGTTTGTAGCATCGGGCGTGTCGGCGTTTGACGGAATGAAGGAATATAATCGTTCCATTCACGCGTCAAGCATTGCCGCTTCCTTCCCGTTTGTTCTTAATTACATTATGGATGACCGCGGAGTCCTGCTTGGTCATTCGGGCGGATTTCCCGTTAT
>JAGBYM010000054.1 GCA_017628755.1 Clostridia bacterium | reverse complement strand
TCGCCAGCACCGCGCTGACCGAGGAACAACTCGGTCAGCACGAGATCCTTCGGGCACCACACGTCTGCGGACGTGCCCTCAGGATGACATCGTAAGCGATGAAGGGGGCTGCGCCCCCTTCACCCCCGCATAGCGAGTACTAACATAGCTTTCTGATTTTTGTGCAAATTGCCATATGTCTGATTTTGAAGGTACTTTGTCAGCAGCCTGTCGCGCCCCATTGGGGCGTGACTTTTTTATTGACATTTTCCCATCTTTATGCTATTATTATTGTGATAATACACAAAATCAGTCTTCCTGCTTTGTGCAAAACGATGAAAATCAAAATATTTTCGCATTTTTTGTAACCTGCGCCGGTCAAAACGATTCTTGATAGGTGAAAGGACATATGAAAGGAGGCTCCCGAATGGATGACAGAAAAATCATAGAGCTGTTCTTTGAGCGCGATGAAAATGCCATTTCGGAGATTGAAAAGAAATACGGCGGACTCTGCCGCTCGGTTGCCTCAAACATTCTTGCTATGCGTGAGGACGTTGAAGAGTGCCTGAACGACGTTTTTCTTGCCCTTTGGAATTCGATTCCTCCCGAGCATCCCGACGATCTCAAGGCGTACGTGGCAAGATCTGTGCGCAACCGCGCGCACGTGATCACCCGTGAAGCGAACGCATGGAAGCGCGGGGGAAAAGTTCAGATCATCGGCGATGAATTTCTGAGTCTCATGGATGACGGCACAGACCTTGCCGCTGAATATGAGGCGAAGCGCGCGGGCGAGATTATCAGCCGCGTCCTCGAAGGGCAGAGCGCAGGTGACAGAAAGATTTTCATCTACCGCTACTGGCTCGGAATGAGCATCGAACAGATCGTGGCGCAGACCCACTTCGGCGAAAGCCGCGTCAAGGTCTCACTTCACAGAACCCGCAAGAAGATTGCGGAAGCACTCGGAAAGGAAGGTATTATCGTATGAGTATGAACATTAAACCTGAAAACAGACGTCTGCTCGAGTCGCTCGAGCACATTGATGAAAAACTTGTTCTCGAAGCACTTGGGGATCTCAAAGTGACCTCCGCCCCTGCGCCGAAGGATGAGGCTGTGACGTGGAAAACTCCCTTCAAGCATTGGAAGCGCATTGCGGCAATGGCAGCTTGCCTCATTTTGCTCTCTTGCGCGATTCCGATTATAAGTTACGTTCTGCCGAGGCTTGGCGTCGCTTTCGGAGGTAATGCGGGAAGCGATGAATATTCGGATTACGATCCATACACCGACAGCGCGGTGTTTGACTATCCCGTCGATATGCCCGCTGATGAGATATACGCTGACGTGCTCGAAGGCGGTTGGCTTGTGACCTGCGTTACCGATTTTGACAGCGAAAATATAAAAACAATGGTGGGAGATAGCTTGTGGGAGGAATTTCACAGCAAGGTTAAAAACGGTAAACCCGCCGTGTTTCGAAAAGCGTTTTACGTTGAGAAAAATAACAGTAAATTTCACCTGCCCGAAGGAGTAAATGAACCCGACGGCAAGCCGGTTATTTCGCTTACCGAGGTGGTCTATGACGGTGAAAAGTATTATTATTCATACAGAGATATGCTTCCTTCCTACTCGCACGATTATTCTGTAGTTAAGGAATATACGTATTTGCGATTAAGCCTGAAAATGAACGAGAAGGATAAGCAGTTTTATTTCCTTACCAACGACCCGGATCTCCGCTGGTGGTCGCCGTTTCTTTCGATGCAGTCTCCCGATTACGAGGAAATCTACAGACTGGAGGATTAATTGAAAATAAAAATCCGCCCGAATTTTCGGGCGGGGAGTGAAGGAGCGAAAAACTCCCGCGAGGGGAGTTTTTACTCCTTCCAAGCGGTCGGCGGGGGCGCCGCCCGCTTGAAGCACGGAGAGAGTTTCGCGCTCTGCGGAGCGCGACTCAAGGCTCTGCCTTGAGAATCCGCAAACTTTGAAAAGTTTGATCAAACTTTTCCGCTGTTGTTTTTTCAATAAAATCGGAAATTTCCGAGCAAAGCGAGGAATTTCACCTTCATTTTGCCGTAGGCAAATAACCATTCCGCGCAGCGGATAACCATTCTGCGTAGCAGATAACCATTCGCGCACCGCGCGATAATGCAGACAAAACCAAAAATCCGCCCGAATTTCGGGCGGATTTTTTACCTTTCACTAGCAACTAGCAACTAGTAACTTATTTCTGTTCCATAAGCTTCTTAGCTTCTTCACGGGCACTGGTCTTGCCTTCTGCCTTGATGTCGCCTGCCTTGGTGAGGGCGATCTTGGTGAGTGCGGGACCTACAAGCTCGTAGATAAGTACTGCAAAGAGGGTGATGCTCTGTACAAGGGTGCCGGTCTCACCGCCGAAGGTGAGTGCCTGGCTTGCCATACCGAGAGCAACGCCCGCCTGCGGGAAGAGGGTGATGCCGAGGTATTTTACAATGTTTGCGTCACAGCCCGAAGCCTTTGCGCTGAAGCGTGCGCCGTAATACTTACCGATGCAACGGAATACGATGTATGCTACGCCGATAACAACGAATACCCAGTTGGTGAATACGGTGAGGTTGAGCTCTGCACCGCTGATAACGAAGAAGAGAATGAGAAGGGGAGCGGTCCATCTGTCGGCTCTTTCCATAAGCTCCTCGGAGAAATCACAGATGTTGCAGAAGATGGTTCCGAGCATCATGCAGGAGAGAAGGCTGGAGAAAGCGATGTGGATGTGTCCGACCTCAAACTTGAGCGAGGAGATAGCAACCGTCATCATAACGAAGGTTACGGATACTGCCATACGCTTGGAACGGGAATGGAAGAATCTCTCGCAGAAGGAGAAAAGATAACCCATAACCGCGCCGAGAACGAGGGAGAGAACTACCTCGATGAGGGGATTTACGATCATCGAGATGGGATCGATTGTGCCGGTGTTGATCGCGCCCGCAACTCCGAAGGAGATCGCGAAGATCACGAGACCTACGGCGTCGTCAAGTGCTACGACGGGGAGAAGGATATCGGTTACGGGACCCTTCGCCTTGTACTGGCGAACGACCATAAGGGTTGCCGCGGGAGCGGTTGCGGTTGCAACTGCGCCGAGGATGATTGCTGCGGGGAGGGGAAGGCATCCTTCGGGAAGGATGAAGGAGAGGGCGATAAGGCCTGCGTCAACGATGATGGTGGTGACTACAGCCTGTGCGATGCCGACAACGGTAGCCTGCTTACCGATCTTCTTGAGCGACTCAAGACGGAATTCGTTACCGATGGCAAATGCGATAAAGCCGAGCGCGAGATCGCAAAGGATCTTGAAGTTTTCGGGAGAGCTTGCTTCGTGGTCAAAGCCTATGCCGAACTGTCCGAGAAGGTAGGGGCCGATAAGTACACCCGCAACGAGGTATGCGGTTACTGCAGGGAGCTCAACCTTCTTGGCGAGACGCGAGAGAAGAAGTCCCGAAAGGAGCGCGATAGAGAGCGTAAGAAAAATGTTTGCAGTCATTTTAATTATCTTCTTTCTTGAGATTTAATAATTTTCACAAGTTCATATTATATCACAAATAGGAAGGATAATCAAGACATTTGGGGATTTTTGTCATAAAATAAGCAACAATTTTACATAGTAAATTGGGAGGCGATGTTGGTTATTTTGACAGAAATTTTCAGAATGCAAAATGACGTGCCGTCAATATGGGAGTGCGATGTATGAATACGGTATGCTTGCTGAGTGAGCCTGAATTATGCCTGAAGAAACATGAAAGTTCTCCGTTTTGCATTTTGTCGGGAGTTAGGGGAAAATGTCGAGTGTGTTTTTTGAGCAATATGCAAATAAAGAGCATGCTCTTATATTATTATAGTAGTTAAACATGCTGAATGTGTTTTAATTATATTGACAAAATACGCACTTTGTGCTATAATGTATAATGTAAGAAATTGTTTTGTTGTGCCAAGAAAAATGCACTTTTGGCGCGATAAAGCTCTAATATTCGGAAGGAGTTTGCTATGGGAGCAAAAATCACAATTATCGGAGCCGGAAACGTTGGCTCGACAATCGCTTTTGCACTTTCAGACGAGGACATTGCATCCGAAATAGTCCTGATCGACATCAACAAAAACAAGGTAGAGGGTGAGGCAATGGATATTGCCCAGGGTACCTTCTTCCGTCAGCCCATTTCGATCATCGCGGGCGAATATGAGGATGCCAAGGGATCGGATATCGTAGTCATTACCTCAGGTGTGGCTCGAAAGCCCGGTCAGACGAGAATTGATCTTGCACAGATCAACCTCAACATTATGAAGAGCATCACCCCCGAGATCGTCAAGGTCTGCCCCGATGCGCTTTATATTATCGTAAGCAACCCCATGGATATTATGACCTACGCATTCACCAAGTATTCGGGTCTTCCCGAAAATCAGATAATCGGTTCGGGAACTCTTCTCGATACCGCACGTCTGCGTTATGCTCTTTCCGAGCACTACGGCGTTTCCCAACGAAGCATCCACGCTTACGTTTTCGGCGAGCACGGTGACACTTCCTTTGTTCCCTGGTCGAGAGCTTTTGTATCCTGCGTACATATTGACGAGTACCACAGACTTATGGCGCAGAAGAATCCCGACATAAAGCCTCTTGACAAGGAATATATGATCGACTACGTCCGCAACTCGGGCGGCGTGATCATCAAGAACAAGGGCGCGACCTTCTACGCGATCGCGCAGACGGTCTGCCAGCTTTGCTCAATGCTTCTCGCATCTTCCGATTCGTTGCTTATGGTTTCCTCCATGATGCACGGTGAATACGGAATTGAGGACGTCTGCCTCTCCACACTCACTCTTGTCGGACCTCGCGGAATGAACGGTAAGGTACCGATGGATCTGACGTATGAGGAAGTAAGACAGCTCCACGCGAGCGCAGAATCGCTCAAGGCGGTCATCGCTAAGCTGGAATTTTAATCACAGGAAATTATTTTTGAAAGGATAAAGATAATGAAGTACAGTTACTATCCCGGTTGTACTCTGAAGAACAAGGCAAAGGATCTTGACGCTTACGCAAGAGCTTCCGCAAAGGCGCTTGGCTTCGAGCTTGAAGAGATCGAGAACTGGCAGTGCTGCGGCGGTGTATACCCCCTCGGCAGTGACGAGATCGCGACCAAGCTCTCTTCCGTTCGTGCGCTTAACGAAGCTAAAGAAAAGGGTCAGGATCTCGTTACCCTCTGTTCTGCTTGCCATCACGTTATCAAGCGCGTCAATGACGATATGAAGAACGTAGATGATATCCGTTTCAGAGCAAACAACTACCTCAAGCTCGACACCCCCTATGCGGGTGAAACGAAGGTCGTTCACTTCCTTGAGCTGCTTCGCGACACCATCGGCTTTGACGAGCTGAAGAAGCGCGTCGTTAACCCCCTCACGGGCAAGAAGATCGGCGCTTACTACGGCTGTCTCCTCCTTCGCCCCTCGGGAATCCTCGCATTTGACGATCCCGAGAATCCCAAGATCATTGAGGACTTCATCCGCGCTATTGGCGCAACTCCCGTGATCTACCCCTACCGCAACGAATGCTGCGGCGGCTATATCTCTCTCAAGGAGAAGGATATGGCAAAGAACATGTGCGATAAGATTACAGAGAGCGCATCGGGCTTCGGCGCCGATATGCTCATCACGGCTTGTCCTCTCTGCATGTATAACCTCAACAAGAGCGCAGAGAAGGATCTTCCCGTATACTACTTTACCGAGCTCCTCGCAGAGGCTCTCGGAGTTAAGGAGGAGGCATAAGCATGAGTCACGCAAAGAATCAGGCAGAGCGTGTCCGCGAGATCAGCGGAGTAAATCCTCTTAAGTGCATGAAGTGCGGCAAGTGCTCGGCAACCTGCCCCGCCTTCAATGAGATGGACATCAAGCCCCATCAGTTCGTTTCCTACGTTGCAAACGAGAATGTAGAAGAGCTTGTAAAGAGCGAGTCGCTCTGGAAGTGCCTTTCCTGCTTTGCATGCGTTGAGCGTTGCCCCAGAGACGTTAAGCCCGGCAAGATCATTGACGCGGCTCGTCAGCTCGTAGTTCGTGAGCGCGGCGGCAACTACCTTACCGCAGACGAGATCCCCGAGCTTCTTGACGAAGATATGCCTCAGCAGCTCCTCGTCAGCGCATACAGAAGATATAAGAGGTGAGCAGAATGCAGAGAATTGGTGTATTTGTCTGTCACTGCGGCAGTAACATCGCCGCAACGGTAGACGTTAAGAAAGTTGTTGAAGTGATCGCGTCCGAGCCCGGCGTAGTACATGCTGTAGTTTATCAGTACATGTGCTCCGTG
>JAGBYM010000053.1 GCA_017628755.1 Clostridia bacterium | reverse complement strand
GTGCATAGCGTGTCCGAGCTCGTGCGCGAGGGTGAAGGCATCGTCAAGTGTATCTGTATAGTTGAGCATTACGTAGGGATGAACGCCGTAAACGCCCGCGGAGAATGCGCCCGTGCTCTTGCCCTTGTTCTCGTAAACGTCGATCCAATGGTTGTTATACGCCTCGTCAAGGAGTGCAACGTATCTCTCACCAAGGGGAGCGCAAGCAGCTTTAACAAGCTCCTTTGCGTTTTCGTAGGGAAGAGTCTCTGCAACGCCCTCGACGACGGGAACGTAGAGGTCGAACATATCAACCTTTTCCTTGCCGAGCGCGCGAGCGCGGAGCTCGATGTACTTCTTCATGGTCGGGATCGCGTTGTGGATCTCGTCAATGAGGTTGTCATAGACGGAAAGCGGTACGTTGCCCGAGGAAAGAGCCGCCTCGCGAGCCGAGGAGTAACCGCGAGCCTTCGCGCGGAAGCAGTCAAACTTGACCGAACCGCCGTAGGTTGCCGCGATGGTGTTGATGAACTTCTTATAAGTGCCGAACATCTTCTCGAAAGCGTCCTCGCGTACTGCGCGGCACTCGCTTTCGCGGTAAACGCCGAAGTTTCCGCCGGTGAGGGGGAGTTCTTCGCCGTTCTCACCGATTACGTTCGGGAATTCCATATCAACGCCGGTGAGCATGTCGTATGCGTCGCCGGGCGCGCTTGCACCCTCGCTCATACCCGCAAGAAGAGCCTCGCTCTTTTCGTCGAGAACGTGCTCAGCCGAGCGGATGAGGTCGCGGATGGTGAAGCTGTATTTCTTGAGCGCGGGGCAGGTCTCGAGGTAGGAAAGAAGAGTTTCCTTGCCTGCGGAGAGCATTTCGGGCTCGGAATAGGAGATTGCGGTGCTGAACTTTACGTAAAGGCTCATTGCGCGCGCGGACATTTCCTGATACTCGGGATCGGAGTTGTCTGCTTCCTTGTGGAGGAATGCGTAGCTGTATGCCTTCTCGAATTTCTCGGCAACGGCATAGATGGCGTCAAGACCCTCGGCGAGAGCCTCCGCGCTTGCGGTCAGCTTGCCGCGGTAGGATGCGGCAACCTCGATCGCCTTTTCAGCGTCGACGAGAGCGGCTTCCCAGTCAGCCTTGGTTGCGTAAATGTGCGAAAAATCCCACATAAATTCGGGATTCATTTCTTTTCTCTGTTTAGGTTCGGTCATGATAATACCTCCGAAAAAATAATACAACAATATTATACCAAATTAATTGAAGGAATGCAAGGAGTTTTGAGAAAAAGAGAACGACATTTTATTGCCGATCTAAAAAATATTCGAAATTCATCTAACAATTTTATCAAAAACACTTGACAAATGGCGAAGCTCATAGTACAATATATAGTAGATAATTCGACGTGAAATCCCAAAATCTTGGGTTTTTCGTTTTTTCAATAAATTTCGCTTCAGGGGAGATAAAAATGTCGTACAATCGTCGTACACTCTCTCCCGATTCGCCCTTTGCGATCGCGGCGGCGCTGTTATTTTTCGCGTCCGCGGCTATGAGGACGGTCGGATTCATACTTTCATACAGCGGTGAGCTGCTCATTTTTGACCTTATAATCGAGCTACTTGTGCCCGCTTTATGCTGTGTCATTTTCGGCACGATGTTACTTTCAAGAAAAAAGAGCCTGATCCCGACGGTGTTTCCCCTCGTCGGCGGCTCGCTGTACATAATTTTCCGCGCACTCGGACTTGAACTCTGGCAGACGGTTGCAATCACCGCGGTCTACGCGCTTTTCGCAATCGTTTACATCCTCACCGTCACGGGCATCCTCGGCACACGCCGTGTGCTGATGTTCTTCTGTATCGCGGGCTCCGCTATCTGCGTTGCGATCGGAACGAAAGCCGCAGAGGGAACGCAGTCATTCCTCGGAGTTTTCTCACTCGTCCTCATCCTCGCCGCGATCTTCTTTGAATCGGTTGGAATGAGACGCGGACGTCAGTATTAAGCACGTTTCACCGAGTGATATGTTCCGCTACACGGAACGATAAAGTAAAAAATCCGCCAAATTTGGCGGATTTTTTATTTTTAAATAACAATAACTCTCCACATACCCTCGAACTCGGAGATCGTCCGTTTGATCCATTCGATATCCTCATCGGAAGTGCCTGCGGCAAGTGCGAGAAGCGAGCAGGCGTTATTGCCGCGCGATTTGTTCGAAAGGTGCTCGATGTTTACGCCTCTTTCCGCAACCGCGCCCGCGATCTTCGCGATCGTTGCGGGGATGTTTGCGTGAAGAACGAGAACGTTTCTGCCGTCATGCGCGGGAAGGTCGATGGCGGGGAAGTTGACCGAGTTGCGGATGTTACCCGTGGTCAGGAACTCAACAAGCTGATTTGCCGCCATGATAGCGCAGTTGTCTTCGCTCTCGCCCGTGGATGCGCCGAGGTGGGGGATGTTGACGATGCCCTTGACGCCCAGAGTTTCCTCGGTGGGGAAGTCGGTGACGTATGCCGAGATCTTGCCCGCCGCGATAGCGTCCTTGATATCGGAAGCGATCGCAAGGTCTGCGCGCGCGAGGTTGATGATCTTGACTCCGTCCTTCATCTTGTCAATGTTTTCCTTGCGGATCATGCCGCGGGTCGCATCAACTGCGGGAACGTGGAGGGTGATATAATCGCTCTTCTCAAAAATCTCGTCGGTGGTGACAGCGTGACCTACGGCACGGGAGATGCGCCAAGCACCGTCAACAGTCAGGTAGGGGTCGTAACCGATAACCTTCATGCCAAGGTCGAGGGCGGCGTTTGCAACCATAGCGCCGATCGCGCCGAGACCGATAACACCGAGGGTCTTGCCGCGAAGCTCACAGCCCGCGAACGCGGATTTGCCCTTCTCAACCGACTTTGCAACGTCGGATGTGAGAGTTTCCGCCCAGTTTGCACCGCCGATGACGTCGCGGGACGCGAGCATCAGAGCGCAGATAACGAGCTCTTTAACGCCGTTTGCGTTTGCGCCGGGAGTGTTGAAGACTACGATTCCCGCCTCGGTACAGCGGTCGATCGGAATATTGTTGACACCCGCTCCGCAACGCGCGATGGCGAGAAGCTCGGGATTGAATGCCATATCGTGAAGAGCGGCGGAGCGCACCATTATCGCCTCGGGCGCCTGGCAGTCCTCGCTTACGCTATATTCCGCGCGGTCAAAAATATCGGTACCGCAAGCGGCGATTTTATTCATTAATTTAATGTTTTTCATGATTTTCTCCTGTGGATTCTGTTTTTGTCTGTTAAATGGTATTCTTCGGTTGTGCCACCCTCGAGGTTTGTACAGGAATTGGCTCTATCTGAATCTGTGCGAACATCTTTTCCCTGACGCTTCCCCTCATCCACCGCTTCCGCGGTCCCCCTTCCCCGCCGGGGAAGGTAAAAGGATGAGGTTCAAACTTCGAGGTTTGTACAGACGAATATCGCAAAAAGTTAATCGTTCATTGATCAAATAGGAATATTTGAATCTTTCCTCTTTGATATGCAAAAATAAATATCTCGAACAAAATCCGCTGAATAACTAATACATTCGGCATACTCCTTTACCTTCCCCGGTGGGGAAGGGGGACCGCGGAAGCGGTGTGATGAGATCCTTGCTACGCAAGGGGGAACAGGCGGACGCTGTATGTTTGCACGAATAGAAAAACGAGTAAATATTTAAAAATTTTCTTCAGCTTTTACTTGGGATTCTTCTCTGCAAAATCCTTCATGAACGCCACGAGCTTTTCAACACCCTCGTAGGGCATTGCGTTGTAGATCGAGGCTCTCATACCGCCGACTACGCGGTGGCCCTTGAGGTTCTTGAGTCCCGCCTTTTCGGCTTCGGACGCGAATTTCTTATCGAGATCGGCGTTGCCTGTGACGAAGGTGACGTTCATCATCGAACGGCAGTCGGGACGGACGGGAGCGATGTAGTAGTTCTGGGAGTCGAGATAGTTGTAAAGAAGT
>JAGBYM010000052.1 GCA_017628755.1 Clostridia bacterium | reverse complement strand
TCAATAAAGGTAATTACCACAGCAAGAGGATCTTCGATAACCTCCACGCGAACGGTCGCATCTCCCACCTCGGGATTGTATGCGTAGTGGGCGATATTGCCGAAAAGCTCGTCGATGGCAATATCAATTTGCATCTGCGCTTTCATAGGACAATCGAGTGCTTCAAGTTGCTCATTTACAAAGTCGGTAACGGTTTCAATATTTTCTACTGTTGCCGCAATGGTTAGTTCTTTCATTTTGCGTCCTCCTCATTGGTTTTCATCTTTGCCTTATATTCGAGACAAAGCATTGTAATATCGTCAAACTGAGGTGCTTTACCTACAAATTCGTCAATATCCGCCTTGACTGCAGGAAGTATTTCTTGGGGCGTTCCGTTTTTAACCTTGTTCAGTATTTTACCAAGACGCTCCATTCCGTAAAGTTCATTATGCACGTTTGTCGCCTCGGTTACACCGTCGGTGTACTGGAAAATCTTGTCGCCGGGTTCAAGCATCATTGAGCCTGCGCGATATTTCATACCTTCCATACCCGCAAGGACAAATGCCGCACGGATCTTATAAGGCTCAAAATCGCCGTTCGCCTTGCAAATGAAGGGCATTTCGTGACCCGCGTTTACGTAATTAAACTCGCCTGTTTCAAGGTCAAGCACGCCCTCAAAGGCGGTAATGAACATTTCTTCGCTGTTGGATTCGCAAAGGAGATTGTTGACCTCGGTAAACACCGCGCCAAGGTCTCTGCCCTGTGTGGTGTGATCTTTGATAAGGGTTTTACCGATGACCATAAAGAGTGCTGCGGGAACGCCCTTGCCCGAAACGTCGGCTATAACGATTGCCAGATGTTTGTCGTCCACCATAAAGAAGTCGTAAAAGTCGCCTCCTACCTCTTTTGCGGGGTCCATGGTTGCGTAAATATCGATTTCACATCTATCGGGGAATGCAGGGAAAATACAGGGGAGCATGGATTGCTGAATGTTTGTGGCAACGTTCAATTCCGCCGCGCTCTTCATTTCACGTGATGCAGACAGAATAGAGTGGAAAATCAGAACGAACTCGATAACGAAGATAACACAAACAGTCAGATACAGCGGGAAGAACCAGAAATGACCGGGGAAAATACCGTTTGCGTTGGAGAACAGATTGATAACGTAGAAACCAACGTGCGAAACCGCGGGTGCGGCTACAAAGGTTGCCATTTTTCCCTCAAGAGAATCTATTATTTCTCTGAAATGCTTGCGAAGGAAGCGGAAATAAGCAAAGAAGAAGATAGAATATACCACAACCTTGATACCAATAAAGAAGAGAAGATTGGGAACTTCGTACGGGCTTGCGACGATAAGTCCAAGCCTTCCCGCAAGAAGGGTGTCAGTGGTACCGCAGAACATAAACGTACAAACGTTTGCGATAAGGCAAGCTGTAAGCGATACAAAAATTTTTGACGAAAGCGTTCCTTGATACAAAAGGCATATCATCAAGGTGACCAATACCGAAACGCCCAGAATTCCGACCGCGTCGTTTGTAAGGTTTATGTAATAAGATAAAAAGGTAATTCCATAAGCAACGACAGCGGCTACCGCCCACAAGGGATAGCGTATCTTTTTCGGGTATTTCGGTTCAAAGGTTACTCCTGCCAAAAATGCAGCGAAAAACGAGGCAAGAAATACGGCAAAACTCCAAAGTGCAACTATTTCCATTTTTTTAAAATCCTTTCTGTATGTAAATATAAGTTAAAACAAGTCCATTCCGTCAAGTGCGGAAAGATATTTGTCAAGATACTCGGGAGTGATTTCACTCCAAGAATCACCAAGCTGCCGGATATAAGAATCGGTCAGAGGCTGAACAACAGGAATATCGCGAAGTCCTCCTTCGATACCGCCCGTGAAGAGTCCTTCAAGTTGCTCTCTTCCCTCATCCGTGTGTTTTTTCTCCTTAACAAGTGCAGCAAAATCATCATCTGAGAGCACCTCAACGTTGTAACCGAGCTTCGCGAGTCCGTCAAAGAGCGCCTTGAAGGCTACCTCGCGCGCGGGATAGATATGAAATGCCACTGTGCTGTTATCCGTCGCGCAAAGGCTGATAATATTGTGCGCCGTTTCATCAACGGGCGAGAAATTAACCGTCGCGCCGTAAATCGATTCGGGCACGGCTCCCACCTTGATATACGATGCCATTCTTCGCGTAAATGCGTTGGAATGGATATTCATCTGAAATTCTCCGTCCTTGATCCTGCCCTGAAGATTTCCGACACGCATAAACTTGATATCAAGCCCATCATCAACTGCGGCTCTGAGCATCGCGTGCTCTGCCATATATTTTGAATAAATGTAGCTGTTATGGATGCGCTGACCGATATAGAAGTCACGTTCGGTAAACTGAATTCCGTCAATGCTTTTCGCCGAACCTGCTACGCTGATGATAGACACCTGACAAAGAGTAGCGCCTTGCTTCTTTGCAAAAGCAATAAGGTTTTTAACACCGTCCGTGTTGATCCTTGTGAGGGTATCTCCATAAGCAAAATGCGCAACGTTTGCCGCAGAGTTGATAATGGTATCAAAATGAATATCACAGCCTTGTGTAAAGATATCGGGATTTGTGATATCCCCCTCTGCCACCATCCATTTTTCACCGTATCCCTCGGAATAATCCTCTTCCGAGAAGTAGAAAAGGTTAGCCTTTACTCTGCGCTCAGCCGTAAGTCTCTTGTTCGGTCTTGCAAGACATACGATCTTGTCGCATATATCGGGTCTTTCCAGAAGATCAATCAACAGATGGATTCCGAGATAGCCCGTAACACCCGTCAGAAGCACGTTTCCGAGTTTCTTTTTATTTACCTTATCATTAGTACGTGCTTTAATGAACTCATCGATTCCATCATAATTCAAGCTCTCAAGGTCAAAGCCGTTATCCTCTGCCGCATCACCGTATATCTTCTCAAGAAGAAGCGCAGGGGAGGGGTATTTGTAAAGATCGCCGAAATCAAGCTTGCCTTCTTCCAGATTCAGCCGCGTTTCAATCTCAAGCAACGCGTTTGCCGCATCCAACGAGGAGCCGCCAAGCTCAAAGAAGTTATCTTCAAGCCCCACCTTTTCGATTCCGAGAATCTCCTCAAAGGCACGGCAAACTGTAACCTCTCTGTGTGATATGGGCTTTTTATAGCTTCTCACATACTCCACAGGCTCATTGGCAAGTGCCTTCAAATCGGTTTTTCCGTTGGGGGTCTGCGGCATCTTTTCAAGATTTTTAAGAATATCGGGAACCATATAAGGCGTGAGGCGACTCTTCATATATGCTCGCAACGCCTTTTCATCCACCGTTTGTCCTGCCGCAACCGTATAAAATCCTACGAGATGCTCGGTCTTATCGATTTTTTTCACCATACAGTTACACAGTGCGATTCCGGCGTATCCGCCCATGACCTTCTCAATTTCCGAAAGCTCAATTCGAAGACCTCGCAGCTTGATCTGTCTGTCATTTCTGCCGTGATAGATCAGTCTGCCGTCGGGATGGAAATGTCCGAGGTCACCCGTGCGGTAAACGCGAAGCCCTCCCCATTCAATGTATTTGGAGGCGGTCTCCTCGGGGCGATCCTTGTATCCGATGCCGACACCGTTTCCGTAAACACAAATCTCACCGACCGCGCCAAAGGGTACGAGCTTGCGATTTGCGTTCAGAAGCAGAATGCCCATATTACCGATCGGTGTTCCGATGGAGAGCATATCTCCCGCCTCGGTAATGGTGGCGCCTATCGTGGTTTCGGTGGGGCCGTATCCGTTATACATGCGGATGCCGTAGGTCTTTTGCATTTCTTCAACAAGACTTCCTGGCAATACCTCGCCCGCCGCAAGAATTGCCTTTACGTTTGAAAGCGCGCTTACAAAAGCGGCGTTTGACAGATACGCGGCGATACGCGACGGTGTGCAGTGAATAATATCCGCATTGTGTCTTGTGATGTGCGCGGCAAGCTCGCCCGCGTCTATCATCGCCTTTTCGTTTCCAAACTCCACAAACTTTCCGTTGAAAAGAGGAACGAATATCTCAAAAAGAGAGATATCAAAGCAGATCGAACCGATGGCTACGATTCCGTGACAGTTGGGCACAATGTCACGGTTAAAGGGATTGTTGTCGGGATGGGTGATGTTGGCGATTCCTCTGTGGGAGAGCATAACGCCCTTGGGTCGGCCTGTCGTTCCCGACGTGTATATGATATAAGCCACGTCTTCCTGCTTTACAAGCGGCAATTTTACCGAATCATCGGAAAATTCAATAAGTCTGTCGATTTCAAGATAATCGTATTCTTCCGACGATTCCACGTTCACCGATGAAATCAAGTATGCGGCCTTACTGTTTTCTACAATATAAGATACTCTGTCCTTCGGGTAGGCAGGGTCCACAGGAATAAACGCCGCGCCCGCCTTGGAAATTCCGAGGATTGTGGGAATGATGCGCCAGTCGCGATTCAGCATAAACGCAACCGAATCTCCCTGTTTCACGCCCGCCTTGACAAGTCCTCTCGCGATTCTGTCACTGACACGGTCAAGCTCGGCAAACGTGAGCGACACCTCGCCCGCATAAAGCGCGTAACAATCACCGTGCTTTTCGGCTACGTTTCTGAAGATCGACGGAATGGTAAGGTCATTACCGACTTTGTAGCTTACTCCGCAGATATTTGTATTTTTTTCGTATTCTCTTTTTCCGAGAATAGAGATGTTTTCAATTTTAATATTTTGTATGCCTTGGTCTATGATTGTGCATACAGAGTCAAAGAAGTCCTGTGCGCGAGCTTTGGTATAAACTTCCTCGCTGCAATCAAGGCGAATATCAAATCCACCGTTTTCGTTGTAAAAAATATTGTACGTTAAATGATTGTGCATTCCTCCCGCCACGCTGTAATCCACATGATGAGGAATCTCGGTATCAAATTCATACCGATAAAAGTTAAAGACATACTCCGAGAGCGACTCGGAGATCATATCGTTATCACGCAAGACTTCAAGAATTTTGTCATATCCGAAATTCTTGTGTGCCGATGCTTCTCTCGATGCCGTTTCCACAGATCTGCAAAGCTCCGCAAAGGTCTGCTTTTGATCAACACGTACTCTGACGGGAACAAGAAGCGTATAGCATCCGATGACATTCATTTGAGCCGGAGTACGATTGAGTCGAGGCATTAAAAATACAGCATCCTTTTTGCCGGTCGATTCGGCAAGATAGAGCGAATAGGCGGTGGCAAAAACGTAAGCCGGCGTTAATTTGTTACTTTCCGCAAATTGCTTTAATGAATCGGAAAAATCCTTTTCACAGGAAAAATTGTATGCCGTAAATCCAACACCCACAGCTTTTTCCGAAAAGATCGCAGGTTCAAACTCTGCCTCGTCAAAATAATTCTGCCAAAACGAAGCATCTGAATTAGATATATCGGCCGCCGCATTTGCCGCAAAAGAATCCACTCGGCATTCCTTTCCGTCAAGAACATCCAACACCTTTTGCGCAAACAGACTCATACCGAATCCGTCAATTATCAAATGATGAAAACGCGTATAGACAATACATCCGCCTTCACAGAGAGGAATAATCTCGGAGCGGTAAAGCTCCTCTGCCGGTCTCATAGGCTGTCGATCGGCGGCGTTCATATAAGAAGCTGCATCGTCCTTTGTTTTTTCGTCAAGGATAGAGCTTAAAGAAACAGGAGCATCGGAATATTTTAATCTGAACAATTGCTCCTCTCGGTCGAGAATTGCAAAAAAGGCATCTGCTTTTGACAATACCGAATCGACGGCTGCCTTCGCTTCAGACGGAGAAATGGTATGCAAATGAATTTTGACGGAAATTGTATTGATAGCACTTTCACGGGTGCTTGCCACCTCACTCATTGCAATTTCTCTTTGTGATAAATTTAAGTTTTCGAAGTTCATTCTGTGTTTCTCCCATCCAAAGTTTGTTGTTACCTCCTATGCCGTGTTACGGCATAGGAGAAAAAATGTATGCAATAAAATTATTCGATAGTCAGAATATCGATAAATCCCGTTACCTCAAAAATTTCATTGATGGTTTCGTTTACGTTCTTGATAATCATTTCGCCCTGCTTGTTCATTACCTTCTGAGCCGAGAGAAGAACACGAAGTCCTGCGGAAGAAAGATACTCAAGATTGGCAAAGTCAAGAACGAGCTTTTCCACACCGTTAATGCTTTGCTTGAATTCCGCTTCGAGCTGAGGGGCGGTGGTGGTGTCGAGTCTGCCGACGATGGTG
>JAGBYM010000051.1 GCA_017628755.1 Clostridia bacterium | reverse complement strand
GCTCGCGGCGAGCGCATTCGAGCGGAGTTTCGCCTTCTTCGATATGACCGCCCTGCGTTTCCCAGGTGTCGCGCTCCTTGTGCATTGAAAGGATCCACTTGCCGCCGTAATTGGCACAAACGGCGGTGAACATATATTTTTCGAGATATCCGCTGGGATAAATTCTGCACCTCAAATCTTTCAATGCTTCCTTGGGCGGATCAAGATCGATGCCGAACTCTTTGCATTTTTCGATAGCGGGAGCGTGCCCGTTCTGCGCGGCTGTTCTGTACCAAAAGATCGATTGCTCGGTGTCGTTTGTTTCAGCGCAATATTTTGCAAGCTCATATTGAGCTGTTCTGTCGCCGTTGTAGGCTTGTAAGCGAAGCTGTCCTATCATATCACAGTTTCCAGAAGCCCCTCGCAAGCTTCGTATATGTCACGGTAGGTGACGTCAAAATTGCCGACGTACCAAGGATCTGCAACGTCGCCGGGGCGATCTGTATAGTCCATCATTTTGCGGATCTTCTTTTCGGGATCACCGCCGAGGATGCGGTGCATATTGCGGATGTTTGCCGAATCCATGCCGATAAAAAGATCGTATTTGTCATAATCCGAGTGTTGAAGCTGTACCGCTTGCTTTCCGTCGGGGGAGATGCCGTGCTTTTCAAGCTCGGCACGCGCGGGAGGATAGACGGGTTTGCCTACGCCGTTTGTTATTTCTTCGGCACTTGTAGCCGATGATCTTATCTCGAATTCAGCCGAAAGCCCGCGCTCGGCTACCATCTTTTTAAATATAAACTCCGCCATCGGACTGCGGCAAATGTTTCCGTGGCAGACGAACATGATTTTTACCATCTTTTCATATTCCTTTCGAACTTTTTGGTATAAGCTTCGCGGAGTTCGTCGGAGGTAATCCCATAGCAGAGCATGACGTCGTGGTAGTACATCAGGACGTCCGCCATTTCTTCGATGAGGTGGGCGCGGAGTCCGGGATCAGTGATTGCCTCGTCGCATCCGTTTTTCTTGATGATATCCGCGACCTCGCCGATCTCGCCGATCATCCAAAGGAGCTTGTTTTGACCGACCTCGGGGCAGATCGGCTCCCATTTGTCCTTATATTTATCCTGCAGAGTTCTCTGCATTTCGAGCATTTCATTTACTGTAAGTTCTGCCATATCAAAATATTCCTTTGTTGTATTTGATCATTCCGTAGAATGCGAAGCCGAGCCCGATTGCCATACCGAGAATTATCACCGCAGCGGCGGCAATTTCAAGTTCGAGAGCCATCAGAAGCGAGAAAATCAGAATCGTGGCACCGATGATAATATGGCCGACTCCAACGAGTTTGCCGAAGGGGATCATATCTTCGGGGCTTACTCTGTGGCGGTGGTAGCTATGCAAAGAGCGGACGTCTCCCGTCATATTGACACCGCCGATAATGCATAAAAATATGCCGAGAACAGCTGTAAGAATGTATTCGTACATTAAATCTTCCTCCTATACCATTTGGGAATAACGTTTGTGAAGTTATCGTACCAATCAAGCACGTCGCGCGCCTGATTCATCATAGTGGTTATCTCCCCATCTCCGAAGGGGATTGCCCATGGAATTGAGGAAAGCATATTGCTTCCTATGTAAAGCGCGAGGAGTTCCCAGAATTTCAGCGGAACTTTGCCGCCGAAGTAGCCGTCCACGTTGCCCGAGGCAAACGCGGGTGCCGCCTGCGCGCACCAGACTATGCGGTTGAATTCCTCCCAAGGGTCTCCGAAATCGTAACGGTCAAAGTCGATTATGACGATCTTTCCGTTCTCGATCATCATGTTTCCGATGTGGTAGTCGCCGTGCTGATAGCATTGCGGACGTCCTGCAAGCAGATGTCGGTTTGCGGCGAGATAATCGAGAATGTAACGGTCTCCTTCAAATTTCAGGGGACATTCGGAATAGTTCTTTATCTTTCTGTCGATCTTTGCATTGAAGCGCGGCTCCCAATCGGGTTGACCCTTGGGTGCGGGGATCGAGTGGATGAGCTGCAAATATTCACCTGCTTCATAGCCGAGACGGTACTGTTCGTCTTCGCTCATATCTTTGACAGCCTCTTCGGCGTCAACGCCATCGACAAAGCGTTGGAGCATATAATATCCGCCGTCGCACTTGCCGCATTCGATCGGATTGCACATCGAGACTCCAAGTGCTTCAACCTCTTTTTGCATGCGGAACATATCGGGATAACGCTCACCTCGCGCGGAATTTGTCACGCGCAAAAGAAAAACGTTTCCGTCCGCATCAACCGCGCGGTATTTTTTGTCTCCCGACCAGCCTTTGTCTATTTCTGTCAGGGAAGTGAAGTTGCGAAGTGACATAGCACCGCCTCCGAGTATTAAAATTTATATTTATTATAACATATATTAATTTGGTTTTCAAGTGGATCGTCCCGGACATTTAGAATTGAGGTGAAAAACTATCCAAATAGTTGATTTTTTATCTCTTTTTCGGATAACTGCGGTGTTTTTTTCATAAAGCCCTTGACTTATTTAGGCAAATGTGCGATAATATAAATAGATATTTCCGAAAGGGGTGTTTGATATAAGAATCTTACTTGGAGGTCTCCATCAGGAGGTCAATTCTTTTGCACCGGGTAGAACGACGGTTGCAGAATACAAGAGAAAACAGTTTCATTTCGGTCAGGATATGATCGATCTTGCGGCGAACTTTGTTCGCTGTAACGAGGGCGCCGACGGAATCGGCGGTAGCTACCGCGTGCTTCACGAGGCGGGCGCCGAAATTATTCCGGGAGGATTCATGAGTGCACAGCCCGGTTCGATAATCGAGCAGTCGGTCGTTGACGATTATATCGAACAGCTCAAAAAGGTTACCCGTGAAAATCTTCCGCTTGACGGCGTTGTGCTCTTTATGCACGGCGCAGCGCAGAGCGAGAAGAGCGACGACCCCGAAGGCGATATTGTTGTCGCCGTCCGTGAGATCGTTGGTGAAGACGTACCGATCACGGTAGGTCTTGATCTGCACGCAAACGTCAGTGAGCGCATGGTCAGAAACGCCAATACGATCTCGCTTTATCAGCGTTATCCCCATATCGACGTATGGGAGACCGGCGAACGCGCGGCTCGTTTGTGCGTAGGTATTCTGAAGGGTGAAATCGCTCCTAAGATGGCTTACGTCCAGATCCCTATGATCGTTGCCGCAAGCTCTTATACCACAGAGACCGAGCCCTTCCGCTCTCTTATGGCGAAGGGACACGAGTACGTCAAAGAAGGCAAACTTCTTGATTTCTCGGTTTGTCAGATGCAGCCCTGGCTTGACGTTGAGGGCGGATATTCATCTGTAGTAACTATTGCCGAGGATGCCGAGATCGGTGCCGAGATCGCAAAAGAACTTGCCGTAGGTCTTTGGGACATGCGTCACGAATTCAGAACCGATCTTACGAGCGTTGACGAGGTTATCAGAATAGCAGAGAAGAACGACAGCGGCAAGCCCGTTATCCTCAACGACTTTGCCGATTCCTCGAATGCCGGTTCCGCCGGCGACAGCCCCGAGGTAATCGAGCGCGTTCTTGCTCTCGAGTCCGACGTCAAGGGTCTTATGTATATCAACGACGCGCCCTTTGTTGCCGCTTGCCGCGAGGCGGGCGTTGGCAATACTGTTAAGGCAAATATCGGCGCAACCATCAGCTCTAAGCTTTATACTCCCGTTCCGGTTGAGGCACAGGTCAAGTCTCTCTTTGACGGTGTTGTCCCCTTCCACGGTACTTTCGTTGATTTCGGTCCTTCGGCTGTCGTAAAGATCCGCAATATGATCATTGTGGTTACCACACAGCATCGCTATAACGGAGATCCTTGTCTCTATCGCGCATTCGGATACGATCCCTGCAACTTCCAGATGGTAGTTGTAAAGGCGTGCACTTCCTTCCGCGCATTCTACGGTCCTCTGACCGATCTTATCTATCCTTCGTCCACCAAGGGCGCGGCTACCTCGGATCTTCTTTCTCTTCCTTTTGAAAAGATCCCTCAGAGCTTTTATCCCTTCAGCGACGGAGAATACAAAGCAGAAGTTCTTATTACTAAATAAAATTTATTAAATATAAAAAACAAGGAGAACACGATGAAAAAGACAGACATTGTCATCATTGGTGCCGGTGCCGTAGGATCGGCGCTCGCACGTGAGCTTTCCAAGTACAAGCTCGACGTTACCGTTGTTGAGAAGAATGCAGACGTTGGAGGCTGTGCTTCCAAGTCCAATTCCGCAATTATCCACACCGGTTACGACGCAAAGCCCGGAACTCTTGAGAGCAGACTCGTAGTTGCCGCTAACCCCATGTATGATGAGATCTGCAAGGATCTCGACATTCCTTTCTCCCGCATCGGTGCGATTCTTCCCGCATTCAATGACGAGCAGATGGAACAGCTTCCCGCTATCAAGCACAAGGCTATGGAAAACCGCGTTTATGACGTTGAGTACAAGACCGGTGCTGAGCTTCTCGAGATGGAGCCCGAGCTCAATCCCGAGGTAAAGGGCGGACTCTTCATTCCCCGCGAAAGCATCATCGATCCCTTCCTCTTCTGTATTGCACTTGCAGAAAACGCAGCTGACAACGGCGTTCACTTCGAGCTCGCTACCAAGTGTATCGGCATCGAGACCAAGGACGGCGCAGTTACCACCGTTAAGACCGACAAGGGCGATATCGAGTGTAAGTACATAATCAACGCTGCAGGTCTTTACTGCGACGAGATCGCTTCTTACGTTGGTAAGAACGATTACTACGTAAATCCCCGTAAGGGTCAGTTCTACATCCTTGACAAGAAGACCTCTTGCAAGGTTAACTACATCGTTCTTCCCATTCCTACCAAGGTTACCAAGGGTAAGCTGATGTGTCCCACCATCCACGGCAATATGCTCGTTGGACCTACCGCAGAGGATCTTACCGATAAGCTCGACAAGAGCACCAACAAGGAGGGTCTTGATTCGATCGCCGCTGACGTTCGCAAGATGATCCCCAACGTAAACCTCCGCGATACCATTACTCAGTACTCCGGTCTCCGTCCTCAGCGTAATCCCGAGGGTCTCAACATCGATATGTACGATGATCTCAAGGGCTACGTCAACATCTCCGGCGTACGTTCCACCGGTCTTACCAACTCCGTTGCAGTTGCAAAGTACGTTGCAGACCTTCTTATCGAGTCGGGTCTCAAGGCTGAGCCCAAGACCGACTTCATCAAGACCCGCAAGGGCACTCCCCATTTCGTTGATCTTTCCGCTGAGGAAAAGGCAGAGCTCATCGCTAAGGATCCCCGCTACGGTAACGTTATCTGCCGTTGCGAGACCATCACCGAGGGTCAGATCTGCGACGCAATCCACCGCACTCTCGGCGCCCGCACCGTTGACGGCGTAAAGCGCCGCCTCCGCGCAGGTATGGGTCGTTGCCAGGGCGGCTTCTGCGGTCCTCGTGTAATCGAGATCATCGCTCGTGAGCTTGGCATTTCCGCTGACGAAGTTTGCAAGAACGACGAAGGCTCCGAAATGCTCACAGGCTTTGTAAGATAAGAAAGGAGAGCACTTAAAATGTCTGAAAAGATTTATGACGTGATAGTTATCGGCGGCGGTCCTGCAGGTCTTGCTGCAGCAGTCGGCGCAAAGGAAGCAGGCGCGGAGAAGGTGCTCATCGTTGAGCGTGACGTAAGTCTCGGCGGTATTCTCCAGCAGTGCATCCATCCCGGTTTCGGTCTTAAGCACTTCAACGAAGAGCTTTCCGGTCCCGAATACGCATATCGCTTTATCGAAAAGGTAAAGGCTACCGATATCGAAGTTAAGCTTAACACTATGGTTCTTGAGGTTGGCACTGACAGTGTTGTCGGCATCAACCCCGTTGACGGTCTCTTTACCGCAAAGGGCAAGGCAATCGTTCTCGCAATGGGTTGCCGCGAGCGTACCCGCGGAGCTATTATGACTCCCGGTACCCGTCCCGCAGGCGTTTACACCGCAGGTGCTGCGCAGCGTCTTGTTAACCGTCAGAACATGATGGTTGGTAAGAAGGTCGTTATCCTCGGCTCCGGGGACATCGGTATGATCATGGCTCGTCGTATGACTCTCGAGGGCGCAAAGGTTCTCGCAGTTGCAGAGATCATGGACTACACCGCAGGTCTTACCCGTAACCGCGTTCAGTGCCTTGACGACTTCGGCATTCCGCTTCTTCTCTCCCACACCATCGTTGAGATCAAGGGTCACAAGAGAGTTGAGGG
>JAGBYM010000050.1 GCA_017628755.1 Clostridia bacterium | reverse complement strand
GGTGGATTCGGACCACCGAAGTCAGTGACAACAGATTTACAGTCTGCCCCCTTTGGCCGCTCGGGAAATCCCCCATATGAAGTCCGCAACGCTTGCGGACTTTTTTGGAGCTGGTGATCGGAGTCGAACCAACAACCTGCTGATTACAAATCAGCTGCTCTGCCATTGAGCCACACCAGCGTTTGGCGTTCCGTATTGGACGGGTTATATTATATCACAAGTTGACGCATTTGTCAATAGTTTTTTGAAAGTTTTTTTGATTTTTTCAAAAATATTTTTGCCAAGATAGGCTTAATGAAAAATTTAGCTGTTTCCTTATTGTATTTTAACGGATTCTATGGTATAATTGAGCAAGAATCAATTAACACAAAGGTGAACCATGAAACCAAAACTGACGGCAATTCTTTTGCTGATTGCCGCGCTATTCCCGATGCTTGCGGGTTGCTCGATATTTCACGGTGCGGATGTGACCGACGGCAGTACGTCGGGCGAGTCGTTTTCCGCGCCTTATATAGATAATTATTACGTCAACAAGCACACTCCCATCTGCCTTGCGGGCGAGATGGAGATATACAAATATGACAGCTCAGATTCGAAGATCATTCTTCTCGGCGGTCATTATTACCGCGGCGGATTCGCGTTTTCCTCACGTGTAGGCGAATACGGCGAGGTCGAGCTTCCGCTTGAGGGACTCTACAAGAACGTAAGCTTCGTTATCGGAGGCAATCACAGAATTCTCGACAATGCCGACGGTGGCGTCACTTTTACCGCTGTAGGTCAGGATTCCGACGAGACCGCGGCAGTTCAGTTCCTACTTGACGGCAGGATCGTTGACGAGATCAGAGTGTCGGCTTACGACGCGGGAAGATGCTTTACTTATCCCGTTGACGGCGCCCAAAACTTTGCTTTCAGAATCGTCAACGAGAGCGGAGGCTACGGAAGCGTGGACTCGATAGTCGTTGCCGAGCTGACGGTCTGGGAGGGCGATGCCGCAATTACCGGTTATACTCCCGCAGAGCCCCCTTTTGATGCCGTTCAGCTTGTCCGCGAGCTCAAGCCCTATCTTATTCCGTATTCCTCGGGCGCGGATTATTTCCCGAAGGGCGATGATCCCGAAGATCGCGCGGGAATGCTTCTCGGCGGTATCGAATACGAAAACGTGATACTGACGAGCATTCCCGCGGGACTTCTCGGCACTGATGGCGAGGAGATCTACTTCAATCTTGAAGGTCTTTATACGAATCTTACCTTTACAGCGGGCGCGGCAGATCGCACGGAGCTCGGCGAGGACAAGGCGCGTCTTAGCGTCTATGCCGACGGCGATATAATATACGAAGGCACTTTTGCGGCAAACGAGCTGCAAAAAAAGATCGATCTTGACGTCTCGGGCTGCCGTCAGCTTTGTTTTGCCTGGAGCGGTAACGGTTCCGAGGGCGGTATCTACGGAATCGGAGATATCTACGTTGCCTCGAATCCTCAGGCGCTCTCGCGCGTTGAGTATTCCGTGGGCGAGCTTCCCGACAGAGCCGTGAAGATGGTTTCAGAGCTTGGCGTATTCTCTCATTTCAGCGCGGCAGATCAGGCTGTTTTTGACGGCTCACCGAAGGGCGGAAGCTTCCTTATGGGCGGCAGAGAGTACAGCGAGGGAATCGTTCTGCTTTCGCAGAACGGTCTTATCGGCGCAAAGTCGGCAAGCGCATCGTTTGTTCTTGGCGGTAAATATGGAAGCGTCACCTTCCTTGCGGGACATATCCCGAACGGCGGTGCTTGCCGTGACGAGCAGGTTGAAATCTACGCCGACGGCGTGCTTATCAAGACGTTTGAAGTTGAGTACGGCGCTCTTCCGAAAAAATACACTCTCGACGTCAAGGGATGCAACTATCTCGAATTCGTTTCGGAGGCGGTTACGTCCTCGGGCGGATACAGCCCCGCTGTGGGACTGGCAAGGCTTTCTGCCTATCCCGGAGCTGTGGGCGAAGATCTTTTTGAGCCTTCTTTGACTCCGGAGTATCCGAAATTCTGTTCGCTTATTGATCTGTTCGGCTTTTACGAGGTCCGCAATCCCGATTCCGAAAGATTTATCGGAGCGGTCGGTGCGGAAGGTTATTATGACGGCGAAAACAACAAGGGTGCCTTCAGAATCGATGAAAAGCTGATAGAGAAGGGCGTTATTCTGCGTACTTCGGTGAATCTCAAACCGAATATCGAAGAGGCGATAGGCTCGGGTTATATCGGAACCGATATCACGGAGAGAGATCTTGCGGTCATTGAGATGTCAAATGACGGCGCGGCGCATAAATCCGCGTTTGCCATGGCAAATATTTCGGGCGGAGGCTACACCTCGGTCAGCTTTACCGTGGCGTTCCATTCGAAAAATCTTGCATCGGGCGCGGAGGACTCGACCAATCTTATCATTGCGGCGGATGAAAAATGCCTTGCCGACCTTCTTCTGACAGCCGAAATGAAGCCGCAAAGGCTGACTCTTGCCATCGAGGATTGCGAAAGACTGACCTTCTGGCTTGATTGCTCGGAGAAGAGCGGAGCTTCGCATTATTACGCGATATACGATATAATACTTAATAAATAACGAAGTTTTGCACTTGGTGTATAGAAAAAACCGCTCATCTGAGCGGTTTTTTCTGTTTCGTTTGTTTGATCAAGCAACGATAAGGTACATTACAAGAACTATTACTGCAAATGCGCCTGCAATGATGGGGGTGAGCTTGTTGAGAAGCTTATCGAGACGGTTGCTTCTGTCTTTGCCAAGGAAAGACGAGCCTGCGCCTGCGATAACACCGATTCCCTGCTCGTTAGACGACTGAAGAAGAACAGCGACTACAAGGAAAACAGCGAACACAACAAGGATGATACCCAGAGTGAGTTCGATAGGTGACATTGATGCAAACCTCCTTACAGAATTGTATTTGCGATTCGGAATATCCAAAAAATGGCGGAGGGAAAGGGATTCGAACCCTTGTGGGCTTTCGCCCAAACGGTTTTCAAGACCGCCTCGTTATGACCACTTCGATATCCCTCCAAACGGGGAAATCCGATACGCAAAAATGCATATTATATAATATCACATATTTTGCGATTTGTCAAGACCTATTTGTTAAATTATTTCGCAACAAGAGAAAAATGGGGTCTTTTTCGGTTGACAAAGAGGGAAGTCTGTGTTATAATATGTAGGCAACTCTGCCGGACGGCCGCGCGGTACGGTGCCGAAAGGTTTTACCGTGAGGAAAGTCCGGGCTTCGCAGGGCAGGATAGCTGATAACGTCAGCCGCAGGCGACTGCCGGGAAAGTGCAACAGAAATAAACCGCCGAGAAATCGGTAAGGATGGAAAGGCGAGGTAAGAGCTCACCAGTTCCTATGGTAACATAGGTCCGCTGTAAACCCTATCCGAAGCAACACCGTATGGGAGCCGTTTGCCCGACACATGCTCCCGGGTGGCACGGGGGAAACCCCGGAGCTATATGGCGACATATAGCAAAGACAGATGGTCGTCCACGACAGAACCCGGCTTACAGGCAGAGTTGCAATGAAATAATATTATTTTCAGGGAGGCTTGACGTGAAAAGATTTTTGAGCCTTATTTTATGCTTCGCCCTTGCTTGCACTATGGGGTGTTTTTTTGTATCTTGCGATAAAGGCGAGACGGAAACAACCGAAACCAAGCCCGAAACGACAGCTCAGATTGAAGTGGAGGACAAAATCCTCGCTCTTGACGATCTGAGCAAATTCGTAATAATTCGAAATGACGAAAACTACATTAATGAAGCGGCGGCAAAGTATCTTAAAGGCTGTCTTGCCGCAACCATTTCTCTTGATATGACTCTTAAAAGCGATTTAGTGACCGATTCCATTCCCGGCTACGAAGAAGCTGAATTTGAGATCATCGTCGGTCCTTGCGACAGAGATGAGAGCAGAAGCTTTATTTCGGGGTTGAAATACAACGATTATGGTTACACAATGATCGAAAATAAGCTTGTCATTTCAGGTGTAACTGCGGCAAGCACTATGAAGGCAGTTGAGCATTTTGTTGAAAACGTAGTAAATAAGTGCGATGGTAACATCCTTTTCGGCAATGCAAGACAGAGCTACATTTTCCGCGGAGAATATACCGATGTCAGCATAGGCGGCACTCCGATTTCCGAATACTCCATTGTTTATCCTCGCACAAAGAAAAACAGCGAGGACAAGATCGCAAAGCTCCTCGGAACATTTATTGCCGAGTTCAGCGGATACACGCTTGAAATTAAGACCGATGCCGCAGAGCCTACGGGAAAAGAGATCAGAATAGGCGTGACCTCGCGTGATAGCGCACCGACTCTTGCGGAGGGGCAGTGCTTCGTCGGCAACAGCGGGGAGGGTGTCCTTCTTTGCGCTGCGGATACGGTAGGACTGCTCAACGCTTTTAACTCTTTTGTTTCGATGATAGAAAAAACTCCTTCGCTTACTGTAAATGATACGGCTTTTGCTCCCGAGATGGGAGACGAGCTTGTTGTTCTTGACTACAACGTATGGATGCATACCGCGGGTCAGGAAGGAAGAGTCGATTCGCTTTTGAATGATATAGAAAAGCTCAACCCCGACCTTATGGGCTTGCAGGAGTGCACGCACGAGTGGATGGCTTTCATCACCGAAAAGTTCTCTGCGGAATACGGAATTATCGGTGAGGGCCGCGACGGTACTCACACATCAACCGATCAGTTTAATCCCGTTCTCTACCGCAAGGATAAGTTTACTCTTATCGATAGCGGGACACGTTGGCTTTCCGAGACACCCGAGACCAAGTATACCAAGGTTCCCGATTCAACCTATGAGCGCATATTCACTTTTGCTGTGCTTGAAGAAAAGGCAACAGGAAAGCAGTTCGTTTTTATCAGTACACATTTTGACCACGAGGGCGGTCAGGCTGATCAGGCGAATGCTATGGCGGCGTATATATCCCGCTTCCGTGATCTTCCCATGATTATGTGCGGAGACTATAACGGCTCGGGCGTTGAAAAGATCATGGTCAATGAAGGATATCTCAGTATGGAGACCGCGGCGGCACAAAAGGTCAATTATGGAAAGACTACTCCCGGCGGCAGTAAGATAGATTTTATCTTTACCAACTGCAAAGGAATCACGGCAACTTACTACGAAGTTGATAACGATAATGAGAATTCAGACCACTATCCTCTGATCGCAAAATTCAAGTTTATAAAATAAAGATGCTCACGGCTCGTTTGCTCAACAGTAAACGAGCCGTGATTTTTTAGGAAAAACGAGATATTTTGAATTAATATGTAAAACATACTTGACATTTCCGCGCCTTTGTAGTATAATATGAAAGCTTCCTATTTATGCTATATATAAATAGGAAGAAAACATGCAAAATTTTTGCGGAAAGAAGGTAAAAATGGAAACACTTTTGAACATTTGGGGCATCATTTCTCCATACGTATTACTCGTTGTCGGATTCTTGGCTCTTATCAAGGGCGCGGATCTTTTTGTTGACGGTTCTTCAAACGTAGCAAAGCTTCTCAAAGTCCCCTCTATCATCATCGGCCTTACCGTTGTAGCTTTCGGAACAAGTATGCCTGAGGCATCGGTATCGATCAGCTCTGCTCTCCAGGGAGCAAACGAGCTTGCGGTCAGTAACGTAGTCGGATCGAATATATTCAATCTTCTTGTTGTTCTCGGCGCGAGTGCGCTTATTTTGCCGGTTTGCGTGCAGAAGGATTCCGTCAAGAAGGAGATACCCTTTTCGCTCCTTTGCACAGTTGCGCTTCTCGGCACTCTTCTTCTCGGTAAAAATGAAGAAGGCTTTACCCTTGGCTGGGTAGCGGGACTTATTCTCCTCGCTCTTTTCGCTTTCTATATGTACTGGCAGATCAGCGCGGCGCTG
>JAGBYM010000049.1 GCA_017628755.1 Clostridia bacterium | reverse complement strand
TCGAACCCACGACCTCCAGCGTGACAGGCTGGCGCTCTAACCAACTGAGCTACCGGGCCATCATGGTGGGAACAATAGGGCTCGAACCTATGACCCTCTGCTTGTAAGGCAGATGCTCTCCCAGCTGAGCTATGCTCCCATGATTGCACCTTTTCGGCAACGTGCAATATTATATCATATTATTTCTGCTTTGTCAATACCTTTTTTGAAAAAAAGAGCAGAGAAGTGATATTTTTTTGTAAAAATCTTGAGATTTTTATTTTGGTGATCGTAAAAAGGATTTTTTCTATGTTCGGTTTTAACTGTAAATAAAAGAGGTTGAGCCATTTGACTCAACCTCTGCAAAGCAAAGACTTTTTTCTGTGTTGACTGTATTTTATTCTTCGTCAAGCTTTTGTTCCATTTCCGACTGAATTTCGGGATAATTCGATAGGATAGGAGCAACATCTTTCTTGAGAATCTTTCGGTCGGCGTAGTTTTTCGTGATTTTAAGAACCAGCGGGAGAAGTGCCAATACACCGATCAGGTTGGGGATCATCATTAAGCCGTTGAAGGTGTCCGAAAGATCCCATACAAGACCGCCTTCCATGATTGCGCCCGAAACGATCATAGCAACGAAGATCACCTTATAAACTTTTACGCCCTTCTGCCCAAAGAGATATTCTACAGCCTTTGAGCCGTACTGCGACCAACCGAGAACGGTAGTGAATGCAAAGAACAGCATAGCGATCGCCACAAACCAAGTTCCTACGACACCGAAATGCTTACCGAATGCCTGAGAAACAAGAGTATCGCCGACGATTCCCGAGGCGGGAGTACCGGTTTCAAGATCAATAAATCCGGTGGACAGTACAACGATGGCGGTCATAGTGCAAACTACGAAGGTGTCAAAGAACACCTCGAAAATACCCCACATACCCTGACGGACGGGCTCTTTTACGTTGGAAGAGGAGTGCACGATAACAGAGGAACCGAGACCTGCCTCGTTCGAGAAAACACCGCGCTTGAAGCCCTGCGTCATGGTCTTGCTGATCAAAACGCCGAGACCGCCGCCGAGAAATGCCGCGGGACGGAAAGCGTATTTAAAAATAGAAACGAACATAGCACCGATGCTTCCGATGTTCATTGCCATTACGATCACAGCACCGACAACGTATATCATTGCCATGAAGGGCACTACGACCTCTGCAAATTTAGCAATTCTCTTGATTCCGCCAAGAATGATCAGGGATGCAACGATCAGGATAGCGATGCCGAGGCATAAATGAATCAGATTGATCTCTGTTCCGGGGATCATGATGGGTTCCATATTGGTGAAAAATGCGGCGTCGATATTAAGTACGATCTTATTGACCTGTGCCATATTTCCGATACCGAAGGAGGCGAGTATGGCAAAGCAGGAGAAGAGAACAGCCAAAACCTTTGATACGGGCTTGAGCCATTTAATGCCGTAGCGCTCGCCAAGACCGTGCTTCAAATAGTGCATAGGACCGCCCGACCATTCGCCGTTTTTATTTCTGCTTCTGTAATAGATGCCCAAAACGTTTTCCGAGAAGTTTGTCATCATACCAAAGAATGCGGCAACCCACATCCAAAATACCGCACCGGGACCGCCTGTTACGATAGCGGCGGCAACGCCCGCGATATTTCCGGTTCCGATCGTTGCTGCCAGCGCGGCACACAATGCCTGAAACTGCGAAATTGTTTTCTTATCGCTGCTCTTGGTTGTTTGGCTTCCTTTTTTGAAAACGCTAGCAATAGTCATTTTCCACCAATGAGCTATGTGTCTGACTTGAAAAAACTTCGTTCCAAAGGTTAACAGAATGCCGGTGCCTATCAAAAGGATCAGACCGGGCAATCCCCAGACCGCGTTGTTGATCGCACTGTTCACAGACTCGACGATTTCAAGAAACTTTTCCATTTCTTCCTCCAAAAAATAAAAAGAGTAAATTGCGCAAACACAATTCACTCAAAATACCAATACACAAAAATCAATAAAATTGCTCTTTGTCCTTTTGCCTGAGAGATTGCGTTTTACGCTTGCACCTTCGGCCTCCGCATATAGCGGATGTCTCCAAAGATCTGTCAGCGTTCAGTCCTCATCCTCTCGGACACCTGAGAGCGTTACTCCTTCGGCTGTGAAATTCACAATTTCCTGAACACTTCATCCAGATTTATATAATTTATGGTGTATTTTATCACAAACACAAGAAAAAGTCAAGTGCTTTTTGAAAAAACATTGAACTTTTTTGACGGTTTTGTCATATTTGTGTAGAGGGGAAGAGTAAAGCGATTCCATCTACCGAAGGTGGGTGGGGTTGAAAAAAGAAGCAAGTCTTTTGACTTGCTTCCTCTTTTGTCATCAAGAGCAGATCTTTCACTAAACGTTTCGGTCAGACGCTGTGCTCGTATCGCTCAGCTGTTATCAAGCCGTCACGGACGTGAAGCTTGCATACTCTCGCAGTTCGCGCTTCCTCAAATTCGCTTCTTGTACCGCTGATAGGATCGCGGCCGTGATAGATGGCGTAATACTGACCCTTGTGCTTGATCACGCTGTGGTGTCCCGTTCCTTCTTCGAAGTCATTCTTTATCAAAACAGGATCAAATGCGCCGTCCGCCGTGTGCTTGATAAACTCTACCTTTGTCAGATCGTTTTCGTCCGATCGTGCCGCGGCGTAGCCGATATGGTAGGAGTCGTTGTCGTAGCAGCCGCCGCTGTACATAACGTACTGCCAATCTCCCTCGCGGAACCAGAAAGCACCCTCGATGGTGTGCCAATCTCTGCCGTCTCCGAAGCGGTTGCGCTTGAAGATCTCCTCGTCCATAGTGGGCACGATCATTTCCACGGGCTGATTTGCGGGTGTCATGGGATCGATCAGCTTGTCTACGTAAATGCGGGTGCCGATGCGATCGCAGTCGGTGTTATCCTCGGCATACCACAAAAATAGTCCCTTGCCCGTTTCCACCACGTGAGAATCAATGGAAAAACGCTTGTAAAAGCACTTTACGTTTTTAAATGGACCGAGCGGGGAATCGGCAACTGCGGCGTGCATATATTCGAATTCCTCATCTGTGGAAGAGGATACGTATATGTAATAACGGTCGCCGATCTTGGTTACCGAAGGTGCCCAGTACTCGTATCTGCCTTCGATCGAAAAGACGATTCCCTCGTAGTGCCAAACGCCGAAAAGATCGTCTGCGGAATATGCTTCAACGCCGCGCGTACCGGTTACGTAGAGATAGAGCTTGCCGTTGTCTTCAAAAATATAGGGATCGGGCTGATGCTTGCCGACTACGTCAAATTTAAGTTTCATAATATAATTCCTCCGTTATTTGAGATCTCTTCCATCGATTCACGATATTTTCTGACGACGTGAGCACCGAGTGTAGGGAGATCGTTTTGTGAGTTGTATATTTCGCATATTGTTTCGTCACTTGCGGCGGGATTGCCCACGATGATTTTTTCAATAATCTTGAATGGTTCAAGGCACGCATCGAGCGCATCTGCAACCTCAGATTTGCCGAAATACATTCTTCCGTAAGGGTGGTAATCGTGGGCGGTGAGGATAGCTTCAACGTCCATTCCGCAAAGCTTGCGGATGGCATCCGCGTATTCCGCAGGGAAGGATATATTTGCGCCCCACGCTCCCGAGCCGAAGATGCCGTACAGCTGCAGGCAATCTCCGCTGATGAGCGTTTTTGTTCTGCTGTCATAGATAGCCGCACTGTCCTTTGTGTGTCCGGAAATCGAGACAACGGAAAGAGAGCCGAGAAGTGCTTCGCCCTCTGTCGGCGATAAAAAAGTGTATTCGCTGAATTTTTCTTTAAGCTTTTCGCTCTTGGAAACAACGCATACCTTTGGATAAGCTTGGAGCAATTTTCCGAGTCCGCCCGCGTGATCTGTGTGATTGTGGGAAATAAAAATGTATTTGAGATCGTCCTCGTTGATTTCCAATTCGCGAAGTGCTGGGATAACGGCGGAATCAATGTCTTGATCATAGCTTGCTGTGTCAAAAAGGAGTGCGCCGTTTTCGGTCTTTACAAAGTAAACGGTTGTAAAGATGTCTTTGTAAGGTATGCAGAGTGCGTATATATTGTCATTTATCTTTTCGGGATGCTTCATTTTAATTCGACCTTTCTGAAAATGAACGTAATTACGTTATACTATACGTTCATCCTTGATCATTTTTGCGCCGTTTTCAGCCTTGATCGTTTATTCTCTCTTTGGTTTTAGAGGATATGTATGTGCTTTCGTTGTTCTTGGATTTATTATAACATAAAAGAGAAGGGGAGTCAAGGCGTTTTTATCCGGAATTTCGCCTCCGGCGAATATTCGCACGCTCTCCGCCTGACAAGCGAGCTTGCCGATCTCCGAGCGGCGAATGCGGACCGGATTCGGCTACATTGCGGTTCCGAGTGATGTTCTGTGAAAAAGTGAAGAGAAGTGCGCTCGATTTAGATAGATACGCCACCCGGACGGCGGCTTTGCCGCCTATCGGAACGTCCGATTCCGCACGATGTGTCCAAAACAAAAATGCCCACGCTTTTTCGTGAGCATTTTTGTTTTGGAGGCGCCACCCGGAATCGGACCGGGGATAGAGGTGTTGCAGACCTTTGCCTTACCGCTTGGCCATGGCGCCTAATAATAATGGGCACGTTTTGCGTACCCATGTTTTTGGAGCGGATTACGGGGATCGAACCCGCCACCTCAACCTTGGCAAGGTTGCGCTCTACCAAATGAGCTAAATCCGCAGGTGGTGCCTCCGGTCGTAATTGAACCAACGACACGGGGATTTTCAGTCC
>JAGBYM010000048.1 GCA_017628755.1 Clostridia bacterium | reverse complement strand
TCGTTCAAGGTCATTAAGAACGTGAAAATACGAGCCGATGATACGCTCATCGCTTTGTGAAGCGGTTGCGGATAGTTTGATTAAGAATTTTGTAAGAGCGCCGTTGGTAAAGTCGATAATTTCCTCGTTCTTTCGTATGCGCTCGTTGTACTCAGAGGAACCCTTATCCATAGCAACAAAAGCATATATAGAGTTTTCCTCAACCAAGCTGAGCATGTAATCCATTTCCTTTTTGACCTGCATCAAAGCGATCGGGGGAGTGGACAGAAGTCTATCATCAACGTATTTGAGCGCAAGTGTTTCTTCATCAGCCTTTTTATCTTTGATAACAAGGCAAGAGTATTTAACAAGATATTTCGTAAACGGAAGCAAAAGACAAGTAGTTGTTACGTTAAAAATAACGTGGAAGACCGATACGCGCATCTGAAGCGACATAGGATCGCTTCCGGGGAACATAGAGACGAGCAAATTCACGGCTGGCTCTTTGAATATCCAGATCAGTGCTGTGAACAACACCGTACCGATCACGTTAAACGTAAAGTGTATGAGCGCAACTCGCTTGGAGTTAGCATTTGCACCGACCGATGCAAGTAAAGCAGTTACGCAAGTACCAATGTTTGCTCCAAGAACGATGAACAGCGCAAGCTCAAGCGGAAGTACGCCTGTACCAACCATCGTGATAACGACACCGGTTGCCGCAGACGAGCTTTGGATCAAGGCGGTAAAAATAACGCCGACCAATATCAAGAGAAGCGGAAAATCAATGGTTTTGAATACGTTCGTAAACAGATCTTCAACGAGAGGGTTGCCGAATGCCTGCTCGCTGCTCATTACGTTAAGTCCGACGAATATCAGACCGAGACCCGAACAAAGCAGACCCGCAATTTTGATCTTCTCATTTTTGAAGAAGCCCATCATAACTCCCGCAAAAGCGAAGAGATACATAAGCATATTAAAATAATCGTTTTTAAGAGCAACAAGTACACCCGTGATGGTCGTACCGATATTTGCACCCATAATGATCGGAGTTGCTTGCATCAAGGTCATAACTCCGGCATTTACGAGACCGATGACCATAACCGACGTGGCGGAGGAACTTTGAATAATTGCAGTAACACCTGCGCCGATTCCAACACCTGAAAAGCGGTTATTGCTGATCTTCTCAAGCATTCTCTTCATTCCGCTGCCTGCGCTCTTTTCAAGCGCATCGCTCATAAAGTTCATACCTACGATAAAGACACCGACACCTGCGAGAAGCCAGATAAGGCTCCCGATAAGCTGTAAAATTTCACTTCCGGTTAACATAAACATTCTCCTTTAGAGATATATGTGGGCTATAAAGAACCAACTTTTACCCATCATACAACATAATATCATATTTTTAGCAAAGGTGCGGCAAAGACAAAATGCGACAGTATGATATTTCACTATCATCTGTCGCATTTTCGGCTAACTATTCATTCTGTATCCAACACCGAGTTCGTTTGCAATATAGCTTACCTCGCCGGGATAAGCACCGAACTTCTTTCGGATATTTGCCATATTCACTTGAAGCTTTTTTATGCTTGCATCATCGGGATGCTCTCTCCATACCGCCTTAATGATAGCGGCATACGTCATCATTTTTCCGCAATTCTCGGATAAGAATGCAACGATATTATACTCGGTCTGTGTCAGCTTGATGACTTCTCCTGCAATATACACTTGACGGGCATCGTAGTCGATGACGAGTTCTCCTACGGTAAATTTTCTTCCGGGAAGATGCCCTTCGCTTGCGCTGTGTCTGCTGTTTCTCAGCGCAGTTCTTACACGTGCGAGCAGTTCCTCAGAGCCAAAGGGCTTCGTAATATAGTCGTTTGCACCCATATCGAGCATTTTCACCTTTTCGCGTTCCTCGCTTCTTGCGGAAAGAACGATAACCGGAGTAAGATCCTTGGTTCTGATGTCACCGAGAAGAGTGCTTCCGTCTTTGTCGGGTAATCCAAGATCAAGGATAACAAGATCGGGAATGTGGGAAGCATACATGGTTTTTGCCATCTCGTAGTTTTTTGCTGTTATTACCTGATAATCGTTGGCTTCAAGGAGAGCCGTGACGAAATTCAGTATATTTCCTTCATCCTCTACGAGAAGGATCTTATATTTGTTTTTGTTCATCCAAAGCATCCTCCGTCGTTAGTGAAAATCTGAATACGGCACCGCCGCCCTTAGCATTTTCGGCAGTAATATCACCGCCGTGTGCTTTTACAATCGTTGCGCAAACCGAAAGACCGATACCTGCATTGCGGGACTGCGTATCTGAGGTATCCTCAGCTTTATCGTTATATCCCATAAATATACGATCAAGCTTTTCACTGGGAATTCCACAACCGTTGTCGGTTATCTCAAATATCGCCTTATTTTCAATCGTGAATACGTGTAACGATAATCTCGTAAAGCCTGCTGCGTGATGGATCGCGTTTTCAAGGATATTGATAATGACCTGCTCGATCAGTATAGCATCCATGGGGATAATAACTACGTCAGAGGGAATGTCCAGTTCTACGCGCTGTTCGGGATATCTCTTTTTGAATTTCAAAATTACCGAGTCGATCAGCTCGTCAAGAACCGTCGGTGTTTTGATAAGCTTTACCGAGCCGCTGTCAATTCGGGTAATGGAAAGCAGATTTTCAACCATTCGGATCAGCCACTCGGAATCTTCTTTGATTCCGCTCGCCATTTGCAATTTCTGTTTATCGTTCAGCTTATCGTAGTTTTCTATTATCGATGAGCTTGCTCCGTATATCGTTGTAAGCGGAGTGCGGAGGTCGTGAGATACCGCGCGAAGCAAATTCGCTCGCATTCGCTCCTTTTCGCTCTCTGCCTTAACTCTCTGCCATTCCTTCATTCTCGTCGTGAATGCACTCGTCAGAACGGCAATAATGAGCATAATGACCGCCGATATGATACTTGAGGGTGCTGAAAAATCCATATTAAAATATGGATATGTAAAGGTGTAGTTAATAATAAAAACACTTGCTATGGCGGATATAACACCGTATAGATAACCGTCAGTTATAAGAGAGATAAGAAAAACCGAGAAAGCAAACAGCGTTGTGATCTGTTCGGATACCTTAAACTTTTGAAATAATAGGCTGATACCAAAGGAGGCGGCAAGTATCAGTACAGTAAGCGTTATATCAATGATCCGCTTTTTAGTTTTCCTGTTCATAATAACCCCCTTCTTTTGTTTTCTACTATTATATCACAGACTTGATTAAGATTCGGCAAAGCCTTTTGGCGAAGTCGTGATTCTTGTTAATTATACCATATTTCTATGAATAATTCAATCGACTTGATACATTTATTTGCTCATAGCAGATCACGGCAAAGAATTGGCAAAGGGTAATCTATTTTTGAAAAAGTGTAGAAATTTTGTGAGAAAAGTGATATAATGTATAGCCGTTGAACAAAGAGCTCAACCATAGGCAGTTTTTTGAGAGCATAGCCAATACCCTCACATTGCTACTGAATGATTCTACTCTGAGTTTTCAAAAATCAATATGAAAGAAGGCGTATTTTTCTATGACTCAAACAGCAAGTGTCTTTTTGAGCTTATCCGTCGCGTTGCTTGCAGGTCTGCTTTTGTCAAGGCTTGCCAAGCTCGTAAAGCTACCCGCAGTTACCGCTTACTTGATTGCCGGTGTTTTGATTGGACCGTTTGTCCTCGGCTCAGTCGGTATTCCCGGCATCGGAATCACCTCTGAGCATATCGAAGGCTTCGGTCTTATTGCCGACCTCGCTCTTGGTTTTATTGCATTCTCTATGGGCAACGAGTTCAGACTCTCACAACTCAAAAAGATCGGTAAGCAGGCAACCGTTATCGGCGTACTCCAAGCCTTGATCACCACAGTTGTAGTTGACGTGGCTTTGATTGCACTTCACTTTGCAATGTCCGATACGCTCTCCATTCCGGCGGCAATCGTTCTCGCATCGGTTGTCACCGCAACAGCTCCCGCTGCCACGCTGATGGTCGTCAAACAGTACAAGGCTAAGGGACCGGTTACAGATGTTCTCCTTCCTGTCGTTGCTCTTGACGATGCAGTCGGCCTGATTGTTTTTGCAATCTCTTTCGGTATTGCAAGATCTATGGGCGCGGCAGGTGTCAGTCCGCTTGCCATTATCCTTGAACCCCTGCTTGAGATTTTTCTCTCGCTATTGCTTGGTTTTGTGATGGGATTGCTCTTCACCCTTTGCGAAAAGTATTTCCATTCTCGCTCAAAGCGTATGGCGGTTTCGGTCACATTTGTTATGCTCACCGTTGCGCTCTCCAGCTTGAAGTTTGAGGTTGGAGGCATACATATCGGTTTCTCCTCC
>JAGBYM010000047.1 GCA_017628755.1 Clostridia bacterium | reverse complement strand
GGGCGCAACTTTTGCCGAGATCTTCTGCCCCGACTGGAAGAACGGAAGCCTGCTTATCAGCCATATGGGTGAGTATAACCTCGGACTTGTCAAGGGCAAGCCGGGATATAAGAAGATCAAGTTCATCTTCGCTGACGGCGCGCTCGATCCCGTGGTTTCCTACGGATGTTACCGCCCCGGTAAGGCTGTCTTCATCAACCTCTACAAGGGCGTTCCCGGGCTCGGATATTGCCTCTTCATCTCGCCTATCGAGATGCTTGACGTGCCCGAAAGAGCCTTTGAATTCAAGGTCAGAGGTTGGTTCAAGCCCTCTTGCGAGCTTCCCAAATTCCTCGAGAAGCTGAGCCTTGCGGGAGCAACTCATCACAGCGCCATCATTTACGACGCAAGCGTTGAGGAAATGAGCTTCTTCGCGGGCGAGCTTGGACTTCCGACGGTTATCGTTAAGTAATTGATAGGATATTCTCCTCGGTCGACTCTTCGGTCGGGGATGATGCATTTAAAATGAAGGAGAAACGAGCATGATAAACGAGATGGTTGCTCAAATTGTTGCAACTTTGGGAACTGCGATCTGCTTTGCGTTCCTTTCTCTGAAAGTTGTATTGTTGATCGTAAATCTGTTTCGGTTCCGTAGCCATAGTATACCCTACATTCGCAATTACAAGAAAGTCAGCTTTATCAGTAACTATTTGCTTATGATGTTGATTTATTTTATAGGAATATTATACGGGGAACGAAACCTTTTTGCGGCTTTTTCATCCTCGGTTACTTCTGCTGCGGATTTTTTGGTATTGAAGTTTAATACGGAAAATATCAATGCACTTATGGAGTACAACCCTCTCTATACGGTCTCGGTTTACGGTGGATACGGACTCGTTGTGTTCGGTGCCGTGCTGTTTACAATGTCTCTGATGCAACAGTATCTGTGGAGCGCCCGAAAGGCATTTTCAGTGAAGATAACGAGAAAAGAGAAAATGTATCTTTTCGGATATAACCCGGATAATATTTCAATATGCGAAAGCGACGGTAAGAGAAGATTCAAATATATCGTTGCCAAGATCGGGAAGGAAGAAAGGGAAAAGCTATATATAGACAATATTCCGTATCTTTTGGTAGATCCGGAAAATTGGTTTGCCGAGCATCTTAAATCTCTTCTTCGCTGGGGCATCAAAAAGAGTATTTTCATTATTAATACGGGTGACGATAAACAGAATATAGCCCTTTGCAAAAAATTTACGGAACAAATAGCTTCCGCCTCGGATCAGGTAAAAGACAATATGTTTTCCAAGGTGCGTATATTTGTTTTTGGTGATCCGAAGTATCAGGCAATATACGAGAACCTTACAAAAAAGGGACTGGGATGTATAAATTATATTAATAAGTATCAGAAGATAGCCATGGACTTTATCGACCGCTATCCCCTCACACTGTTTATGAATGAGAATCAGATTGATTATTCCACCTCGCTTATCAGGGATGGGGTTGATATAAACGTAGCACTTATCGGCTTCGGAAAAACCAATCGACAGATTTTTTTGACATCCGTAGCGAGCAATCAGTTTCTGAAGTCCTCAGAGAAAGGCCCCGAACATAAGCGCGTCAAGTATTTTATTTTTGATAAGGATCACTCTGAACAGAATAAAAATCTCAATCACGACTATTATCGCTTCAAGAAAAAGCTCGAAACGATAAATCCTATGGATTACCTTGATATGCCATCGCTTCCCGCAGAGGAGCAGTATTTCCATATGGATATAAATGATTGCGAATTTTACGGAGCGGTCAAGGATATGGTTACAAAAAATCCCAAGGATGCTAATTTTATTGTAATATCCTTCGGAAATGACCTTGAAAACCTTGATATGGCTCATAAACTGGTAGAAAAATGCAACGAATGGGATGTAAAAAACGTCACTATCTTTGTAAGAGCTTTTGGCTGGTGCAAAAAACAGACGCCGCTCGAAAATAAGAACTGCTACTTTTTCGGAAACGAAAATGACGTTGTGTTTGACATAGATAAAATGCTTTCGGACAAGCTTTATTGTATGGCGAAGATGAGAAGCGAGGTCTTTGATCTGGAACGCGCCATAACCGATGAAACAGAATCGTCTATCGATGATGCGTTTGTGAGTGCAAAGAGCGTCGAAGCAAATGAGAATTGGTATAAAGAAAAATCTCAGATGCAGCGCGATTCGAGTCTTTATGCTTGCCTTAGCTTGCGTTTCAAGCTTAATCTAATGGGACTTGATTACTGCAAGGAAGAGACGAAAACAGATTCTTTAACCGAAGAGGAGTATATGCAAATATATGCTGGCTGCGACAGACCTGATATCGAAAAATATAACCGCAAGATAAAAGGTAAGAATATTGTTTACTACGGTATTGATTATCCTATGTCCCGCAGAAGAAATATGGCCATTCAGGAGCATCACCGTTGGACGTCGTTTGTAATAAGCCGAGGAATGGTACCAGCTACACGGGAGCAGATACGCAGTGAAATCCAAGAATCAAATGGGGTGAACGTGTACACTGACGGTACAAATTACGATTTGCGCCATCACGGAAATCTTACGTCTTATGAGGGTCTTGTCGAATTCAGAAAAATACTCGCTGAGCGCGACGCAGTGTCCGAGGAGAAAAAGGATAGGATGAGATTCCGCTATCAGATTCTTGACGATGCCTATTGGCTTCTTAATTCGAATGGTTTTAAGATAGTAAAAAAGAGACCGTACGTAGAAGAGGACTCTGAAAAATGCTGATAAAAAACACTCCGATTGATTCGGAGTGTTTTTTTATCAAAATTATTGACAATCGCTCTTTCTTATGGTATAATAACATATGATATATAACAAACGATATATAAAGGAGACAGATCATGCCGCCTAAAGTAAAGATAACGAAAATGGATATAATAGAAACTGCGCTCGAGCTTGTCAGACAGAGCGGAGAAGCAGCTATAAACGCAAGAAGCGTCGCCTCGGCACTCGGTTGCTCGACACAACCCGTCTTTTCAAATTTTGCGACGATAGAAGAGCTGAAAAGCGCGGTTTTAAGTGCCGCATACGAACGCTATCGCGGCTTCCTTGAGCGCGAGGTTGCAAGCGGAAAGTATCCGCAGTATAAGGCGTTCGGTATGGCTTACGTCCGCTTTGCAAAAGAGGAGCGAGAGCTTTTTAAATTGCTTTTTATGTGTGACAGAAATGGAGAAGAGTTGATACCTACGACCGATTTTGAGGAATCGGTTGAGATCATTATGAACTCCAATGGCGTTTCAAAAGAAAAGGCTGAGCGTATGCATTTTGAGGTGTGGGTCTGGGTACACGGTATCGCAACAATGCTTGCCACGTCATTTCTTGAGCTTGATTACGAGCTTATATCAAAGATGGTGACCGACGTTTACATGGGAATCCGCGCAAGGCATTTATCGGAGGAAAACTAAATGGATGCAATAAGAACAGAATCTCTTACAAAACGCTACCGTGGGATCACGGCTGTGGACGGTTTGTCGCTTTCGGTGAAGGATGGCGAGCTTTTCGCGCTTCTGGGTGTCAACGGAGCGGGTAAGACTACAACAGTAAAAATGCTCTCCTGTCTGACCGAGCCGACAGAGGGCGACGCGTTTCTGCTCGGAAAGAGCATTCGGAATGAAAGCGGGGAAGTGAAGAAATTCATTGCACTCTCTCCGCAGGAAACGGCGGTTGCTCCCTGCCTTTCCGTCCGCGAAAACCTTGAGCTGATCTGCGGAGTGCACGGCTTTGATAAGGAAAAGACCCGCGCGAAGATCGACGAGCTGACGCGGCTTTTGTCGCTCGGAAGCGTCATCGGCAGAAGAGCGGGCAAGCTTTCGGGCGGTTGGCAGAGACGGCTGAGTATCGCAATGGCGCTTATAAGCGAGCCGAAGATCCTTTTCCTCGACGAGCCGACTCTCGGACTTGACGTTATTGCCAGAAGCGAGCTTTGGGACGTTATCCGCGAGCTGAAGGGAAGAGTGACTGTAATTCTGACCACGCATTATATGGAGGAAGCCGAGGCACTCTCCGACCGCATTGCGATCATGAAGGACGGAAGACTCCTTGTTTGTGACACCGCCGAAAACATAAAAGCGTCAGCGGGGACAGATAGCTTTGAGCAGGCGTTTATCAAAACGGTGAAGGGGGCGGAAAAATGAGAATGCTGACTTTTGCAAACAGAAATGCCAAGGAGATTTTGCGCGATCCGCTCAATCTTTCCTTCGGACTTGGATTCCCTTTGATGCTGATACTTCTGCTCAGCGCCATTCAGGCAAATATTCCGGTAGATCTATTTGAGATCGGACATCTTACCCCGGGTATCACCGTTTTCGGACTCTCTTTTATGACGCTCTTTTCTGCAACGCTGATATCGAAGGACAGAGGCAGCTCCTTGCTTCAAAGACTTTACACGACGCCGATGACGCCGCTTGATTTTATCCTCGGGTACACGCTTCCGATCATACCGATTGCGATCGCTCAAAGCATAATCTGCTATATTGCGGCACTGATTCTCGGTTTGGAGCTTACGGTAAATATTTTTCTTGCGATTGTGATGATCGCACCGATTTCTCTTCTTTTCATAGCACTCGGTCTGCTTTTCGGCAGTATTCTGAACGATAAGCAGGTCGGCGGTATCTGCGGAGCACTTCTGACCAATCTTTCGGCATGGCTTTCGGGTACGTGGTTCGATCTTGAACTTGTTGGCGGTGCTTTTAAAAAGATAGCGTATGCGCTTCCCTTCGTCCATGCAGTTGAAGCCGAACGCGCGGTTCTGTCGGGCAACTTTTCCGAGATATTGCCTCATCTTTTGTGGGTTCTCGGATATTCAGCCGCCGCGCTTGCATTGGCAGTTTTGCTATTTTTAAGACAAATGAAAAAACAGTAATACCGAAAACCAGCCTCGGCGCGATGCGCCGAGGCTGGTTGTATAATATCGCCCGAAGGATAGAAAACTAATCAAAAACGGAGGAAGTATAATGGACTCTATTTGGTTAAATGATACGGAGCCGCCGCGCTTCCCGACGCTTGACGGAAATAAAGATACCGATATTCTGATCATTGGGGGCGGTATAGCGGGGATTTTGTGTGCATATAAGCTCAAAAATGCGGGCGCGGACTGCATACTGGCAGAAGCCGCTGAAATATGCGGTGGTATTACGAAAAACACAACGGCAAAGATCACGCTCGGTCACGGTTTGATCTATGATAAAATGATAAAACGCTTTGGTGAGCATCGCGCGCGTCTTTACGCCGAGGCACAGCTTCGGGCGTGTGTGGAATACGCCCGACTTTGCCAAAAAATCGAATGCGGTTACGAAAAGGCGGATTCGTACGTCTACTCGCTTGATAGCCGTGAAAAGATCGAAAGAGAGGTTGCCGCGCTTAACCGTATCGGTGTCAAAGCCGAGCTTTCGTCTGCCGCGGAACTTCCTTTTGATGTTGCGGGCTCGGTACGCGTTATGGATCAGGCGCAGTTCCATCCGCTGACATTTCTGTATGCGATTGCAAAAGACCTGCCTGTTTACGAGCATACAAAGGTCACCGAGCTGATGCCGAACAGGGCTGTCACCAATCGCGGCGAGATCAGGTTTAAAAAGCTTATCGTCGCAACCCATTTTCCGATCCTCAATAAACACGGACGCTATCCGTTGAAGCTCTATCAGCATCGATCTTACGTGATCGCACTCAAAGGTGCGAAGGCTGTGAGCGGTATGTACGTTGACGAATCCGATAAGGGACTTTCCTTCAGAACTTACGGCGATCTTTTGCTCCTCGGCGGAGGCGGCCACCGAACGGGAAAGACGGGTGGATGCTGGCAGGAGCTTGAAGGGTTCGCGAAAAAGTATTATAAAAACGCCGAGATTGTTGCCAAATGGGCAACGCAGGACTGCATGACGCTTGACAGCATTCCCTATATCGGTCAGTATTCCAAAAGCACTCCAAATGTTTTTGTCGCAACGGGATTCAATAAGTGGGGTATGACGAATGCGATGGTTGCCGCCGATATACTCTGTGATCTTGTACGAGGAAAGCAGAACCGCTACGCAGAAGTTTTCTCACCCTCGCGTACAATGCTACGCCCACAGCTTGCCGTTAATGCGTTTGATTCGGTAGTCGGACTTCTTACGCCGACCGCACCGCGATGTCCCCACCTCGGCTGTGCGCTTAAATACAACCGCGCCGAGCATTCCTGGGACTGCCCTTGCCACGGCTCGCGTTTCACAGAGGATGGAGAACTCATAGACAACCCCGCAACCGATGACCATAAATCAATAGGAAAATGAAAAACGCCTCCGACGGAGAATCCGTTGGAGGCGTAAATTCTATTACTTATTCAGTTTTGCAAGATCGTTCTTGCGGATCTCGACACGTCTTACCTTACCGCTGATGGTCTTGGGAAGTTCCTCAACGAATTCAACGATTCTCGGGTACTTGTAAGGAGCGGTATGAGTCTTTACGTACTCCTGGATGCCCTTCTTCAGCGCGTCGGTGCCCTCTGTGCCCTTGACAAGCACTATGGTCGCCTTGACGATCTGACCGCGAACCTCATCGGGTACGGGAGTGACTGCGCACTCGAGAACGTAGGGAAGCTCCATGATGACGCTTTCGATCTCGAACGGGCCTATGCGATAGCCCGAGGATTTGATAACGTCGTCGATACGTCCGACGTACCAGAGATAGCCGTCCTCGTCCATCGTTGCCTGGTCGCCGGTGTGGTAGTAGCCGTCGTGCCAAGCCTCGTTTGTCTTTTCTTCATCAAGGTAATAACCGATGAAGAGGCCGCAGGGGACGTTTTCCTTCGTGCGGATACAGATCTCACCCGTGTCACCGGTGTTGCACTCGTTTCCGTCGGGATCGAGAATGACAACGTCGTAAAGCGGGCTCGGCTTACCCATAGAGCCGATCTTCGGTGTGGAACCGACGAAGTTTGCGATAGAAAGAGTGGTCTCGGTTTGTCCGAAGCCTTCCATAATGGTAAGTCCGGTTGCTTCCTTGAAGCGGTTGAAGACCTCGGGGTTAAGCGCTTCGCCCGCTGTTGTAGCGTATTCGATCGAGGAGAGATCGTATTTTGAGAGATCTTCCTTGATGAAGAATCGGTACATTGTGGGAGGCGCGCAGAATGTTGTGATATTGTATTTTGCGAACATTGGCAGGATGTCTTCCGAATGGAAGCGGTCGAAGTCGTAGGTGAAGATAGCGGCTTCGCAGAGCCACTGACCGTAGAGCTTGCCCCAGAGAGCCTTACCCCAACCGGTATCGGAAATGGTGAAGTGGAGACCGTTCGGATTTACGTTATGCCAATGCTTTGCGGTGGGATAATGACCCAGAGCGTATTTGTATGAATGAGTTGCAATGCGAGGATATCCCGTGGTGCCCGAGGTGAAGACCATGAGCATGGGATCGTTTCCGCAGGGAGTGTCTTCGGTGCGGTAATAATGGGTGCTGAAGCGCTCCATTTCAACGTTGAAGTCATTCCAACCTTCCTTCTTTCCGCCGACAAGGATCTTGAGCAGACCGGGGAACTCAGCTGCAGCCTTTTCCGCTTCTGCTGATACTTCGCCGTCAGCGGTGCAGACGATTGCCTTGACGCCTGCCGCCTTGTATCTGTATGTGAAATCGTGCTCGACGAGCTGATTTGTCGCGGGGATCGCGATCGCGCCGATCTTATGAAGCGCAAGCATACAGAACCAGAACTGATAGTGGCGCTTGAGAACGAGCATGACTTTGTCGCCCTTCTTGATGCCGAGAGACTCGAAATAGTTCGCTGTTTTTGCGGAATATTTCTTCATATCGCCAAATGTGAATCTGCGGTCGCTCTTGTCGTTTGCAACCCACTGCATTGCAAGCTTATCGGGATCCTTCTTTGCAATTGCGTCTACACAGTCAAAGGCAAAGTTGAATTTATCGTCATTCTTGAACGAAATGCCGCTGAATACGCCGTTTTCATCGTATGTGGACTCAACAAAGCTGTCGGCAACAGAGGTATACGATTCTTCCTTTTCGGGAGCCTTTGCCGCAACGAAGGGAACCTCGGGATATTCCTCGCTGACCTGACCGTCCTGCGGATTGAGAACGACCGCGTGGAACTCGCATCCGCCCTCGCTTACCGCGATCATACCGTGGGGAATCAAGCTGTTGTAGAAGATCGAGTCGCCTTCATTAAGGATATCAACGTGGCTTCCGACCTGAACCTTGAGTGAACCCTTGACGATAACGTCAAATTCCTGACCGTTATGGGAGTTAAGCTTGATCGGCGCGTTCTGCTCCTCGGGGATATAGGGGAACTTGACGAGGAAGGGCTCGGCAAGCTTGTCCTTGAATTTTGGAGCGAGGTTATTGTATTCAACGCCGTGCTGCTTGAGTATCTTAAGACCTTCTCCGCGGCGTGTGATCGCAAAAGAGGTAAGAGTTGTGCTTCGACCCTCGAGAAGGTCAACGACTTCAACGCCGCAAGCCTTGGCGCACTTGTAGATAAAGGTAAAGCTGAAGTCCGTCTCGCCCCGCTCAAGGAGCATATAGTCCTCAACCGATACGCCCGTAAGCTTTGCAAGCTCTTCAGGTGTAAATCCCGTTGCTTCGCGCAGATCTTTTATTCTGCCGGCAACTTCTTTCAAACTGTAATCCATTTTTTGTCTCCTTTGACCTTGATTACTTATTTGAATAAAACAAAAACCCGCCTCAAAAGAAATCTTTGAGACGAGCATAAAACCCGCGGGACCACTCAAATTACGGAAAATTCCGTCACTTACCGGACTCTGACAAGTCCTTTGCCTTAACGCAGCAATACGGAAGGAGTCTAATAAAGCTTTCGCTCGTTCGGTCCTCCGACTCAGAAGTGATACGTCATTTGGAACACACGGATGTTGCCTTACACCAACCGGCAACTCTCTGTAAACCCTGCGCACCGACCGTCTTCTTCACAGTCGTTTTCGTGATATTCAAATTTTTATAAATTATAGCACAGAAATAATTATTTGTCAATAGTTTTTTAATAATTTTTATGACGGCGGAGG
>JAGBYM010000046.1 GCA_017628755.1 Clostridia bacterium | reverse complement strand
GTACCGAGCTTTTCCTCAAGGCAGTATGCGCGGATGAGGGGCGCGGGACGGTACATCTTGTAAAAATCGCGAATTATATCGGGGATCTTGAAAAATCTCGTGGTGTCGTCAAGCTCCTGACGGATAGCCTCTTCACAGAAAACGGGGGCAAGTGCCTCGGGAGTGATCGGCTTGAGCGTCGCGGGATCGAGAAGCGGAGCGGGCTTATTCTGCATATCTGCGCGGAGATTGTACCATTCGCGCGGAAGCTCGTTTTCGCTCAGATAAATTTTGTAGGGAATCTGTTTCTTTTCCATTTCGTGTTCTCCTTTTGGGTGCATTTCTTGTTCGGGCAGGAAAACAAAAAATCCCCGCCCCTGAGCCATATAGCTCTTGCCGGGACAGGAAAACCTGCGGTGCCACCCTGCTTGATATCGGTTACATCGATATCCTCTCACGTGTACTTCATACACTCGTCTGTAACGTAGACATACGTCTTAACTACTTCCTTTCGGTTTCGCCTCGCCCTCAAAAGCCCATTCGCAAGCCCTATCCCACCGCGATCACACCACCCGCGGCTCTCTGAACGGAATCGTAACCTGCTACTCTTCTTTCTCATCGGTTTATCATAGTATACTGCAAAAAAAGCTCGATGTCAAGAGTTTTTTGAAAAATTGTTCAAATTTTATACAAAATTATTCTTCTATTTTTTAAATTATCCCTAAAATGCGTTAATTATCCCAAACACTTGATTTTCAAAAAGTATTATGATATAATAAATAAAAAACAATCGGAGGTATGTAATATGAAAAAATGTAACGTCTGCCAATGCATCGTTGAAGAAAAAAGCGAATGCCCTATCTGCGGAAATACTCTTACATACGAACCGCCTTGCATGGAGGATAAGGAAAAATTTGTTTTTAATAAATATTATTGGGTTTATTTGCTGAAAAACACGTGGTTTTCGATTGCATGTCTGATATACGGAATTGTAACTGCAATTATTTGCCGAAACAACTTAAACATATTGATGGCACCTGCCGCGTTGTGTACTGTCTTATCTCTTATTCTGTCTGTTTTTGAGAGGCAGTATGCAAGCAAAATAAGATGGAGATTCACCAAGGAATATTCATTCACATATACCAAGCTGTATAAATACATAATAGGCATCGTGGCAATAATTTTCTATACGGCAATACATATGATGGCGGCTAATCTTTAAAGCCAAACTTGAGTTGATTGCTTAAATAATTTTACTGATAATTACGTTCTAATTCGCCCAACTTCGTAGGGGACGGCGCCCCTACAGTCAAGCAACCACAATTACTCTTTTGTTCAAAACCTGTCCAAATCTATATGCTATAATGGTATCAGCATCTCAAAGGAGGATCATCAAATGAAAAAATGCAATGTCTGCCAATCGATAGTTGATGAGAGCAACAAATGCCCGATCTGCGGCAACACACTCACATACGAGCCTATTTGCGCGGAATATAAAGAACATATCGTCTTCAGCAAATACTACCTGATCTATCTCCTCAAGCACACGTGGTTTGCGATCCTCTGTACTGCAATCTCCGCGGCGATGCTCATAGTTGCAAAAAGCATAACTATCGGTCACCTCGTGATCGGACTGATCTTACTCATCGCATCCTACCTCTTCTCGATATTCCAGAGGCAGTACGAGCAACTCGTAATCCAGTGGTGCCACTCGGAAGCATATTCAAAACGCAAAGCTGCAGCGGCAAAATTCTCCATCGGCTCCGCCGCAGTGATCTACATTCTTTTAGCTGTATTATAACAATGAAAGCAGTATTTCAAATACTGCTTTTGTTATTTGTTCAAGATTTATACAAATGTGTATGATATAATTATTTATACCGATTTGAAACAACGACTTTATTATAAAAGGAGACATTCCTATGAGCGAAATGCTTAAGACGAAGGTACATAACGTAGATATATGCGTTATCGGCGGCGGTATCGGCGGTATGTTCACCGCAATTTCCGCGGCAAGACAGGGCGCAAAGGTTGCCCTTATGCAGGACAGACCCGTTCTCGGCGGTAACTGCTCAAGCGAGATCAGAATGTGGATCTCTGGCGCGGGCACAAGAGTGCGCGATCTTCAGGAGACCGGTATCATGGAGGAGCTTCTTCTCGAAAACATGCACCGCAATCCCAAGAGAAATTTCACCATATGGGATGCACTCCTTTACGAAATGGTGCGCTTCGAGGACAACATTGATCTTATGCTCAATTGCGCCTGCTGTGACGCAAAGATGAACGGCGACAAGATCGAATATATCAAGGGCTTCCAGCTCACCACATACACCTGGCACGAGGTTCACGCCAAGATCTTCGTTGACAGCTCAGGCGACTCGATCCTCGCTCCCCTTACCGGCGCGGAATACCGCGTAGGCCGCGAGGCAAAGAGCGAGTTCGGCGAGGAATTCGGACTCGAAGAGGCTGACAATCATACCATGGGCATGAGCCTTATGATACAGTGCCGCGAGACCGATCATCCGATCAGCTACACTCCCCCCGCTTGGGCATACGACTTCCCCGATGATGACGCGATGAACAACAAGCCCCACAAGATCTACGAGATGAACACCAACTTCTACTGGATCGAGCTTGGTGGTATGCAGAACTCTATCGACGACACCGAAGAGGTCCGCGACGAGCTTCTCAAGATCGCATTCGGCGTTTGGGATCACATCAAGAACCACGGCGACCACGGCGCAGAAAACTGGGATCTTGAATGGATCGGCTTCCTTCCCGGCAAGCGCGAAAGCCGCCGTTACGTCGGTGACTACATCATCACCCAGCACGACGTTGAGAACTGCCCTCGCTTTGAGGACACCGTTGCGTACGGCGGCTGGCAGATCGACAACCACCTCCCCGGCGGTTTCCATATGAACGCAAAGGGCGGCAGCCACCTCCAGAAGCGTCGTCTTTCCGAGCCCTACTCGATCCCGCTCCGCGCGCTCTACTCGAAGAATATCGAGAACCTCATGTTCGCGGGCAGAAATATCAGCGCAACTCACATCGGCTTCAGCACCACCCGCGTTATGGGTACCATCGGCGTTATCGGACAGGCTGTAGGTACTGCGGCTGCTGTTGCCACCAAGAACGATCTCACTCCCCGCGAGGTCTGCGCGCAGAAGATCAAGGAAATCCAGAAGATCCTTATGGATGACGACTGCTTCCTCCCCGGCTTCCGCCGCGAGCCCTCCGAGCTCACCAAGAAGGCAACCCTCACCGCTGATTACGGCGATTGCTCCGCGCTCCTCAACGGCATCGACCGCCGCATCTGGGGCAACGACAACGGCTACTACGGCAAGACCAACAAGGCTATCACCTATACCTTCGACGAGCCCACTCACATCGGCGGCGTTCGTCTCGTATTCGACAGCGACCTTGACCGCGAGTACACCGACGGCAATCCCGACGGTCTGCACACCTCAATGATCCTCTTCATGGCTGCAAGCCACGATAACACCACCTTCGGCTTCCCCAAGTGCCTTATCAAACACTATAAGATCGAGGCGCAGAACGAGGACGGCGAGTGGTATACAGTCAAGGAAGTATTCGACAACCACCAGCGTTTCATCAAGCACGATCTTGATATCACCGCAAAGGCAATCCGCCTCGTTCCCCTCTCGACCCACTTCAGCGAGACCATGTGCGAGGACTACGGAAGCTCCACAGCGCATATCTTCAACTTTGAACTTTATTAATCGCACCGCACAAACACAGATCAAAGTTTTGATCAAACTTTTTCAAAAGTTTGCGGATCCTTAAGGCAGCGCCTTAAGTCGACCTCTGCGGAGGTCGAAACATTCTCTTATGCTTCCGAAACGACGGCGCCCCGCCGGCGTTTCGGACAAAAGAAGAGCCTCGCGCCAAAGCGCGAGGCTCTTCTTTTGTCATTTATCAAAATCCGTATTTACTCCGACTTCTTATCAATAGCCTCAAGATACGTCTTCTCGGATAGATACCTATCAACAAGCTCCTGAATGCCCTTCATATCACCCTCAGACTTAAAGATATCGGGAAAATTGGTGGTAATTTCCGCAGTATAGTAATCCTTGAGATACACATTAAAATTGAATTTGTTATTCAGACTTCTGTCATTGCAGAAGTCATAAGGCTGACCCACTGCGCTCTCGCCCGTGACGGCACAGTACGCCATGAGAGTTGTGATATATCCCGCAAGCATATTCGGATGGAAGCCATCCTTGACGATAAAGGAATTTTTGCCGTATGTCTGCGAGCCGCCGGGGACGGTATAGATACCGTGCATAATGCGGTAGACAAGTCCGCCCCAGTCCGCCATAATAACGCCCTTGTCGGCAAGGGTGGGATAATAATTGTAAATCGCGGGCAGATCGGTGCCAAATGATGAATAGCCGTGACAGCCGAGATTACCGAGACAGACGATCTTTACATCGGGATTTGCTTCCCTGAAAAATTGGGTTATGTAATCAAAATCATCCGCAAGCGTTCGCGCCTGACGCTCGCCTCCGCCGGGGGAAACGAAAACATAATCGTAATAGCGGTTTTTCAGCTCATCCTCGTGGCGTGTACCCTTGCAGGCGCTCGTCGAATGAGCGCAGGGAGCACCGAAAAAATCGGCAAGTCCGTGACCGCCGAAGGTCCAGTTGGTCACGTTGACCTCCTGCCCGTTTTCCTTGCAAAGCTGATAGAAGAATCCCTTATCGTTCTCGCGCTCCTCCTGAGTCATAACCGATGATGACTGATTAATTACGGTTCTGCCGTAATAAACGTATGAATTTCCGATAAAAATGACTCTCTTGCCGGCAAGGGATACGGTCTCCTCGATCTCTTCCATTTCTGTGGTCTCCTCTTGCGTGCTTATTTCTTCGGTAGTATCCGCAGGCTCGGTCTCTGTCGTGTCGGGCGGAGGTGTCCCGGTGTCTGTACAGGCTAAAAAGCCGAGACTCATTGAGAGGCAAATCAACATTGAAACGATCATTCTGAAATATCTTTTCACGTCAGTATCCTCCAAAATTTTTCTACGCTTACATTATATCATAAAAAATGCCTTTTGCCAAGACAAAAAATTTTTTATTTATTGATTTTTCTGTAACTTTAATTCTCTCACTGTAATTTCCCAATGAAGCAAGTACGGTTTGAGCCGATGCAAGGCAAAGTATGAACAATCTGTTAAACCTGATCTCATCCCCTTGACTTTAACTTTATTCAAGTGTATAATAAATAATGTTAAAAATAAAAGTGAGGTTTTCTATAATGGAAGCTAATGTGATCCCCGAATGGCTTGCAAATCTTGATGAAGAAGATATCAAATTTATAAAGAATTTTATTCTCTCGTCCGGATCGCTGAAGGAGATAGCAACGCAATACGGCGTTACTTATCCCACGGTACGCCTTCGCCTTGACCGATTGATCCAAAAGATCCAGGTCAACGACCATGCGGACCAAGAACCCTATATCGCACTTATCAAGCGGCTGGCCTTGAACGACAAGCTTGATTTCGACACAGCAAAAATCCTGATCCAAGAATACAGAAAGGAACATTTATCATGACTGCTGCATCTGCAACCGCCTCTACACTCAATATCTCAATGATCCTTTTGATCATCGGACTCCCTCTCCTCATCGCGCTCTGCATAATCGAATTTTTGCTCGGCAGAAGCAAAAATCCTTTTCTGGGTTGGATATTGCCGATTCTCTTTTTTGTCATTGCGCTTATCATCTCTCTGCAAGGCTTGACCTTCGAGGAGCCCGCGGGCGAGATAATCCTTTGGCACCTCATCCCGCAAATCCCCACGATCATTCTCTTCCTCATCTTCGGAGCCGCACATTATAGCCAAAAGGAAACGCGCGACGCACGCACCCCTGCTCAAAACGAGATAAAGCGAATGAATATACAAGATCTGTAGAAAAAGCACGCAAAAGCGTGCTTTTTCTACATTAAATCATTCTGTTGATTTTTTCTAGTATATCGAAAATATCCGTATCCGTTGTCTCGGGCTTATCACCGAAGGGAAATTCGATTCCGAGTGGTCATAAATTTATTAATTTGGTGAAAAACAGAAGAAATAATTATACTTTCTTGATTAAATGCACAGCTAAAATTACATTGGGCTCGGACCTGCCGACCCGTGCGAGCGCCGTCGGTCCCTACAGATATAATGTAATAATGACATTCTAAATAATAAAAGCAGTTTGACTCTTTATAAGGCAAACTGCTTTTCTGTTTACGCAAAAAACAACATTCCAAGTCCTGCCGAAACGATAATGAGCAGAATCGGTGAAAATTCCTTTTTGACGAGTTTTTTGTATACTGTCGGCACGGCGATTACAACTGCGAGGATAACTAGCGTGCGCCAATCAAACGCGACAGCCGATCCGACCTTTTCGAATCCGATAAAGACCTTAAGTCCCATAGTCGCCGCTGTAGCAAGGATAAGTCCGCCGAGCGCGGGACGCATGCCCGTGTTAAAGGCGTTGACCGCGGGATATTTCATCAGATTCTTTATCAGCGCCGCAACGATCAGTATAATAATAAATGAAGGAAGCACTACTCCGACAGTCGCCAGAAGCGCACCGAGGAATCCACCCTGCTCGTAGCCGATGAAGGTCGCCATATTGACCGCGATAGGGCCGGGGATAACCGTTTCAACTCCAACAAAATTGAGGAGTTCCTCTTCCGTCATCCAACCGTAGGCAAGAACCGAATCTCCGATCAGCGAAAGCATCGCATAACCGCCGCCGAAGGCAAAGGTGCCGACCTTAAGGAAGGTCAGGAACAACTGCAGATAGATCATTTCTTCGCCTCCTTCTTCTTTTTATTAATAAGGAAGGCAGAAAGTCCAACAACGCCCGCGGTGAAGATGAAAATTATCGAAGAGATTCTAAAATCAAAGACGGTGCACGCCGTCATACCGCAGAAAGTAACGGTAAAAAGCGCGATGTTGCGCGGAGTTTTCTTCATCTTTTTCAGCATCTTAAACGCTGCAGACGCGATAAGGTAAATAACGCATATTTGAACTCCGCGGAATGCCGCCATAACGAGCGAGATCTCCATAAATCTCTCGTAAAAAAGCGACACAACGTACATTATAATAAATGAAGGAAAGCAAACTCCAACCGTTGCCAGAGTCGCGCCGAGAAAACCTTTCAGCTTATATCCGATATAGGTCGCCACGTTGATCGCAATCGGTCCGGGGGTACTTTCCGCGATGGCAACAACGTTCATAAACTCATCGTGATCGATCCAGCCGCGCTTCGTGACAAACTCGTTTTCAAGAAGCGCAATGATCGCGTAACCGCCGCCAAAGGCAAAAGCACCGATCTTGAGCATGGAGATAAATAACTGAAAAAGAATCATTTTATGCCTTTCCTATGGCTGACATAATTGCGGAAATGTCCTCCGCTTTAGTTTCCGGAAGGTTTCCGAAGGGAAATTCAATCCCGAGATTTTCATATTTCGGCGCACAGAGCTTGCGGAATTTGAGAAGCTCGACCTTTTTGACGCAAGGATGCGCATCCGCAACATCATAAAGCATTCTGACGCTTTCCGCCGAATCGTTTATGCCCTTGACGATAACCTGACGGAGCCAAGTATCAATATTTCTTCTTTGAAGTTCACCGAGAAAGAAATCCACCGACTCTTTTTTGCATCGGGTATATTTTTCATAATCCTCGGGGTTGCACATTTTATAGTCGAGCAGACAAAGATCTGTCAGTTCAAGAAGCTTTTCGATTTTCTCGTTCCAGATGCATCCCGACGTGTCGAGCGCGGTATGTATGCCCTCTCCCTTGCAAAGTGCAAAAAGCTCGCGGACAAAATCCACCTGCATCGTCGGCTCACCGCCCGAAACGGTTATACCGCCATCCTTGCCGAAATATTCGCGGTAACGTAGAACCTTTTCGAGTATCTCTTCCGAGCTTACTTCATAACCGCCCGCAAAGTCCCACGTATCGGGATTGTGGCAATACCCGCATCTGAGCGGGCATCCCTGCATAAAAAGCACAAAACGCACGCCGGGACCGTCAACGGTCCCGAGCGTTTGTATTGAATTTATCCTGCCGATCATATCACATACTCTCGTGGAAGGTACGGCTGATAACTTCTCTCTGCTGCTCCTTCGAGAGCTTGTGGAAGTTTACGGCGTAACCCGAAACACGGATTGTGAGGTTGGGATAGAGATCGGGATTTTCGTAAGCCTCGATAAGCTTCTGCTTATTGAGAACGTTTACGTTGATGTGATGCGCGTGCTTCTTGAAATAGCCGTCAAGGATATTTACAAGATTATCGACTCTTGCGTCATCGCTGTTTCCGAGAGCATCGGGAACGATTGAGAAGGTATTCGAAATACCGTCGCGGCAACAGTCATAGGGCATCTTAGTCAGGGTATTGAGCGATGCAAGAGCACCGTTCTGCTCGCGGTTGTGCATGGGGTTCGCGCCGGGAGCAAAGGGCTCGCCCTTCTTTCTGCCGTCGGGGGTCGCGCCCGTCTTCTTTCCGTAAACAACGTTCGAGGTGATCGTCAGCGCGGAAAGGGTATGGGTCGCGTTCTTATATGTAGGAGTCTTGCGGAGCTCCTCGATAACGTCCTTGAGGATTCCCTTGGCAATCGTGTCAACGCGGTCGTCGTCGTTGCCGTATTTCGGGAAGTCACCCTCGGTCTCAAAGTCAACGATATATCCGTTTTCGTCGCGAATAGGCTTTACGTTTGCGTACTTGATCGCGCTCATCGAGTCGGCAATTACCGAAAGTCCCGCAACGCCGAACGCCATAAGGCGGTCAACGTCAGTATCGTGGAGAGCCATCTGAATCTTCTCGTAAGCGTACTTATCATGCATGAAGTGGATCACGTTCATGGTGTTGACGTAGAGACGGCAGAGCCACTCGAGATAGATGCCGAAGCGCGCCTTGACAGCCTCGTAGTCAAGCTTGTCTCCGCCGTAAGGCTCGATCTGCGGACCGATCTTCATATCGGATGTGTTGTCGTAACCGCCGTTGAGCGCAAGGAGAAGGAGCTTCGGCAGATTGCATCTTGCGCCGAAGAACTGCATCTGCTTACCGATCTTCATTGCCGAAACGCAGCAAGCAATTCCGTAGTCGTCGCCGTAGCTTACGCGCATAAGGTCGTCGTTCTCGTACTGGATCGAGTCGGTGTCAATCGAAACCTTCGCGCAGAACTTCTTGAATCCCTCGGGAAGATGCTCGGACCAGAGGATAGTGAGATTAGGCTCGGGAGCAGGGCCGAGGTTATAAAGGGTATTGAGGATTCGGAAGGAGGACTTTGTTACAAGAGTCTGACCCGAAACGCCCATACCTCCGACGCTCTCGGTGATCCACATCGGGTCTCCGCCGAAGAGGTCGTTATATTCGGGTGTGCGGAGATGGCGAGCCATACGGAGCTTCATTACGAAATCGTCGATAAGCTCCTGTGCGCCAACTTCGTCGAGGATACCTGCGTCGATATCGCGCTGAATGTAAATATCAAAGAAGGATGCAACACGTCCCATGGACATTGCCGCGCCGTTCTGCTCCTTAATAGCCGCAAGGTATGCAAAATAGGTCCACTGGATAGCCTCGCGCGCGTTTTTAGCGGGCGCGGAGATATCATAGCCGTAAATAGCCGCCATTTCCTTGGTCTTACCGAGGAAGGCGATCTGCTGGAAGAGCTCCTCAGCGAGACGGATGGTATCGGTGTTCATGTTGCCGAGGCCGAGCTTCGCCTTGTCCGCTTTCTTCTGCTCAATAAGAAAATCAATACCGTAAAGAGCAACGCGGCGGTAGTCGCCGATGATTCTTCCGCGTCCGTAAGCATCGGGAAGACCGGTCATAACGCCGATATGGCGCGCCTTCTTCATCTCATCGGTGTAAACACGGAAAACGCCGTCGTTGTGAGTTGTACGGAACTGGAATTCGTTCTCGATCTTGTCGGAAAGCTCGTATCCGTAAGCGGAACATGCAGAGCGAGCCATTCTGATTCCGCCGAAGGGATTTACTCCGCGGCGAAGGGGGGCGTCTGTCTGCAGACCTACGATAAGCTCATTATCCTTATCAAGATAACCTGCGCCGTAGCTTGTGAGAGAGGAAACAGTCTCCGTGTCAATATCAAGAAGACCTCCGTTGTCGCTTTCCTGCTTGAAAAGCAGATTCAGCTTGTCCATCAAAGCAGACGTACGCGCTGTAGGCCCCGCAAGGAAGGATGCGTCTCCGGTATAAGGGGTGTAGTTGTCCTGGATAAACTGACGGACGTTTACCTCATTCTGCCATTCTTCTCCGTAGAAGCCGTTCCATTGTTCAAATTTCATATTGAAACCTCCTAAAAAGCCCGAAAACGCCCAGACGGTCGGCAAGGCTCGAAAATGTATTTATATCACACTGTGTTAATTCACGATTCCGCCAGTGATACATAATAATTATACTATATATTAATAGGAATGTCAATCTTTTTATTTATTAATTTTTAATGACAAAAGCCGACAAGTTTCGCTGTCGGCTTAAAATTATTCTTTTATCAATCTTTCGTTCTATACCATTCCCTCACTCTTTTCGCCGTGCTTGCGGAATCCAGCAATTTATAATACTTCTTTTTATCTTTTCCTGCGATAATGCACAAATGATAATAATCTACGTGGTTCTTACGTTTTTTCGACCTGACGGTAAGTTTTTCAATCTTTCTCAAACCTATTATAGCATATATAAATCAAAAATGCAACATCTATTGACAACTCTCCGCAAATATGGTAAAATAGCATCATAATAAAAGAGGTACCCAATGAAAAAATTACTCATTCCGATACTCACAGTTTTGCTTCTCCTGCCTTCATGTGCAGGTGGGGATATTCCGGCGGAAACTTCGGCTGATACCCTGCCAGAAACCGAAGCTCCCGAGGAAAACTTCATAACGGTTGCTGCGCGAGGCGAGGTAAGCGCTTTCAGAATAGTTTCTGCGGTCAAAGATCCGGCAACCGATATCTACTCGGCTCGTCTGATGAAAGCGATCAAGAGCGCGCTTGATGTCAAGCTCGATATAGTTTCCGACTATCCCGGCACAAAGGAACAGGAATGCGAGATCCTTATCGGATCCACTCTGCGCGCAGACTACACGGCGGTTGCCGATACCTTGAGCGATGACGAATATGCCATAAAATGCGTCATAGAAGAAGGCAAGCAAAAGATCATCATTGCCTACAAAGGAACTTACGCGCTGATGTGCGCTATCGACAGATTCACCGCGGAATACGTAAGCGGTGACAAAATCGAAATTCCAAAAGACCTTGATATAAAAGGAAGTTTTAAGGAGGAAGATGCTATGATAGTTTCTTCGATCGAACAGCTCCGCGACCCCTGCGTTCTCGTTGAGGACAACGCCTATTACATATACGGCACCCGTTGGGTCTGCTACAAGAACACAAGCGGAAATCTTGCCGGCGAATGGGAAGACCTCGGCGTTGTTGCCGAAAAGCCCGCTGAAGCCGACAACAATTACTGGGCGCCCGAGGTTCATAAATATAACGGCGCGTATTATATGTTCACAACATACCATTCATCCGTCACAAACCACCGCGGATGCACGATCATGAAGTCAGACAGACCCGAGGGGCCCTTCCGCGAGATCACAAACGGTCAGATCACACCGCACGACTGGGACTGCATCGACGGCACCTTCTACGTAGACGAAGACGGTCAACCTTGGATGGTCTTTGTTCACGAATGGACTTCAACCAACGACGGCATCGGCAGAATGGCTGCGGCAAAGCTTTCGGATGACTTGACACATTTCATATCCGAGCCGATCGAACTCTTCCGCGCCGACGATCCGGTATGGTCAAGAGCACAGGTCACAGACGGCTGTTGGATGTACCGCACAGAGGACGGTCAGCTTCTTATGATCTGGTCAAACTCGGATAAGGACGGCTACTGCGTCGGTATCGCCCGCTCAAAGAACGGTAAGATCGACGGCGAATGGACACATGACAGCGATCTTCTCTACTCCCGCGGACTGCACGGCAAATACGACGGCGGCCACGGTATGATATTCTACGACCGCGACGGACAGATGTATCTCTCGATCCACTCTCCCAACAAAATAATCGATGAGCGCAAAGAAACTCCGGTTTTTCTTCCCATCCGCGAGCAAAACGGAACTCTCATCTGGGAGCTTTGGAAAAAATAAAGTCAAATTCCGCATCCGATCAGATCGGATGCGGAATTTGACTTTAAAGAAAGAATCGCGCATTCGCCCTGCAAAAATACCTTTTTGCGGCTGAATTCAGGCAGATTTTTCATCAAAATTGAATGAACGCTAAAAAAAATTGCATTTTTTGAAAAAAAGTCGCAATAAATTGTGCCGCAACTATTGTATTTTTATTAAAAATATGATACAATTATTAAAACAAAATTCAAAGCGAGGTTTTACCATGAAAAACTTTTTCACACGTGCACTTGCAATGATGCTCGTTCTTTGTATGCTTGCAGTCGCTTTTGTTGGCTGTAAGGGTAACGACGGCCCGATTGATCCCGAACAGGCGATCAAGGATGCTGAAAAAATTCTTGCAAGCAAAGAGTACAGAGATACTTATAAAACGTATTTCTCTACTTCATATTCTTCCCTTAACTACTTCTCTACTTCCTACGCTACAGTCCGTGAGATCGTCACCAACTGTATCGACGGTCTTGTAGAGCCCGACATCTACGGCAACTACGTTGGTTCCATGGCTGAAAGCTGGGAGCACAACGAGGATTATACTGTTTGGACCTTCAAGATCCGCCAGGGTCTCAAGTGGATCGACCACACCGGTGCTGAAACCGAGTACGCTCTTACCGCTCAGGACTTTGTTGACGGTATCAGATACATCGGCGATCCCCTCAACGGCGCTTACTCCCTCCGCGTTGTCCGTAACCTCATCAAGGGTCTTTACGACTATTACTGGGGTCTCGATGACATCGACTGCGAAATCGACACAGTAACCAAGCGTGAGGATCTCGAGGCTCGCTTCTCTGAGATCGTTGGCGTTAAGGCTATCGACGAGTATACCGTAGAGTACACTCTCGAATCCGGCGCTCCCTACTTCCTCTCTCTCATCGAAAGCTCCATGCTTCTCCTCCCCATCGAGTATGACTACGCAAAGAATCTCGGCGAGGACTTCGGCGTTGATAACACCAAGATGCTTTACTGCGGTGCTTACTACGTTTCCGAATTCAAGCGTGACAAGCTCATCAAGCTCACCAAGAACGATAAGTACTGGGATGCCGCAAACGTAAATCTCACCACCGTTGAATACCAGATGATCCCCGACGGAACCACTTCTCTCGAAATGTTCCAGAGAGGCGAGCTCGACTACACCTCCGTTGAGTCCGAGGCTTACCAGTCTCTCCAGAGCGGCGAGTGGGGCGACAACCTCATTCCCAACGAGTTCAGCTTCTCCACCAACTACCTCTGGCTCGACTTCAAGGGCGCTAACCCCGAGTTCAACACCTTCGTTCAGAACGAAAACTTCCGTAAGGCTCTTCAGCACGCTGTAAACCGCAACTCCTTCGGCGCACTCCGTGAGCCGGTTGATCCTTCCAGACTCGTTCGTAACACCATCAACGCAGAAGGCGCGATCTTCAACTCCCAGGGCGTTGACTACACCCAGCTCGCTCCTCTTGCAGACGTAACAAATGCTGACTACAGCGCAGATCCCGCAGCAGCACGTAAGTTCATGGAAGCTGCTATCGCAGAGCTCTGCAACGCTGACGGCACCATCAAGGGCGTTACCGCAGGCGACGTTGACTACCTCCCTGTTGTCAAGACCAAGGTTGACGGTAAGCTCCCCGTAACTCTTATCTACGTAGGTACCGATGACGAAAGCGAGATCATCATGGCTCAGCTCTTCGAGGCTATGGTTGAGGAAGCTATCGGTAAGGATTACATCGACGTTGAACTCGCATTCGACACCAGCGGAGACTTCTACGGCACCGTTGGCGGCAACGTAGGCGGCCCCTTCAACTATGATATTTACTGGGATTCCCTCTCCACCGGTTATGCAGATCCCTCCGGTATCCTCGGCAGAATCACCACCGAGGGTGCTGAAAACGTAGGTGCATACAACGTTCCCGAATTCGATGCTCTTATCGACCAGGCGCTGAGCGCAGCTACCTTCGACGAAAGACTTCAGTACTTCGCAGAGGCAGAAGCATACCTCCTCAAGGGCGCATACATGATCCCCGTTATCTCCTCTCTCCGCGGCTACCACATGAGCTACGAGATCCCCTTCACCTCCCCCAGATGCCTCTACGGTAACGTACGCTTCAAGGGTCTGAAGGTTGCAACCGAAGCCCTCACTCTTGACGAGTACAAGATCCTCGAGGCTGCTTGGGAAGCAAACAAGAACGCACAGAACTGATTTAATCAAAAGTTAATCTAAATAACGCCGCTCCGTCCCCAAGCACATGCGGGCGGAGCGGCGTTTTATAGCCGTACAGAAGTTGAACATAATTGCCTCACGGCGATTGCTTTTCGCGTCTTTCGGCGTGCTTTTACTCGCAAGGTTAATACCTTGCTTCGCAAAATCCCACCAAAATCCATCAAAAATTAATTCGCCGTGAGGTGCGAGCAGTTTTGACGGAGCAGATTTTTTCGAGAACAAAGTTCTTTCCGATGATCATATATTAATATTATCAAGGAAAGAACTGCGGTTATCGGGAAAATCTGTCCGCCAAAACCAATTTTGTTCGACTCCTGTACGGCTATTACTGATCGAAAGGATCGGGTCGTATGACAAAGTATATTCTCAAAAGACTGCTCCGTTCGCTGATGACAATCGCAATAGTCTTCGTTGTGGTATTTATGCTTTTGCGCTTCATGCCTCTCAACGGATACTTCCCCGATGAAATGATCAAGGAAACAGACGAGCAAACCAGAATGGCATATCTGCGCAATCTGGGACTTCTGGACCATCCCATAATCCAGCTCGGACGTTTCGTAAAGAATCTTTTCAAGGGTGATCTCGGACGAAGCATCACCGTTTATCCCAAAGTACCGATAACCACTCTTCTCGCGGAAAAGATCCCCGTTACCGCATTCCTCGGCTTCTGGTCCATGCTTCTCGGTATCGTTGCCGGACTTGCAATGGGTCTTATGATGGTACGCTTCCGCGACAAGGCGGGTGACACCATAGGTAACGGATACATAATGATTATCCGTGCGGTCCCCAGCCTGCTTTACCTGTTCTTCATCCAGGTGCAGATCTCCAAATGGTTCAAGCTTCCGATGGTTTATTACGACAATAAGCCCCTCTCCTGGATACTGCCCATCGTAAGCCTTGCACTCTCCAGTATCGCGTGGTACGCTCTGTGGCTGCGCAGATTCATGGTAGACGAAGAAAACCAGGATTACGTCAAATTCGCAACAGTCAAGGGACTTTCAAAGAGCGCGGTGCTCAAAAAGCACATTTTCCGAAACGCGATAATCCCGCTTTCCGCATATCTCCCCGCAGACCTGCTCAACATCATCTCGGGCTCGCTCGTTATCGAGACACTCTACGCGATCCCCGGAACCGGTGGTCTTCTTACCACCGCAATCAAACAGCAGGATAATAATCTCGTGCAGATCCTCGTACTTATGTACGCGGTCATGTCGATCCTCGGCGTTTTCCTCGGCGATATTCTGCTTACCTTCGTAGACCCCAGAATCAAACTGGCGGATTAATTCTTATTTCATTTTACCGGAGTAATTATGAACCATTCCGAAAAGAAATTAAACTCACTTCATAATTCCCTGATGCGTGATCCCGCACTCTTCGAGCCCGCGGAATTCAGCGCCATGGAAAGCGAAAAAACGGGTGCCTCCAACTATTCCTATTGGAGATCGACCCTTCGCACCTTCTTTAAATCAAAGGCGGTCATCGCACTTTGCGTGCTTGTATCCGTCATATTGCTTATGAGCTTTCTGTATCCGGTCTTCTCACCGATCGATCCCACCAAGGTATCTATCAATCCTCTTGACTGGAATCACCGCCCGAGCTTCAAGCATCCCTTCGGCACCGACGCGCTCGGCAGAGATATCTTCGCCCGCGCTTGGTACGGCTGCCGCAACTCCTTCATTCTGGCGTTCTGTATTGCTCTTTCCGACGTCGGAATAGGTATGATAATGGGCGCGCTCTGGGGTTACAACAAAAAGCTCGACCCCATTATGATCGAAGTTTACAATATCATGACCAATGTACCTTCAACGGTATACCTCGTTTTGTTGGCTTATATTATGAACACGAGCTTTATCACGCTCTTCATTTCAATGGCGTCGCGCGGATGGATCGTTGAAGCGCGATTCTTCCGAAACAGAATCCTCTCTATCCGCGATGCCGAATACAATATCGCATCCCAGTGCCTCGGCACTCCCATGCGCCGTATTGCAACCCGCAACATCATCCCCCATATCATCAGCCTTATTATCATGGAAGCCGCCCTCTGCATACCCTACTCGATCGGCTCCGAGGTATTCCTCGGATTTGTCGGCGTAGGTATGCCTGTTGACGCGATCACTCTCGGAAACATGGTCAACCACGGACGCGCATCCTTCACTCTTCACCCCTACCAGATGCTTCTGCCCGCGGCTGTTCTCTGCATCATTACTGTTGCATTCTACTACCTCGGCAACAAGTTCGCAGACGCATCCGACCCCAGAAACCACGTATAAAGGAGCACCGAGATGAAAAAGAACAAAAAGACTGTGCTCCCTATCGAGAAAGCCGAACTGACACCCGAAGAAATCGAAAGAATCGAACGTGAAAGAGAGATCATTGATCAGAGCGCTCCCTACCACAAGGGCGAGAAATTGCTTTCTGCAAGAAACGTCAAGGTAAACTTCAACCTCCGTGGTGCGGAGCTTACCGCTATCCGCGGTGCCTCGCTTGACGTTTACGAGGGCGAAACTCTTGCCATCGTCGGCGAATCGGGTTCGGGTAAATCGGTATTTACCAAGACCTTCCTCGGTATGCTCGATAAAAACGGACGCATCACGGACGGTGAGCTCTGGTTCCACGGCGAGGATATGGCTCAGTACACCTCCGAGGAGCAGTGGCTTAAGGTCCGCGGCAAGAAGATTGCAATGGTCTTCCAGGATCCCATGACCTCGCTCAACCCCGTCCGCACTATCGGCGAACAGATCGCGGAAGTTATCATGTGGCATTTCGGCAAGTCCCACGACGAAGCCAAGAAGGAAACAATCGAGCTTCTCCACAAGGTAGGTATTCAGGATCCCGAAAAGCGTTATAAGCAGTATCCCGGAGAGTTTTCCGGCGGTATGCGCCAGCGAGTAGTTATTGCTACAGCAATCGCCTGCAGACCCGAAATTCTTATCTGCGACGAACCCACCACCGCGCTTGACGTTACCGTTCAGGCTCAGGTGCTTGACCTTATAAAATCGCTCCAGAAGGAGCTCAAAATGAGCGTCGTGTTCATTACCCACGACCTCGGCGTCGTTGCAAACGTTGCCGACTGGGTCGCAGTAATGTACGCGGGCAAGATCGTTGAGTACGGAACCGTACACGATATTTTCAAATCCCCCGAGCATCCCTATACTAAAGCACTCCTCCAGTCCCTTCCCCAGCTTGGAACCAAAGGCAATGACCTGTATTCTATTCACGGAACACCTCCAAGCCTTTTCAAGACTATCAAGGGTGACGCGTTCGCACCCCGCAACGCCGATGCAATGAAGATCGACTTTGAGGAAGAGCCTCCCGTCTTCCCCGTCAGCGAAACTCATTGGGCAAGAACTTGGCTTCTTTCCCCTCAGGCAAAGGATTACCGAGAAGCACTCATCAAGCGCGACGCGGAACGCAAGGAAAATCAGATCCCCGAAGAGCCCTTTGATTATACAAACGCTGAAAAGCTTATCACAGTCCGCGATCTTTCGGTAAAATTCAAGATCGCAGGCAGCACCTTCCGCGCAGTTGACGGCGTAAGCTTCGATATTTACAAAGGCGAAACTCTGTCGCTTGTCGGCGAATCGGGTTCGGGTAAGACCACCATCGGACGCGCTATTATGCGTATTTACACGAACAACGTGGACGGAGAAGTTAAATTCAACGGTTCGAAGATCACGGGTAAGCTCTCGCGCGCCGATAAAAAGAAGCTGCACATGCAGATGCAGATGATCTTCCAGGACCCCATGGCATCTCTCAACGAGCGTGCCAAGGTCGATTACATCATCTCGGAAGGTCTTTACAATTACCACCTCTTTGAAAATGAGGAGGACAGAATCGCAAAGGTCGAAAGCATCCTCTCCGAGGTTGGCTTGACCGCAGAATTCATCTCCCGTTTCCCGCACGAATTTTCGGGCGGTCAGCGTCAGAGAATCGGTATCGCGCGAAGCCTTATTATGAATCCCGATTTTCTTGTTGCTGACGAGCCGATCTCCGCGCTTGACGTTTCGATTAGAGCGCAGGTAATCAACCTTCTCAACAAGATGAAGCGCGAGCGTTCGCTGACCTATCTCTTCATTGCGCACGACCTCTCTGCCGTCAGATTCATTTCCGACCGTATCGCAGTAATCCACAAGGGACATCTCGTTGAGCTTGCTCCCGCAGAGGAACTCTTTGCACATCCGCTTCATCCCTACACCAAGGCTCTGCTCTCTGCTGTTCCTCAGCCTAATCCCGATACCGAAAGAGACAAGGTTCTCGTCAAGTACGATCCCGATATGCACGACTACTCGACCGACAAGCCGGCATGGACCGAAATCACTCCCGGTCACTTTATCTACGCAAACGCAAAAGAGATGGAAGGATATATGAATGAAATCTCCCGATGACCGCATGACTCCGGAAGAAGCCAAGAAATACCGTCTTGTGCTCTTCCGCCGAACCTTTTCATATCTCGGCACGGGACTCGTCCTGTCCGCCATCGTCGGCGGACTCTACCGTGACAGAATGCATTTCATCTGGGCACTCTGCGCTATCGGTTCAATATTCATCGCCTTCGGCTGGTTTGAATACCTTAAGCTGACCGATTCGCTTCCCTTCTTTCACAAACAAAAACCCCGAAAGACAAAAACTCCTTACGCTTGGCGCAAGGATAAAGAGATCAAGCGTCACAAGCCCGCCTTTATGCAAAAAGGCGAGGATTTTGAAGACGATCTCACTCCGCAGACAACCGCAGATATCGAGATATTCAGCGAAAAACGGCGCTCGTTCGCGCTGATAATCTCGCGCGTTGCGGCGGGAGTGCTGCTCTTGATCGCATCTTTCGTAATTCCGCAATAAGGAGAAATAATTATGATTCGTATACAGAATGGTCTCTTGCACACCGTTGAATGCGGCAGTTACCAAAACGGTTACGTTGATATCGAAAACGGCAAGATAATCGGCTTCGGTGCACTTGCCGATGCGCCCGTATTCGACGGCGAGATATTTGATGCCGAGGGTGGATTCATCTTCCCAGGTATGATCGACGCGCACTCCCACATCGGTATTTCCGAGGAAGGAAAGCGCTGGGAGGGTGAGGACTGCAACGAGACAACCAATCCCGTAACCCCCGATATGCGCGTAATGGACGGCTTCTATCCCTTTGACATCGCTATCCCGAAGGCAAGACGCGCGGGTATCACAACCGTCAACGCTTGCCCCGGCTCGACAAACGTAATCGGCGGTCAGACCGCCGCTGTAAAGCTTTACGGCAGAAATATCGCGGATATGGTCATCAAGACTCCCGCGGCAATGAAATGCGCAATGGGCGAAAATCCCAAGCGCAATTACGGTGAATCGGGCGGTTCAACTCCCATGACCCGCATGGCAATCGCCGCAATCTTCCGCAGAACGATGGTTGAAGCCAAGAGATACATGGCAAAGAAAGATAAGGGCGACGACGTTTTCGATGCAAAATACGAAGCTCTCATCCCGCTTCTCAAGCGCGAGATCCCCATGCATGTCCACGCGCACCGCAGTGACGATATTCTCACCGCCATACGCCTATCTGAGGAATTCAATCTCCGTTGCGTGACCGTACACACCACGGGCGGCTCGGACATCATCGAGGAGATCGCACGCGCGGGCATTATGCCCATCGTCGGCCCCTGCATCGGTCCCGCGGGCAAGCCCGAAACTGTTGGCGGAAACCTTGCAATGTGCGCAGAGCTTGCGCGTGCGGGTGTTGAATTCACTCTGACAACCGACCACGACGTTTGCGCTCTCTGGATGCTTCCCTACTTTGCGGGACTCGCAGTACGCGAAGGACTCGACGAGCAGGCGGCATTCCGTGCAATCACCCTCAACGGCGCAAAGGTTTGCGGCATTGAGGATCGCGTAGGCTCGATCAAGGTCGGCAAGGACGCCGATATCGTTGTCTACAACGGCCATCCCTTCCACTATCTGACCAAGACACGCATGGTCTTCATGGACGGCAAGCAGGTAGACTGATGAACCTTTCTTGCGAAATAGACCGCATTCTCCCCGAAGTGATCGGAATACGCCGCCACGTGCATATGTACCCCGAGCTTTCGGGCGAAGAAAGAGAAACCACCGCGTACCTTTGTGACGTTCTTGATAAAAACAATATTGCATACACGGTTCTGCCCGACAACTGCGGCGTAGTTGCCTCTGTCGGTCAAGGAAGTGATGCTGTTGGCGTACGCGCCGAGCTTGATGCTCTGCCGGTCACAGAGGAAACCGGACTTGAATACGCTTCAAAAATCGACGGCGTTATGCACGCCTGCGGACACGATATCCATTTTGCCGCAGCACTCGGACTTCTTCTCTTGCTGAAACCGTACGAAAAAGAGCTCGATCACGTTGTCCGCGTCTTCTTCCAACCCGCCGAGGAAACCGTTGGCGGCGCAAACGATATGATCCTGCACGGATGTATGCAGAATCCCGAAGTCCGCACGGTTTTCGGATTCCATATCTCTCCCACGAAGAAGACGGGAACGGTTGAGTATCTCATAGGTGCTATGAACGCCGCTGTTACAGATTTTGAGCTTACCGTACGCGGCAGATCATGCCACGGCGCACATCCCGAACAAGGCATCGACGCAATCGTTGCCGCCGCGGGAATAGTCACCGCGCTTCAGTCAATCCCGTCGCGAAGATTTGCACCAACCACGCCCACGATCGTGACAGTAGGAACGATCAACGGCGGTACGGCAGAAAACGTAGTTGCGGGCGAAGTGAAAATGAGCGGAACTCTGCGCGCGCTCGATATGGACGTTATGGCAGAGCTCAAAGATACCGTCCGCGAGACCTGCGAGAATACCGCACAGGGCTTTGGAGCCTCGGCAGAGATCAATTACACCACCGAATATCCCGTGCTTTACAACGAGTCTGAGCTGACCGAGAATACCATAGGTAAGATCGCCGCTTTGATCGGTAAAGACAATATACAAAAGATGGACGCTCCGAGCCTCGGCGCAGACGATTTTGCATTTTTCTGTAAGCACGCACGCTGCTGTTATTTCAACATTGGATGCCGCAGCAAATCCCAAGGCGACGACCAAGTGCTCCACAGCTCTTGTCTCGCCCCCGACGAGGACTCTCTCCGCATCGCACTCCAAATACTCTGCGCTATAGTTTAATAAAAGTAAAATCCCGTATCTGCAAAAACAGATACGGGATCTTTCTTTTATTTACTGCAGTCTTGCATAGTTTTTTATCTTTTGCAATAACTCATCATGCGAGACTTTTTCTCACTTTGTGTTATATTGAGTCCAAAAAAGCGAAGAGACCTTTCGATCTCTCCGCTTGAGATATTTACTTAAACGAAAACACCTTTGTGAGTTTCGGCTGTGCGCCGGTTATGGGGTCGAGTTCCATGATAAGGATATCCTTCATGTACTCGTTCCACTTCTCAACTACGGGGCTTTCTCTTTGAACGCGCGCAGCGTATTCGATGCCCATCTCGCATTCATAATAGCCAAAAAGCTCGTCTCCGACGTTCCAGATCGTGTAGTTAACGATTCCGGCATCTGCCAGGACTTGCTTCATCTCATCCCAGATTGCATCGTGACGTCTGATATATTCGTCAAGCGCACCCGGAACGATCCGCGCCTTCCATGCGTACTTTTCCATGGCGGGTCTCATATATCGTAAATATTCTTTCGCCAGCTTTGGCACTTTTCAATTCGTGACTGTCTGGAATAATGCTGGCATTCGATCCTGTGCTTGCTTCCGCGGGCAAAAAGCTTCAACTTTACTTTAGCTCCGAAGCATTCTTCAAGCAGTGATTCTACCACACCGTTACCAAGGAAGCTGCATGAGAAGATATCTACATTTGCTACTCGATCTTCAATAGAATAATGGAACGCTATATGGCTTTGAGCAACCACAAGAATACCGGAAATATACTCGGCATCTCTCACCGTATTGTAAATAACATACGGACGCGATATAGGCTGCATATTGATCTGGGGGGCTATGGTATCAAGCCAACGGTAAATCGACTCAAATGAAATATCCAAATCGTTTATATTTGCCATATAATGAGGGCCAAAATCGTTTCTGGAGTCCACGTTACTTGCGTCCGGATCAAAGTCGCGTCTGTCAACCGTGTGTATCTGAAGATTGCCGGCGTAAAGCTGACTTTTAACAAAATCTGCCACTCCTTCTTCTTCTATAAAAGAGTTGGTCAATATGTCAATAAAGTAACACGATCTTTGCGGGAAGGTATGAATTGTAACATGAGATCCTTCGTCGCAAATGCAAAATGCACTTATACCAACGTCTTCAGCGTCCTCACAGTAATAATATGGCAAAATAAACGGAGGCATTACGGGCTCCATATTTAATTTATGAGTAATATTTATCAAAAAATCATTGACAAGCATATAATTGTTCGTCTGTTCGGAAATACAACCATACGCGTCAATCATATAGTGACGTGTTGCTAACATTAATGCCTCCGCTTAAAATTTGTGCGCATCTTATTTTGTGAATATTTCATTGAATTCCTTGAAGCCTACAAGAATCGGGTCAATCCACCATTTCTTGTTGGATCTCAGAACGTTGGGCAGACAGTAAAATACGTCGCCCGGAACGTGGAAGAATTCGGTAAGCACATTCACATCCTCTTTATCGTTGATTTCATCAAAATCCATATCGATATTCAACGTGAACGTTGCGGTTTTATATCCGTCGTAATTTTCATTTCCTCTGCTGTAGGTAGCAGACAAAGGATATACTGCATTTATCGGTATACCGGTTGTGGCACCACTGTCAAAGTTACCGAAAATCAAGAACTTCAGAATATCCAATGCAAGCTGAATATAAGCTTTAATACCGGATTCATCCAAATGATCGATATCACCGTAAGTACCAAAAAACGCAGATACGCGGTTTTTGAATTCATTTACGTTCATAATTTCATATTTGCCCAGGGTAACATACAAACTTCTTCCCGAATTATCGCCCATGTTCGAAGAAGAAGAACACTGATTGCACAGTTTAATAAACTCTTTAATAATAAACTCAGTATCTTGGTTTCTCGTTGAATCATATCCGGCGAGTCTTTGAGCCTCTGCTTTGGCAGACTCCATAAAAGCGTTTTTCAGTTGAGTCTGATACACTTTTACTTTCGCTCTGGAAAGACAACAGTCGCTTGATTCGTTATCAAACAGCGCTTTGATAGCTCCGTATGCCTCGATGCCTTTATAAAAACAATTCAAACGTCTGAAGGTTTCGCCAAGTATAGCAGAAACGTTTTGTACGGTCTTGTCATCGGGGGGTTCCGAGCTCATCTTTGTAAGCAACGATAAGTTCTCATGAATATTGCCTACGCATATCAGCTTTTCGTCGCTTTCTTCTTCCATAAGCGAAGAGAGCGAGGAAATAATCAGAATTGCTGCAGCTTTAGCATAAAGCTTACCGCCAACCTTACTGTTTCGCCACTTACGAATAGATTCGTCGTCAATACGGTGAGAACAAATAATCTCATCCACCTTTTTATCCAACATTGCGTTATTGCAACCGTAAATAGGCATATCAGGATTATCTATTCGCTTGCATAAATTCTTGGATATATCATAGAAGGTTTGAGGCTCTCTATGAAACAGGACCTCAAGCACTCGCGTGGGACTGGCTTCTATAAGTAACATAACTGTTATGCCGTCCCAATCCGCAGCGCTTTCGAGAATATCAGTGCTTCTGCCTTCACGAATAAAGATGTTTGGATGGTGAACTCTGAAAGCGTCGAGTAAAACTTTTCGCGCACCTATATTTCCCGATATAGCATCAGAAACCGCAAGAGCTAAGTTTTTTATATATTTGTAGTTTATCGTATGTACCTGGTTAATAAAATTTGAGTTCGGATTCTGTCCTTCCTCGGGATCTGACGCCGACATAGACGTTCCAGTAATCTCCGAATAATACTCCTCGGGGTTAACTATAATACCATAGGATTCATCTTCGGGGGGCGTTTCCGAAGCAGTTACGTTAATTGAGGTGTATCCGTCACTGGAAATATAGCGAAGATTAAGTTTTGTCTCCTTGTCATCTCTTCTGTCACATCCGAACAAAGTATATATTCCATAGTACTTTTCGTCATCTCTGAACAAAAGATGATTTGCAGGGATCATACTGAATTTATCATACTGATCAAACAATTCTGCCTTTTTTTCTATAAAATAGAAATCGCCTGCATCCTTATTTTCAACGAGCTTATAGTTGCTGAGGAAAGTCATATTATCCAGGAACAAAGCAAAACGAGCTGCTAACTCATTCGGATCCATAGAAAATCTCGAAGGACAGCTAAGCCAGGTCTTTATGAGCTTAAAATACCTGGAAAGGCTGAAATTTCTGTTTGAAAAGTTACCAAGATGCTCGAATATCTCGTAAAGCTCACTATTTGAGCCCTGCATCATATCAAACTGAATATCTGTAAGAACAAATTCGATAAGATCGGGGGTTGCGGGATATTGAACGTATGTTTTTTTCAAACTGTTGATTATTCGAAGAGAACTGGTTCTAACTGCTCTTTCACAGCACGACTGCTCATCAATGGAATCAAGCCTAAAACATCCGTATGCGAAAACAAACGCCAATTTCATAATGTTATTAATATAACTTACGTAATCGGTTACTTTGTTTGCGCATTTTCTGTTTTCGGTGCTGTTAAAGATATAAAACCTAATGTTCGGATCGGTAATCTTGTTTCTGAACACATCTTCAATATATTGCAATCTGGCTCTATACTGTTGATTGCGTTCTTCAAAAGCAAGGTCACTCATTAATTAAAAGTCCTCCGAATCATTGTCGATTTCTTCAAGAACATCATCAATTATTCCAACTAGCTTTTCATATCTGTCCAAAGCAAGCTTCTCGTTAGCGTCAAGATCCTGACGAGTATAAAGAATATCCTCGTACCACATAAATCTATCAACAACCGGAATTCCGAATTCTTGTCTATCAAGCATATTAAAATAATAGTTATGGATTGTTCTTCCGGGTATGAATCGATTTTCAAAATTATTTCGGATCTTGCTGAATGCTGTGTCTGGATATTTATCTCCGTTGATTACGGTTTCTCCGCGCGGAATAGCATTGGGAACTACAATAATATTCTTCTTGGAAAAAGACTTTCCGATCTCATCGCTATCCATATTTTCGAGTGATTTGAGGAAACGCTCGGTACCGTCTGTAAACTGAGTTGTCGGACGCATGCAACACACGATGATTTCGGATGCTTCATTGGAAATGTTGGCAGTTGCAGTATTACCGACCGCGGAGTCAAAAATAACAGCGGGTATACCCAAATTGTTACATACCGTAAGGAAGCTGTCAATCTTCTTGGAGAAAGGTTCGTCCTTGTCGCCGTAATTATCTCTTCCAGTAATAGCCATACCGTCTTTTGCGGGCATAAGAAGAATTGCTTCATTCTCAGGATAGCCGTAAGCATTTCCTACGGGACAAAGCTTGCTCAAAAACGGATGAGCCGCAACAGATCTTATCGCAGGAGAAGTATCGCATCCGTGGCTGAGAAGATACTGAACACAGTTTTCAGTGGTAATATTCTCTTTTTTTACACCGACAAGATATGACATTCCGCAGCTATCAACATCGGTATCGATAATGATCATTGGCTTTTCTTTAGTGGGTTTGAAAGACTTATTGGCAAGTATAGGAATAATATTATAAGCAAGCGTGCTTCTTCCTGCGCCGCCTTTATAAGAGAAAAATGATATGGTGTGTGTTTTGTTACTCATTGTTTATTTATCCTCCTTAGAATCACCTTTAGGGAACAGAACATCTGCCTCAGGAACCTTACCATGTATAATATTAATAGCATATCCGCCAAGACATGTCTTGGTTTCTGTTAAAATTCCCTCGGACTTTTCTTTATACTGTTTGTCAACTTTTTCATCAGAAACATCTATTTCTGCATAAATCGTTTTACTCAAATAAGCTACAAAAATCTTTTCAAAAGCTTCAATTAATTTTTCCGCAGATTTGACTTTATTTCTTTCGTCAATATCTTTGGTAACATAATTCGGTTTTCCCTTTTGTCTGCGGTCAAGTTCCTGCTTAGCATAAGACTCAGCGGCAGAATTTAAATAATCACAGAACAGCATCGGAAGCTGTTTTCTTATCGTATCCTCAACAACCGACACAACAGCATCTTCGATGGGACTATGATGACTTGCGATTTTAGCGTTAAGATTTGCAATCTCCCTGTCTTTATCGGCGAGGGATTTTTCAAATTCAGCTGTTTTATCCCTCAATTTTGTGTTAAGCTGAGCAATTTCACCGTCGAGTTCAAGTTCTCGCTTGTACTCTTCACGGATCTCTTGCTTTTTGGTTGCATTAACATCTGAAATATCAATATAGCTTTCCTCATACTCCTTGTGGTAGGCATAGAATTGACCAAGCGCAGCTACGTAATAATAGTTACTTGCGCTGAAGAATCCATCAGCTTCCCACATCCAGAATACTTTACTGCCCTTACCCTTTCTGCGGTTATCCAGAATATATCCGAGGTATTTACTCATGCTCACCTGAGGATATCTTACGAGATACTCACTGATCAGGTTGTTGGTTCTGATAAGCATAGGAAGGAGTGAGAAAACTCTCATACGGCGCTTACGAAGTTCTTTAATAAGGTCTTTGTGCGTGTTAAAGCTCTCGTTAAAACCGATAAGGAACTGGTCAACGATATATTCCTTACCTTCCTTTTTAAGGATCTCATAAGATCTCAATGCCTTCTGAGAAGCAAGCTGACAGGTTTCAAGAAGCTCGTTATAATCTCTGAGATATTTTTCAGCTTCCTCTGCAAACGCATCTACTACTTTAGCGTCTTCTCCTTTTTTCTGAGCATTTTCTTCCAGTGCTTTAGCGTGGGTATGATTACTCATTATATCTTCATCGAGACCGGCGTCAATTATTGTATTAATAATATAAACGCTGTTGAAGAGCGCGTCACTCGTGGTACTCATTTTGATATCATCCTGGCTGATTTTGGAATGAAGATCATTATAGTAAAAACTGTCCGCGAAACCGTCTTTTACCAAGCGCCAGATTTCTTTCGATACCGCCTTACACCGCAGTTCGAGTTCACCATAAACCGTGTTCTCAATTCTTGAAGGATCTCCTTCAAGAATTCCATTGATTTTTTTATAAATACGGCATAAATCATGAGGAGTATCGTACTGTGCTATCTCTCTGAGTTTATTTACTTCATCTTTATATCTTTTCTTTGTTTTATCAGAGTTTTTAATTTCATCTTCTTCTCTGTTTTTTTCATACAAAGCTAATCTTTCGGGGATTGGAATGAGATTATCAGTCTCTTCTGCTGTTCTGCATGCATACAAATAGTCGAGATGGTCTTTAAAGGTTCTGTAAAAGCTTATATAGCACTCACAAACCGCAAAGGTATAGAACAGAGACGGTTCTTCACAGTCTTTGGTAAAGTTCCAGCCAATTTCAAGCTTTTCGCTGGTATTTTCTTCAGTCAGATTATAATTACCGATAAATGCCTCATTAATGTATTTCATACCGTATGAAATAATATTAATAAGATCGTCTTCCCATTTACATATTTCATGCTGTTCAGCATGGTATTTAAGAACAAGAAGGAATGTGGTTACTACCCAACGTATAGCGTCAATATTGGAATATTCTGCAGTAAACAACTCTTCCTCATACGGAGACGCATCAAAAACGAATCTACCGTCCTCTTTTTTTATCTTGTCTGACAACAAATCGTCGATAACATCGTCCATGATTTGTCTGATCGTGGAGCCTGTGCCTTTCGGCGTATAATCGGTATCGAAGTCCAGGTTAAATTCGGAAGCAAGTAACAGCATTGCCTGTAGCGACTGGCACTGAGAAAGAAGACCGATATCCTTGTCTGTCAGACAGAAACCTACGCCTTTATTATTCTTCTTACCTTCGATTCGTTTGGGCTCCGTATAGGTAGAATACAGATCCTTGAATATCAATTCGCCAATTTCTGTTTTATTCCTATACTTGTTAAATATAGAATCCGATTCGTCATTCAGAACAAGCTCTCTTATGTTTTCTGCGATAGCTCTATCCGCGATATTTTTAATAGCCATGGAAAAATCCTCCTGCTTTTATTATCTTTTTTATTTTGACAAATTGCTTAACTTATTCATATCAACCTTGATCATAGGGCGAACCCCGGATCTGGTTGTGCGGCTGTTATAACCTTTGCCGTATATCGTACCGTCTTCACGCACGACTTTTTGCATAACTCCCATACTGAAAGCATTTATCCACCAGTACTTTTCATTGGTGTTTTCAGAACAGGTCGCTTTAAGGAACTCTTTTGATTCTGCCGCTTCAATATCTTTTTCTCCAACAAGACTCACTTTGCCGATTATGCATTCACGTTCCTTTTCACTGAATGCAAACTGGATAAATTGAGTATTCAGCCAATTATCAAGATCGGTACCTCCGATGCGTGAATCGAGTATTTCTTCACTCACCATACAGGTCTCATCGCCGTCACAGTAAATACATTGCCAATTTATACCGACCGGCGTATAGGCCTTACCGCCATCAACTATATACCGTTCGCCAAAATATTCTACCACACTGTCTTTTGAGAGCATATACTGGGGTAGGTTTTTAACTGCAGCTCCTTTATACTCCCCAAACCGAATGCACGGCATATCACCAACGGTGCGTGACGTCTGATGAGTCAGTTCTTTCAATTTAACCTTACTCTTGTCGATAGCTTTAGGCGCGAGCATTTCAATGCTCTTGTAAATGTCTTGGCCAATCTTTTCAACGGTACTGTCATCGGCATATGCATAAATAGTTTCACTCTTAAATAATTCAATGATATCGTTAATATATTCAAGAGGGAAATTCCGATTGATGTCCGAATCATCATCTTCAAGGACTTCAAAAGTCTTTTTGAGCAATCGTGCAGTTGAAGGTTTACCTATATTGACAGGCAAGACAAGGAAAGTATTATTTTCCTCTTCGGACGCCTTTATCTTTTTTCTGACCAGGTCACGCTCCTTGGCAATAGCTTCGCTCATAAACGCTTGGACGCTGTTGAAAAAAATTACGCCCTTACATTTGGAATGCTCTATTAATTCTTTTACTTCTTCATCCCATTTATCACCCATACGCAAATCAATGTCGCACCAAACGCGCACGCCGAGAGATATCAGATAGTCAACCGTGCTTATTACCAGATCGCGGTCATCATGCTTATAACTGACAAACAGAAAATCGCTTTTTATTATTTCTTCTCTGGAATAATATTCCGCCATAATGACTCCTTCCGCAAACACAGGATTTTGTTGAAAAAGACAATATTGTACAAAAATTACTTACATATTGTAATAAATAGTATTATTAATAATTATATCACAGCTTTTAAATATTGTCAATGGATAATCCGCAAGTAGTTACAAAAAAATACACAATTTGACAATCTTTTGAACATTTTTACTTTCATACAAAACAAAAGCCGCGCATATGCGCGGCTTTTGTTTTTTGTGAATTATGAACCCTTCTTCGCGTAGAAATCAGCAATTGCCTTTTCAAATGCGGGGAAAACGAGCTTCATACCGTCTGCGTTGAGATGGCTGATATCGGTGGGCTTCATGCAGTACTTGCTTCTGAAGGCAGAATCTGTCATCTTGACACCGGTAGCTTCCTGATCCATTGCGTTGATGCAGGGAACGCCCATATCCGCGCAAACTTCAAGAAGCGCACGGCCGTAGTCGCTGCAGTAGTTGCCGGCAGAGTTCTTGCTTCCACCTACTTCCCAAACGGTAAGGCAGATGATAAGAGCATTGGGATATCTCTCCTGAACCTTGGTGATAAGGAATCTTGCCGCACCCTTCATGGTCTTAGTGTCGGTGCTACCGTTCTCACCGATCGGAACGTTCTTGTTGTAGTCGTTACGTCCGCCCTCGATAATGATGATATCGGGATTGTTGTTAGCCATGTTGGTATATCTTACAACCATGGGGTTATTGGTGGTAACGTAATTCGACATGGTCGAGCCGTTCATACCGTAGTTGTTGAATTCCATATCGTACTTCTTCGCGAGAAGTGCAGGCCATACGAGTTCCTTCTCAAGTCCGTTACCCGCAAGGTAGCTATCGCCGATTACGGTGAAGGTCTTGCCCTTGAGGATATCGTAGAACGCGCGGTTCTTGTCTTCCTCGATCCACTTTTCAAGTGCAGCAGATGCATTGATTACATCCTGAAGAGTGCCGGGCTCTGTGGTTGTGGAGGAATAGAGAGTAGGCTTGTTGGAAGTACCGTTCGAACGGAAGCAGAAGCGGATGCACTCGTTGTCTTCGCTCGAAATATAGGTGTAAACAACACCATTGGTGCCGGTGGAGATTACGTACTGACCGCCGCCGGGGATATTGTTCTTGGAGGTGTCGATGACCCACTTATCGCCGTCCTTCTTCCAGAAGGAAAGAACGTATGCGTTGCCGGAGGTAGAACCGTTCTTGGTGTCAGTGAAGGTGATCTTTGTTCCCTTCTTTGCAATCTCAATAACGTCGGTGTAAGCGTAGTTTTGCTCAGTAGCGTTGATACCGTTAGCGTAACCGTAGGGGTTGGTGGAGGAACCTACGTAACCTGCATTCCACTTTACGTCCATAGCGGTTCCGGTGGGAGTGGTGGGAGTGGTTGTGCCAGCACCTGCATCGTCCTTTTCAACCACGGGCTGCTTGGTGGAGGTTACGGTTACCACGGGGTATGCAGCGGGAGTAAAGGAATTGGACTGACCGGAGCGGAAACAGAGACGGATGCACTCGTTATCCTTGGTCGAGGTATAAGTATAGGTTCTTGCGCCGTTCGCATCGGTATACGCGGCATCAGCACCGTCAGCCTTGTACGCGGATGTGTCAATGTTCCAGATACCGTTTACCTTCTTCCAGGAAGAGAAAACGTAAGCGGCAGCGGAAGCAAAGTTTCCGTCACCGTTCGCGTTAGTGTTGTCATCGGTGAAGGTGATGGTAGAACCTGCGGGGCCGAGGTTGATAACGTCACTGTAGGAATACAGACCGCCGGTGGGGTTGAGCTTTTCCTTCCAGCTTGAGTTGGTCGCGGAACCTACGTAGCCGAGCTTCCATTCGGGAGTTACAACGTAATCCTTCATCTCGTTCGAGGGAGCTTCGGTGGTTACCTCGGGAGCCGCGGTGGTTACTTCGGCTTCGGTAGTTGCCTCGGGCTCGGTAACCTCGTCGGTGGTAACGTCTGGCTCACCGGTGATCTCGGGAGCTTCTGTGGGATCAGCTACGGGTACTGTTGTTTCGTTATCTGAATCGAGCGGCTCACAAGCGATAAGCGCGGAAGCCATCATCACAATCAGAAGAGCCATAGCAGTAAGTCTGATAAAAATGTTTCTTTTCATAATAATCTCCTTTCGGGAATGAATATAGGTATATTATATAGATAATTTCTCATTTTGTCAAGAGGATTGAAGAAAAATACAAGTTTTCACTCAAATATTATTGACACAGCGGCACAAATGTGGTAAAATCATAAAAAAGCCGCGAGGTACATTAACATGAAAAAATATCTGCTTCCCGAAACGGGCAATTTCTACAAAGCCAATCTCCATTGCCACACCACCGTCTCCGACGGTAACTGGACTCCCGAAGAGGTCAAAAAGAACTATATGGCAATGGGATATTCGGTAATCGCATACACCGACCACGACGTTCTCAT
>JAGBYM010000004.1 GCA_017628755.1 Clostridia bacterium | reverse complement strand
TCTTTCGCAATTCAGCGAACACTGTTTCGGCTTAACCCATTAAAAGCAGATTGGAATATTTTTATTTATATTATTACGCACTATCGGTGGAGTTTCAGCAAAATTATTTCAATAAAAATCTTCCAACTTGCTATGCAGAATTATACGTTTGAGTGATATTCGCTGTAGTAATTAATTTAGCGCGATGCAACCTTTTACATTCCCCAGCGGGGAAGGGGGACCGCGTGCAGCGGTGGTTGAGGAGATCGCCGTCTGTACTGCATAAAAAACAGAAGCAAGATTATTTCAATAATAATCGGAAAATTTCCGCTTGCGGAAATTCACCTTCCACTAGTCACTAGCCACTAGCCACTAGCCACTAATTATTCAACTACCTCAAACATCTCTCCCTCTCCGGTAAACTTACAGAGCTTAATGACCGAGGAGTGGTAATTTACTTCGTCGCGTTTTTCCTTTTTATCGAATGAGAAATAATAATATCCGTTACCGAGGGCGATCATACCCGTCTGTCCCTTGGGCCAATCAAGACCGCAGACGCCTGTTGCGGGGTCGGGTGTGCCGAGGGTCGCGCCGGTTAGGAGAAGTCCCTCGCGTCCGCAAAGGCCGCGGAGCTCACCCATCTCGGGCGCGATCTGTCGGTCGATGACGAACATAGGGGGATTGCGGAACTTTTCCTTCTTTCCGCGATAAACGGCAACGAGCCACGCGTCAAGATAGGTGTCGTATTCAAGATTCTGTATGCCCCAGTTGGTGTTTCCCGTATAGAAGAAGAACTTGTTTTCGCATCTTGCGCCGCTGTGGTGGGGCTCACCCTGAGTAAGAGGCTTTGCGAAGGGCTTGATCTTGCGCCAATCGAACTCAAGAATGACCTGATGGTCGTTGTCATCGCGCTCGTTGTCGCCGTAAATTCCGTATGCGACGTAAAGCATATAGGGCGAGACCTGACGCTCACCGGGGCGGGGTGAGAAGGTCACGCCGTCGATGCCCGAGCAAGCAAATCGGTGAGGCTTGCCCTGCTCGCCCTCGCCGTCAAAGTCCTCGCAGACGTCGGAAAGGTAAACCGCCGTCATAATGCCGTCCTTTTCCGCATCCATACCGATGCGGTCGATCTTGTCAACGTCGAAAATTGCGATGTAGAAAGCATCCTCATCGGCAAGCTTGACGCCCGTGCGCGCCATAATGCCCTTGCCGATGGAATCGTGCTTGTATTCGATAGAACCCCAAACGCAGTTGTCGCCGCCGTTGAAGGAAAGACAGCCGAGGTGACCCGTCAGACCGCCGACGGTTCCGATAACGTTGCCGTCGAGGTCAGCCTTGATGAGATCTGTGGTATATGAATAGTATATGTACTTGCGCTCGGTATCGATAGCGATTCCCTGAATGTGGCCGCCCGTCCATTCGCCGGTCGCAACAGTGCGCGGAAGTGCGGGCGCGGGATACTTTTTAAGAAGCTCAAAGCGGTTGTTTTCCATAATAAAAATCCTTTCGGGATGAATATATTTTCTCAATATAATTATATCACATATATCCGTCAAAGTCAAACGAAAAACAAAAAAAGACTGCTCCGTTTTCCTTTTTCCACAGGCATTTTTGTGCAACTTGTACATCCGACAAAAATCGGCACGCTTTTTTCCCATTTTCCCCATAGGCTGTGGAAAACCTTGTGGTAACTGTGCAAAAGTCCACTTTTTCAAGGCAAATCAAGGCTTTTTGAACGCCTCTCGGAAAAATCTGCCTGTGGAAAACTCCTTGTCAATAGTATTTTTGAAAAAAATCGAATATCTTTAACTTTCTCACTTTTGCACAAACTTGTGAAATTTGTATAATTTTTTTGCCGAATAAATTCAGCATTTTTTGTCGCAAGGCTTATTCAAAACGTCGAAAAAATATACATTTTGGCGATAGATTTTTTGCCATAGCGGAGGCTGAAAAATGCCCCCCGTCAGCCATCCGCGAAGACCTCGGGACCCCCGATATCGCGGCGGGCGCGCAGTCTTCCCGGCAAAGCGGCGGCATTTAGGGCTCAATTTTAACAATTCAGGCATAATTAGCAATATTTGTCTCGTAGACAACATCTTTTGACTTGTATTTTTACAATTTTTGTCTTATACTTATTCTGTATAATTATAAGGTTATAAAATCCTTATTAAAGCTCGAAAGGAGAATACAAAAATGAGCTTTCCCGTTGCTATACAGGTTTATTCCGTCAGAGATGACGCCGCTGCAGATCTTCGCGGCACCCTTCAGAAGATCAAGGACATGGGCTACGACGGCGTAGAGTTTGCAGGTCTTTACGGCAACTCTCCCGAGGACATCCGTGCTATGTGCGAGGAGATCGGTCTCGTTCCGATCTCGGCACACGTTCCCTTCATTGATATGCTGAAGAACCCCTACGGCCTCCTTGCAGACTATGCAACTATCGGCTGTAAGTACGTTGCGGTTCCCTACCTCGTTCCCGAGCACAGACCCGACAACGCAAACTTCGACTACGTCGTGGACTTCATCGAGGTTCTCGGTAAGGCTGCAAAGGCTCTTGGCATTCAGCTTCTCTACCACAACCACGATTTCGAATTCATGACCATCGACGGCAAGTACGCCCTCGATATCCTCTACGAGAGAGTTCCCGCTGATCTCCTCCAGACCGAGCTCGACACCTGCTGGGTCAACGTCGGCGGTGAGGTTCCCGCAGATTACATCAAGAAGTACTCGGGCAGATGTCCCGTAGTTCACCTCAAGGACTTCTGGGGCGAAAAGAGCGACGATATGTACGAGCTCATCGGCATCGACAAG
>JAGBYM010000045.1 GCA_017628755.1 Clostridia bacterium | reverse complement strand
GATCTCGATGAACGCCTTGTTGTCCATATCCATTTCCTTATTGCAGTCACCGTAGGTGAAGTTCTGCTCCTTGCCGCCGACGATAGCGGGCTTGTCGATCATATCGGGAGGACATACCCAGTCAAGGGTGATGTTCGAGAAGGGAGCCTGAGTACCCCAACGCGAGGGGGTGTTTACGCCGTAAACGAAGGACTCGATGCACTTCTTGACCTGATCGTAGCTGAGGTTATCGGTCTTTACGAAGGGAGCAAGGTAGGTATCGAAGGAGGAGAACGCCTGCGCGCCCGCCCACTCGTTCTGCATGATACCGAGGAAGTTTACCATCTGGTTGCAGAGGGTTGCAAGATGCTTTGCGGGAGCAGAGGAGATTTTTCCGGTGATTCCGCCGAGACCGTCCTCGATGAGCTGACGGAGCGACCAACCTGCGCAGTAGCCGGTGAGCATCGAGAGGTCATGCAGATGGAGGTCTGCGTTCTGATGCGCCTGAGCGATCTCGTCGTCGTAGATCTCGGAAAGCCAGTAATTTGCGGTGATGGCGCCCGAGTTCGAGAGGATAAGTCCGCCAACCGAGTAGGTAACGGTCGAGTTCTCCTTGACACGCCAGTCGGTGCTCTTAACGTAAGAGTCAACGAGAGCCTTGTAGTCAAGGATGGTGGATTTCATGTTACGGAGCTTTTCGCGCTGACGGCGGTAGAGGATGTAAGCCTTGGCTACATCCTCGTAACCTGCCTGCGCCAGAACAGTCTCAACGCTGTCCTGAATGTCCTCAACTGCGACCTTGTCTTCTTTGACCTTGGGTTCGAAGTGAGAGGTGACGCGAAGAGCGATAAGGTCTATCACGTCGGGGTTATATTTCTTGTCGCATGCCTCGAATGCAAGCGTTATCGCCTTGGATATTTTAGAAATATCAAAGTCTACGGTTTTGCCGTTTCTTTTAACTACCTGATACATATTTTTTCTTCCTTTCACAAATTTATCTATATATGGTATGGGTTATGCGTCGGCGAGTACTATTATACTACATATTGTGGTAAATGTCAATACCCTATAACAAGATATTGTGCCGAATTTAAAAATTCGGCACAATATCTAGTAATTTATTCTGTTTTTTGTTCACTTTTACCAATAGACTTAATTTACGCCTCTGATTTCGACGAGACCTACCGAGCCTCTTACGATATCGGCGAAAGCTTCGATTTCATTTCTTTCGAATCCGTGGAGTCCGCCATAGAGAACGGCGCCCGAATCGACGAAATTCTGGAGGTAATAAGCCTTTGCCCCCTTGATGAATTCCGCGATACCGTGCATGGAATCGGCGTCGTGGAACTCGCGGACGAGAGTGGTGCGTAGCTCGTAGTCAATGCCCGAAAGCATCAAAAATGACAGCGATGCGCGGATGAGCTCGACGTCAAAGTTGCGGACGCCGACGGTCTGCGCGTATTTTTCGGGCGAATTTTTGATATCCATCGCGACTTTGTCGCAAAGTCCCTCGGAAATGATGCTTGCGAGTCTTTCGGGATGCGTGCCGTTGGTGTCAAGCTTGATCTTGTAGTCGCCGATCTCGCGGATCTTGCGGAGAAAGTCCTCGAGGTCGGGCTGAAGGATCGGCTCGCCGCCGCTGACACAAATGCCGTCAAGGATGCCCTTGCGTTTTTTCAGATGTGTAAGAACTTCGTCAACTGTGTAGCCGTCTGTTCCTCTCGGGTCGAGAACGAGCGGGGAATTGTGGCAGAAGGGACAGCGCAGGTCGCAGCCGCCAGTGAAAACGGTACAGGCGGTAAGTCCCGGATAATCAAGCAGAGTAAGTTTGTTAAAGCCTTGGATGTTCATTTTTTCACCTATTAATTGTACGCCGCCAGAAAAGCGCGCGCCTTATAGAAGGCTCTGCCCTCGAAGACGAACTCCTTAGAGTTTGCGATGCTTTCGCTGAACTCGAAGAGCTTGAAGCGGTCGGTGTTGTGTGAAGCGTAAACGCCGGTTGCGACGGTGCGCGCCGCTGTGCCGTCGGGGAAGGAGCAGATGCACTTGACGCTTCCCGCGTTGACTTGCGACGCACCCGCGTAATTGTCTATCAGCATGCCCGTGGTCTTGTCAAAAATACGGATGATACTGCCGCCGACCCAGACCTGATCATCGTTGCCGCAGATGGCGGAAAGATCGTGGCCGCCCTTCATATCGTTACAGCCGTAGGAGGCGATTTTTGTCATTGAAGGGGATGCGGGATCGGAGCCGATCTCATAAGCCACGATCTCGGTGCTTCCCATAGCCCAGAGGATCTCGCGTGTCTCGTCCCAGAGGACGGCATGCGCACTTGTGAGCTTGGCTTCGGCGTATCTGTTGCCGGTCTTGCTTTCAGTTGAATAAACTCGGATAAATCCCTTTGAGGTATCGTTTCCGCCCGAGGAGGCAACTGCGATCAGACCGTTCGGGAGATATTCGATCGAGTGGGGAGAGGTTCCCTTGAGCTCGGCTTCAAAGAGGCATTTTTCCTCGGGATAGGATGCAACTCCGACGTAACCCGAGGACGATGTGAACATCATGATGTAAGTGCCCCACTTTTCGCTGTAGCGCAGACGAGCTTCGTCAACGCGGTTGCCGTAGCCTTCAAGCGAAAAGCCGTTTGAAGTTTTGGGCTTGAATTCATATTTCAGCACAGCCTCGCCCGATGCCAGGTCGTAAACCGCGATGCTGGCGTTAAGCTGATCGGCAAGCGCGATC
>JAGBYM010000044.1 GCA_017628755.1 Clostridia bacterium | reverse complement strand
GTGGGACAGATGATAACGGGAGTCTTGCAAGCGTGCGCAACTGCCTTGGAGGTGTCAAGGATCTTACCGCCGCCGATACCGATAACCATATCACAGCCGTTAGCCTTCATAACTTCGATAAGTCTGTTGATCTCGTTCCAGGAGCACTCGCCGTTGAAGTAGTCGTAAATTACGCCAACCTCGCTTCCGCCGAAGCTTGCTTCAAGGGTTGCACCGATTCTCTTGTAACCCGAAGCGGTGATCACAACGAGAGCCTTCTTGCCGTAAGCCTTAGCGTAGTCTGCGATCTTGCTCATTTCGCCTGCGCCCTGAACGTATTTGTTAGGACAAATAAGAATTTTTGCCATTTTAGTTCTCCTTGTTTATTTTTCAAAGATTTGATATATCAATTATATAACACGAGTTCATAAAAGTCAATAGGATCTGACCATATAAGTTATTCTGTAACAAAAATCTCGTTTTCTCCCTCGGTGAGTGCATAATCGGCACCAAAAACGCGCAAGATCGCCTTCGAACGTCGAGGTATATTGATAGCGAATCTCACCCCACCGTCTTCTCTTTCATAGCTGACCGAGACTCTGCCGCGAGGCGTTTCCATGCTTCCCGACATTCTGTTGAATCTTGAAATCGCCAGCGGGCTTATGATCATCTCCTCATAGCCTGCCGACTCCTTCGTCTGCTTTATTCCGAGAAGATATTCGAAGAAATATGCCACGGGTGCACCGAACATCGGATGGCAATGAGAGCGGCTGCGATTGCTATCCCAATATTCATGGAAGGTGGTTGCGCCATTCTGCCGCCAATGCTCGAAGCCTTGAGAGCCGTTGTTTGTTAGAATATCCACCGCAAGCTCTGCGTCGCCGTGCTCGAACAGTGTGCGGATAAGCACGTCGGTCGCAAAGATTCCCGTGTCAAAATACCCGAGCTTTTTATAGTAGGCTACCATATTTGCATACGTAGTTGAATTTCCGAGGCCAAGATCCACCGCAAAGGAATTTGCACCCTGAACGTTCATAACGAAATTACCGTCAAAGGTATTGAAATACGCGGCTTGAATAGCTTTTTTGCGGGTTGCGATCTTCTCATCATACTCCGCGGCATCGCTGTCCTTACCGATGATAAGAGCGATCTCGCGCATCGTTTCAAGCGATTTCACCATAAAGTAGGTGTTAACGAACGGTGCGGGAATAATGACCTGCTGATTATGCGAGGTGATATCCCTATCGGGATAAAGTATGTTGGGTCCGCACCAATCACCAAGACACCATTCACCCGCCTTGTCGCTTGTTACAAGTCCGAATTCCGAATGAGCTTCAAGGTAGTCAATATAGCGCCTCATATTGCCGTAGTATTTGTAAAGAACTTCGGCATCTCCGTAATGCCGATAAAGCTGATACGGAACCTCAACGATAGCGCATCCCCAACCACCGGGGCCTCCGCCGCTTCTTATATACGGAGCGGTGTACTGAATATGTCCGCTTAAGGTATCCTGACAATCCCCGATGTCGCAAAGCCATTTTTCGTAAAAACTTCTTGCGTCAAGCACCGAGAGGGCTGCGTGACAGGTAAGCTGTCCGTCTCCGGTATAGCCTCGGCGCTCAAGGTGCGGGCAATCCGATGGGTGACCCGTGTGCATATTGCAGAGCATCGTATGGATAAAGGTATTATAGGTCCAATTTATCGTTTCATTATCGCATTCAAAGGTGGAGGCGGGCGCAATATCGGCATGGATAACCTTTACGCATTTCGGAACAGCATCTCCCGTCACCTCAAAATATCGGAAGCAAAACCAAGTAAAGTCCGGCTGAACGGTACCGTTGCAACCGTCGGAGATCACGGTATAATTCTGACCGTGCACGTGCCTTGGGTCAAGAGTGCCGTCCGCCGCCAGATCCTCGGAAAAACGCACGTTTACACTCTCGCCCTTCTTTGCGCGCAATTCGAGAACGGGATATCCCGTCGTGTTTTCGCCGCAATCGTAAATGATCCCGTTTTCACTCTTGCCAACAACCTTTACGGGAAGCTCGCGAATAAGCGCATCGGCAGGGCAATCGGTCGACAAATAGTCGGTATCAGGAGCCTCGGTAAGGATCGCGTTTTCCCAATCGCCGTCATCAAAGTCGGGTTTGAAGAGATCGGCAGATAAAGTATAGTCGTGGCTCTCGTATTTCACGAAATCATAGTCCGAAACATAGCTGTCAGCGATGCGGCAGGATTCGTCCGAAACGAAAAAGCTCCGCTCACCGTCAGATCTTTCGGCAAGAATACAGTAAATTGCTTTCGGAAGTCCGAAGACACGCGAACGGTGAGTGTACCATCCGCCGCCAAAATGAATGGCTATGACGTTTTCTCCGGGGATAACAAAAGGAGTTATATCAAAGCTCGGAACGTATATTCTGTGTCCCGAAAGCACCTCGTCCTTAGGGTCGCACGTAGCTTCAAAATCGGAGGAAAGGGGCAAAAAGGTATCCGGATTTACGCACTTGCCGTTAATGTAACACTTAAAAAAGCCAAGTCCCAGAACGTTGATGGTGACTTTTTCGAAAGAATCAACATTGAAGCGGCCGCGAAGGACTGAAAACGTTTTCGGAGTTCTCTCGGATTTTCCTACCCACGCAGCATTCTTGAAAAAATAAGATCTATCCATACAGCATCTCCCGTTTTATGTGGTGTTGTATTAATTATAGCATAAACACCGTGGCTTTTCAACCAAAAATATAAAATTGCGAAAACAAAAGTACGGGTAGAAATTGTATCAAGGTGGGACTTGTAACCACCCATTTGCGCGCTTTATTGGGTGCAATAATTCAATTCGGCGGTCGCGCGCAAATTTTTTGTCACTTTAACTCAGCAAGCGCAAACACAGCCCACCACCAAATCATAGTCGAAACGAACGCCAAGCACAGCTTGACATTCATTTCTCGTTGATTTGGCGGTTTCGCTTGCAAAAAACATCACACCGTGATGTTTTTTGCGGCGCTACCCAACGAGCTACGCTCGCCGGTCTCATAACCCGGAGACCACGAGGCGGAGGTGGGACTTGTAACCACCCATGTGCGCGCTTTATTTGGTATAATAATTCAATTTGGTGATTGCGCGCAAACCCTTTGTCATTCGCGGAGCGAATGACAAGGTGGTTTCAAGTCTTCT
>JAGBYM010000043.1 GCA_017628755.1 Clostridia bacterium | reverse complement strand
CGCAGGCGCAGCACAGCGTCTCGTTAACCGTCAGAATATGATGGTTGGTAAGAAGGTAGTTATCCTCGGTTCCGGTGACATCGGTATGATCATGGCTCGTCGTATGACTCTCGAGGGCGCAAAGGTTCTCGCAGTTGCAGAGATCATGGATTACACCGCAGGTCTTACCCGTAACCGCGTACAGTGCCTTGACGACTTCGGCATCCCGCTTCTTCTTTCCCACACCATCGTTGAGATCAAGGGTCACAAGAGAGTTGAGGGCGTTGTAATTGCAGAGGTAGATCCCGCAACCAAGCAGCCCATCGCAGGTACCGAGACTCTCTACGAGTGCGATACTCTCCTTCTTTCCTGCGGTCTCATCCCTGAAAACGAGCTTACCCGTGAGGCTGGCATCAAGATCAACCCCATCACCAACGGTCCTGAGGTTAACCAGTTCATGCAGACAAGCAACGAGAACATCTTTGCTTGCGGTAACGTAGTACACGTTAACGACCTCGTTGATAACGTAACCGACGAGTCTCTCCGCGCAGGTAAGTACGCAGCGCAGTACGCGCTCGGTACTCTTCCCAAGGCAACCGAGATTCCTTCCGTTACCGGCAACAACGTTCGTTACATCTGTCCTCAGAGAATCTGTCCCGATGCTCCTGCGAAGCTCTTCTTCCGTGCAGGCGCTCCCAAGCTCGGCGTAACCATGAAGGTTTATGCTGACGATAAGGAGATCTACTCCAAGAAGCTCATCAAGATCAATCCCGGTGAGATGGAGCACGTTGAGGTAACTCCCGAGCAGATGCAGGGCGTTTCCGCAATCAAGATTGAAGTAATTTAAGGAAGGAGAACGAGTTATGATAACCAAGGATATTATTTGTATCACCTGCCCCCAGGGCTGTATCATCAAGGTAAGCGGCGACCCCGAGAAGGGCGAGATCGCAAGCTGTGAAGGCTTCAAGTGCCCTCGCGGTAAGAAATACGCCGAGAACGAATTCGTTCATCCCGTCCGTATTCTTACATCTTCGGTAAAGACCGAGGGCGCATCTGTTCCGCTCGTAGCTGTAAGAACCTCCGCTCCCATCGCGAAGGAACTTCAGATGGAAGCTATGGAAGAGATCAAGAAGATCACCGTTTCGGGCAAGCTTGTTCCCGGCGACGTGATCGTAGAGAACTTTATGGGCACAGGCGCAGACCTCGTAGCCTCCGGTTCGCTTGAATAATAAATGATTTAAAATGGCTGTTGGTTGCTTTTTGGCAAATAACAGCCATTTTTCTTTGCATAATTTCAAAAAAAGATTGATTGACGGCGCAATTTGTGGTATAATTAGAAAAAGCAAAGTTAGTTCCCATGGAGAACGGAGAAATAAAATGAAGAAGTTTATTATTGCCATTGACGGCGGAGGAACCAAGACAGTCGGCGTGCTTGCCGATATGCACGGCGAGATACTTAACTATAAGGTAGGCGGACCTTCGAACCCCAATGACGTCGGCGAAAAACAGGCGGCGAATACGATATCGAGAATAATCCGAGAGCTCGCAGATGCAGAGGAAGGCTGGATCGACAGCGTTTACGCGGGAATCTCGGGTGCTATCGGAAATGAAGCCGTATTGCGCCGTGCCGTGTCCGAAGCTTGTCCCGATGCGAAGATTAAGGTCGCAAGCGATATTTATAATCTTTTCGCTCTCCTTGGCGGTGATACCTCCCGCGATGCCGCTGTTATCATCTGCGGAACAGGCGGAGTCTGCTTCGCACGCAAAGACGGTGTGCTTCACCGTATAGGCGGTTGGGGATACCTTCTCGATTCCTTCGGAGGCGCATATTCCGTTGGGCGTGACGGCCTTGAAGCCGCGCTCCGTTACCACGACGGCAGAGGCGAGGCTACCGAGCTTTACGCACGTGCCGAAGCCTATCTTGGTATGAAACCCGAACATGCAATTAAAAAGATCTACGCCGAGGGCAAAACCTTTATCGCCGGATTCGCTCCCGAGGTTCTCCGCGCATGCGAGGCCGGTGACGCGGTTGCTTCCCAAATCGTCGATTCGGCAATGGACGGTATCAAGGGATTCATCGACCGCGCTTATGAGCTGATCGGTGAAAAATTCGATTGTGTTGTCGGCGGTGGTTTGATTTACAATTCTTATATGAAATCACGTCTGCTTGCGCTTCCCGATGATCGCGTAAGAATCGTCTACCCCGAAAAAGAGCAGATCTACGGTGCGCTCAGACTTGCGCTGGAGCTTTCAAAGGAATAATAATATGAAAAGAGAAAAGAGGAGAATATACGGAAGATACGTCAAAAGATTCTTTGACGTGGTTTTCGCGTGTATTTTCCTCTTTTTGCTGTCTCCGGTGTTTCTGCTCACGGCGCTTGCGGTGCGAATCGGTCTAGGGTCTCCCGTGATATTCAGACAGGCGCGCGGCGGTCTTGGTGGATGCGAATTTATGATATTCAAATTCCGTACGATGATCGATAAGCGTGGCGATGACGGAGAAGTGTTGCCCGATACGGAAAGACTTACGCGCTTCGGAAGATTCTTGCGCAGAACGAGCATCGACGAACTTCCTCAGCTAGTCAACATCCTGCGTGGTGAGATGTCGTTTGTGGGTCCACGCCCACAGCTTGCAGAATTTCTTCCTCATTATACTGAAGACGAAAAAGTGCGTCACAATGTCCGCCCGGGACTTACGGGACTTGCACAGATAAGCGGACGCAACTCGCTCCCTTGGAAAAAGAGATTCGAGCTTGATGTCGAATATTCGGAAAAAGTATCGTTTTTCCTTGACGTCAAAATCATTATAATGACTCTGTTTTCTTTTTGCGGTAAATCTGACTACGGCACGGAGAGCTTTTATGACAGATAAAACGGGATCGGTGAAACATGCCGATCCCGCTTTTTATATGAAAATATATTAATTATCCCAAAAAACGATTAAATTATACCAGAATCCGCACAGGATGATTTTTTGTGATATAATAATCATGAGCTGAATGTCATATGTAAACAAAATGTAAATGTGACGCTGTGGGTGAAAATAATTGACAATTTATTCGTTTATATGTTGACCGAAAAAGGAGGAAAGATAATGAAAAAAATAGATTTCTCTGCATTTTTTATAGAATACTATCCCCTTGTCCGAGCATATTGCATAGCACGCTTTGAGATTGAAGGTTATGATGCCGATGATTATGTTTCGCAGGCATTTACCGATTTGTGGGAACAATGGGATAATTTTAAAAATTCACTGCCGCACTCGATCTTTTCATGGCTTTGCCTGCGCGTAAAGTCGCTATTTATCGACGAATACCGTAAACGAAAACGCGCAGAGGACGTGGTCGAATATAACGAGGAGATTCACGGTATTCCCGATATCGACGGCGCTGTGGAGGATGAGTCCTACCGTGCATACATAACCGAGATACGATCAAGGCTCGGTAAGCGCGAAAACGAGATATTCACCGCAATGGTCGAGCAGTCGCTTGGCATTGATAAAACGGCAGAACTTCTCGGAATGACCCGCGCGGGAACGCTGACGGCTTGGTACCGATTGCGGACGAAGCTTGGCGAAATACTTAAAAATATTTTCTGAAAATGAAAATAATCCTCTCAAATTTCGTTTATATGGTGAAGGCGAAACGCCGGCCGGCAATCCAAAACTCACCGCCTGTGAAAGGAGCAAATATATGAAAAACTCAAAAGAAAAGAATAAGCTTCTCGGCAAGATAATCGAAGCCGAAGCGGAATCGCAGAACCCGGATATGAAGCTTGTCCGCGAGTGCGTCGATAAAATCGAAGCAACCGAGGGTAAACTGACCAAGGAGGAGCTTGAAGCAAAGCTTGCCTCGATCGTGGGTTCAAAGGAAACAAATAAAATAAGAAAATTTAAAAAGCGTAAGCTTTGGGTGTCGCTTATAGCGGCATCACTTGCGATTGTCATGATCAGCACGGTTGCCGCATCGCCCGCCGTGTGGCAATGGCTGACCTTCCCCTTTACCCGCGAATCAGGCAGACTCACTGAAGTTCCCGAGGGCTATGTCGGTATTTACAATGCGGAAGATCTCGATCTTATCCGCCGTGACCCTGACGGAAATTTTATCCTCATGTCGGATATCGACCTCGGCGGCAAGGAGCATACACCCATAGGGGATCATATCGATCCGTTTGACGGTAAGTTCAACGGTAACGGTCACGTTATCTCGAATTTTACTATCACCGCTTCGGGTGCGGCGATCTGGGAGACTGTGAGTGGTGAAGAGATGAAGGAAAGATGGCAGGCGGCGATGGATAGCTATAATTCCGCAAGCAAGCGCATAATTGATGCATACACCCTTCCTGCTTACTCAATGTTTGGCATTGACGGAAGATTTGATGATAGCCATGCTGACGTTCAGTATTATGATTCATACGATCTGCAGTATATCAATGCGATCGGATTCTTCGGAAATGCGGGCAATGCGACCATAACAGGTCTTGGTGTTGAAAACGCGACCGTAACGGTTTCCGATGCCGATTATACGGCGGTCGGCGTGATCGCAGGCCAGGTTGGATATATCAGTGCTTGCTATGTCAAAGATTCGACGCTGACGATTAATGCCGATACCTCCGAAGTTGAGGAATATGCCAAGCTTCCCAATGTTAAGGTAGAAGATGTATTCGATTATATGAAAAGTACTGCACGAGAGTTGTCCGAGGGTTACCAAAGAGCGACGACGATTTACAGCATATCCGCCGGACTTCTCTGCGGAGAAGTGTTTGCCATTGACAGCTGTTATACAGGCGGAGCGCTCAACGCTTCGGGCGAAGGAAGTGAGAGTATTAACTATTCCACTCTTTCTGTCGGTATGATAGCAGGTTACGGAGGTTCTGCGGTAAGCTCTTATTCTACTGCAACCATGAATATCGAGGGCGATGTTTTCAGAAGCAGAGGTATACTCGGCAAAGCATGCTTGGTTCCGTACCTTATACCTGACAATGTTTTTCGTTCACTCATAAACGATCATATGGAAGGCGATTATTATAATTTCGACGGTAATATTGCGGAAAGAAAAGAGTGCAGAACATTTGAAAAGATCAAGTTGATATCTTTTTATACGGAAAAAGATATAGAAATTCTTCAGGATCCCCGACATGCGGATATACAAGAGGTTGAGGAAATATTCTTTGTTGACGGCAACGGAACTCTCAGCTTTGATGTTTTCTGGCAGATGACACCGTTTGCTACAAGATTTGAAAAGCTTGAACATCAATATATGGTTGACAAGATAGGCGATATCACCGCCATCGAGCAAATGTACCGCGACGCGGGAATGCGTGTAGGCTCTATTTGCTGCTACACCCCTGAGGGCAAGGAAAAAGCCGATTATTACGAAGGCTTTAACTTCACCGACGTATGGACTATGAAGAACGGAATGCCCGCGCTTAAGATCTTCGGTTAATACAAAAGCTCCTGTCGGCGAAAGCCGACAGGAGCAATTTTATTTTATTATCTCTTTTTAAGTCTTCCCAGTACCTTACCGATGCAGGATACGGCTTCAAAATCCTTGAGCATGATTCTGCCGTATTCGGGGTTGAGAGAGATCAAGCAGTCGCCGCCGTAGACCTTGAAATAGCCCGCACCGTCAAGCACGAAGATACCGGCTTCTCCAACCTCGACGCCTTCCGAGTTTTGAACGAGAATAACGTCGCCGTCGTGATATTTCGGTTCCATACTGTTGCCGCTGATGCGGAGTGCAAAGTCCGCGCCCGCGGTCGATTCGCTGACCGTTATGCTGACGCTTTCCGCGGCGTCGCCGTCAAGATATTCACCAATACCGGCGGAGACGGGAAGATCGTAAAGCGGGATGGATCTCTTGGTGACTCTGCCCGCGCCGCTCTGCTTGTATCTGCTTGCAATGGGAGCTGTGACCACGGGAGTCTCTCGCTTGAAGACGGGAGCCGCGGGTATTGTTTGCGGATATTCGGTGCTTGAAACGCGCTCGCGTTCCTTACCCGCAATGAGCATAAGAAGCTCCTTGCCGTGCGTGTCAAGGCGGCGGTATTCCTCGATCAGCCTGATCTCGTTTCCGTCAAGAGTGAAGTTGTTGGTGTTCTCCGGAATGCCGCTGACGATGTAGTCGATCGAGCATCCGAGTGCCTCGCATATCGCGATCATGTTGGAAAGCTTGACCGAATCCGAAAGACCCGCGAGCAATTTTGAGAGGGTTCCAAGCGGAATTCCGCTGAGCCTTGCAAGCTCCTCGTTGGTGATCTTCTTCTCGCTTTTAATCTGTTTTATTCTTTCAATGTATTCAAAACTCATTTTGAATCTCCTTAATTCCTATTCTGGACTTATTATATCACAAAAATTCCGATTTGTAAAGAGAAAAAATAAAATTTTTCCAAAAATGATAAAAATATATTGACAAATGCAATCGGATGTGGTATAATAATGTCAGAAAGATTCCGAAAACGGAATTTAAATATTCGGAGGTATAAAATGAATAACGTAATTGATAGAAACTATAACCGCAATACCGGCAGAGAAAACAATATATATAATGAAGCTTTCGGCGAAAGACTTGTTTCGTTCTTCTGTCTTATAATTGCCTTTTTTGAGAGCGCCGTGGTTAACACTGTTTGCCGCTTCATTTGCGGCGCGGCTGTAATCACCGGTATCTTCTTCTACGTATCTGCTCTTATGGCAGGCACACTTACCGTATCGTCCGTTCTGATCTACGGCTTCGTTCTTGTAGCAGCTTCAGCTCTCGTTTTCAAGACGGACGTTAAGCGTTCTTGACCTCGTCGCTTGCGGAGTAGGCTTTGAATCCTCTCCACAGCACGAGTGTTATCGGTGCGATCAGTATTCCCGCGAAGCCGAAAAGACGGTATCCGAGATAGAACGCGGCAAGCGTGATCAGCGGATGCAAGCCGAGACTTTCGCCCACTATCTTCGGTTCGATGAACTGGCGGACTATGACGATTATTACATATAATATAATAAGACCGATTCCGAGAAAAAGGTTGCGCGTCATAAGGCTGAAAAGTGCCCACGGGATCAGTACTATTCCGACACCGAGTATCGGAAGAATGTCAACCGCCGCACTGATAGCGGCAATTATGAATGAATACTCGACACCCAGTACGCTGAGTCCGAAAAAGATCTCGGCGAAGGTAATAAGAAGGATCAATGAATAGGAGCGCAGATAGCCGATAGCGGCTACTGCCGCTTCTTTTTTTATATGCGAAAGGAAACGCTCCGCAGGTGCGGGAAGTATACTTATTATTCCGCTTTTGATCCGCGCACTGTCGAGGGTAAAATAAAATGCCACGATAACTGCGGCAACCGCTCCGAGCAGTATATTGGGAAGAGAGCCGAGAATAGAGGTAAGTATACCGGGAACTGCACCTCCAATAGACGAAAGCGCGTTACCGAGAAGCCCTTCAATATATCCGTTTATCTTTTCGACGGTTTCAACTTCACTTCCCGGCAGGCGCGATGCGAGCTTTTCTCCGAGTTTTGAGATCAGCGAAGTTGCTTTCTCGAAGAAGTCACCGATGACGCCTCCGTTTTCTCCGATGCCCTCCGCGAGCTTTCCAAGCTCCGTGACGAGTCTTCTGACCGCAAAGAAAAGTGCCGCACCCAGCGAGGAGAGAAGAATAATCAATACCGAGAATGAGAGAACCTTCCGCGAGGCTCTTGTATATTTTGAAAGTTTCTTTGCGACTGCCGAAGCCAGCGCGCCAACTGCAGCTCCGATTATCAGCGGTAAGAGAATTGCGAATAAATATCTGAATGCGATATAAGCCGCCGCTGCTCCGGCAAGAATACAGAATATCATTGATGCGGCGCGTATCCAATCGGGCCCTCGTCTGCCCGCCTGTTCTTTGTTTATCATATGTTTTTCCTCCTTCTTTTAAAATAGATTCTATGCACGGCGTTTCGGCTTTTATACATCGTTAGCGAGGACCCGAAAAAATATTTATTCAAAAAAGGAACTTTTTTTAATTTTGGTATTGACAAATAGCGAAATATGGTGTATAATATTAAACTGCATTATAATCGCTTAATATGTCTAAAAATGGGTCGAGATTGTTTCGGAACTGAGGTATATATATTAATTTTGTATGAAAAAATTAATATTACCGCAAAATCCGACAAAATTCCGAAAAGATGTAAAAAAGCGAAAAATACTTGAATGGAGTGATTGAATTTATGGTCAATGTAACAGACCAGGTGCTCGGAAAGAATTTAAGAAAATCCTTTTCCAAAACCCGCACTACACTCGAAATCCCGAATCTTATTGAGATTCAGACCAATTCCTTTAAGTGGTTCCTTGAGGAGGGACTTGCTGAGGTTCTCCGCGACGTATCGCCTATCGTCGACTACAGCGGAAATCTTTCTATCGAATTCGTTTCCTATTCGATAGATTCCAAGCCCAAATATCCCGTTGAGGAATGTAAGGAAAGAGACGTTAACTACGCCGCTCCCCTGAAGGTAAACGTTCGTCTCAATAACAAGCAGACGGGAGAAGTCAAGCAGACCGATATTTATATGGGTGACTTCCCGATCATGACCGAAAATGGCACCTTCGTTATCAACGGTGCTGAGCGTGTCATCGTCTCGCAGATTATCCGTTCGCCGGGTATGTACTACGCATCCGACATCGATAAGGCGGGAAAGAAGACCTTTACTGCACAGATCATCCCCTACCGCGGCGCATGGCTTGAGTACGAGGTTGACAGCAACAACGTTATCTACGTAAGAATAGATAAGAACCGTAAGCTGCCCCTTACCATGTTCATCCGCGCGCTCGGACTTTCTCTCGATCCCGAGACCGGCAACATGATCGCCGGCATTGAGAGCGCAGAGGATATTTTCAATATGTTCGGCGACGATATCCGTCTCCGCGCAACCCTCGAGAAGGACGAGTCCGAGGCTTCCGCCATCAACCGCCGCTCGAGTGCGTCTATCGAGTCTCTCCGCGAGATCTTCCGCAAGCTTCGTCCCGGTGAGCCTATCCAGGTTGACGCAGCTCTCACACTTATCAATAATTTCTTCTTCGATTCCAAGAGATACGACATTGCTCCCGTTGGACGCTACAAGTTCGATAAGAAGCTTGCTATCTCCGAAAGAATCGCAAACCGCCGCCTCGCAGCTGACGTAGTGAGCGAGATCAGCGGAGAAGTCCTCTTTGAGGCAGGCCACGTTATCACTCCCGAGGAAGCTCTCGAGATCGAATACGCGGCTGTAAACGAGGTTCAGATCTCTCTTGACAACGGCGAAGTTATCAAGGTCTTCTCGAACCACACCTGCTGGCCCGAAAAGATCGTTGGCGACAAGCTTCTCGATTGCGGCGTACGCGAGAAGGTTTCCACTCCCGTTCTTCTTTCTATTATGGAAGAGTGCGGCGGCGACCTCGACGCTATCAAGGCTGCATGCCGTGCGCGTATTAACGAGCTCTGTCCCAAGCACATCACCCGCGAGGATATTTTTGCAACCATCAACTACCTGCTTAACCTCGCTCACGATGTTGGTACCACCGACGATATCGACCATCTCGGCAACCGCCGTATCCGTTCGGTAGGCGAGCAGCTTCAGAACCAGATCCGTATCGGCTTCTCCCGTATGGAAAAGATCATCCGCGAGAGAATGACCACTCAGGATAACGAGAAGCTGACTCCTCAGGCTCTTATCAACATCAGACCCGTTGCAACCGTTATCCGCGAGTTCTTCGGTTCTTCCCAGCTTTCTCAGTTCATGGATCAGGCTAACCCCCTTTCCGAGCTGACTCACAAGCGCCGTCTTTCGGCACTCGGTCCCGGCGGTCTTTCCCGTGACCGTGCTTCCTTCGACGTCCGTGACGTACACTATACTCACTACGGTAGAATGTGTCCCATCGAGACTCCCGAAGGTCCTAACATCGGTCTTATCTCCTATCTCGCAACTTATGCGCGCATCAGCGAGTACGGCTTCATCGAGGCTCCCTACCGTAAGGTAGACCGCGCTACCCGTCGCGTAACCGACGAGGTTGTTTATATGACCGCTGACGTTGAGGATAATTACATCATCGCGCAGGCTAACGAGCCTCTCGACGAGAACGGTTGCTTCATCAACAACACCGTTACCGCCCGCGATAAGAATGAGTTCCGCGAAGTTTCCGTCGATGAGATCGACTTCATGGACGTATCCCCCAAGATGGTAGTATCTGCAGCTACCGCAATGATCCCCTTCCTTGAGAACGACGATAACTCCCGTGCTCTTATGGGATCGAACATGCAGAAGCAGGCAGTTCCGCTTATGGTTACCGATTCACCCATTGTCGGTACCGGTATGGAATATAAGGTAGCACGTGACTCCGGCGTCGTTGTTCTTGCAAAGAACGCGGGCGTTGTAGAGTACGTTGAGACCGCAAAGATCGTTATCCGCACCGATGACGGACGCAAGGATACCTACGATCTTATCAAGTTTAAGCGTACCAACCAGGGTACATGCTGCAACCAGAGACCTCTGGTTTCCTTCGGCGAGAGAGTAGAGAAGGGTCAGGTTATCGCAGACGGTCCCGCAACCTCCAAGGGTGAGATCGCTCTCGGTAAGAACGCTCTTATCGGATTTATGACCTGGGAAGGTTATAACTACGAGGACGCGGTTCTTCTCAACGAAAATCTCGTAAGAAATGACGTTTACACTTCGCTTCATATCGAAGTTTATACACACGAAGCAAGAGACACCAAGCTCGGTTCCGAGGAGATCACCCGTGAGATCCAGAACGTGGGCGAGGATGCTCTCCGCAACCTTGACGCATACGGTGTCGTTAAGAAGGGTACCGAGGTTCATGCCGGCGATATCCTTGTAGGTAAGATCACTCCTAAGGGAGAGACCGACCTTACCGCAGAAGAAAGACTCCTCCGCGCGATCTTCGGCGAGAAGACCCGCGAGACCAGAGACACCTCTCTCCGTCTGCCCCACGGTGAATCGGGTATCGTCGTTGACGTACGCGTATTCTCTCACGAGCAGGGAGACGAGCTTCCCACCGGCGTAAACAAGGTAGTTCACGTTTATATCGCACAGAAGAGAAAGATCTCCGTAGGTGACAAGATGGCAGGTCGTCACGGTAACAAGGGTGTCGTATCGCGCATCCTTCCTCCCGAGGATATGCCCTTCCTTCCCGACGGAACTCCTCTTGATATCGTTCTTAACCCTCTGGGCGTTCCTTCCCGAATGAACATCGGTCAGGTTCTTGAGGTACACCTCGGAATCGCCGCTCGTAAGCTCGGCTGGAAGATCATGACCCCCGTATTCGACGGCGCAAACGAGAAGGACATTCTCGAGTGCATGAAGATGGCGAATATGTGGCGTGAGGTATTCCCCGGCGAGAACGTTGACGGTAAGGAAACCCGCGAGATCACCGATCCCGTGACCGG
>JAGBYM010000042.1 GCA_017628755.1 Clostridia bacterium | reverse complement strand
TTGATTATTCCATAGTCCTCAAGCTCTTTACAAGCCACAAGTTGCTGATGCTTACTTAATCCGGTGTTATAACCCATATTCTCAACAGTACTATAGAACCATCCACCCTGCTGAAGCTCGTTTCGATCTTTCCAATATGTATATTCAGAATAGATCTCGGATAACATCACAGCGGTGTTTAAGTTGAACTTTCTGATAAACGGTCTGGGAACTCTTACAAAATCACTCTCGAACATCTTGTCTAATTTGTTTTTCATTTTAAATCATAAGCGGGCACTAGAATTTTATAAATATAATAAGCCCACCTATCCTTTCAAAATATAATACAATAAAACGTTCAACGATTTTTCAGTACCAAATCTGACCTTTGCAAACATTGTACTAATTTTGCTCAAAAAGGGCTTACAAAACACCTAAAACACGGCATAATTATAGCATCGAAAGAAACTAAAGCTACTTCTAATACTGGAGGCACATATGATTTACGGTTATGCACGTGTTTCAACACCACATCAAAAGCTTGAGCGTCAGATTACAAATATTCTGAGTCTTTATCCTAAAGCTCAGATCTTTAGAGAGCACTTCACAGGTACTACTCAATCGAGGCCTGTATGGGAGAAGCTCATTAACTTGGTTCAAGCCGGTGATACCATCGTCTTCGACTCGGTTTCCAGAATGTCCAGAAATGCTACCGAAGGCTTCGAAGACTACAAGAAGCTCTATGAGCTAGGGATCTCACTCATCTTCTTGAACGAGCCTCTAATTAACACATCGGTTTATGAGAATTCCAAGAACAACTTGTTGAGTATCAACATAGAAACCGGCAATCAAGCCGTGGATGATTTCTTTAAAGGCAACGTTCAGCTCATAAATAACTTCCTTATGGCTCTTGCCGAGGAACAGATCAAAGCAGCTTTTGAGCAATCCGAAAAAGAGGTCAACGATCTACACACTCGCATTAGTCAAGGTATGCGAGAAGCAAAAAGCAAGGGAGCCCATATAGTACTCCCTAAAGGTACGAGCCTCACAACCAAGAAATCTATCGAGTGTAAGGCTATTATTCAAAAACATTCCAAAGACTTTGGCGGTAGCCTCGACGATCCCGATGTGATTAAGCTGTGTGGATGCTCTAGAAATAGTTATTATAAATATAAGAGGGAAATTAAAAGTTCAATCAATTAATTGTTTACTTATTATACCGAAAAACCTATTTATGCAGCCGCATTTGCATTGATCTGATCGATAATTCTTTTAATTCCAATCCACACGGAGACATCGGTAAACACCTCGACGATGCTACCCTTATCGGTAAACGGCGGTTCCTGAAGTACGGACATATCCTTCATGACACCATTTCGAACAATATACTCGATGATTTGGTTTACAAAATATATCTGTCTCGAATCAAGATTAACGCTGTTAAGATAATCCGCAAAAGCAGCTTTCGCCACAGACATATCGAGGCCAACGATCTCACGAACAAACTCGCCGAGAGGTTTTTCGCCGTACTCGGCATCATAATCCTTTTTGCTGCCTACCTCGCTCCACAGAATGCGCTCCAAAGCTTTCACATCGTCCGCATTCAGCGGCACGTTTGTCTTGAGCTTGGCAATTGCCGCTTCATCCTGATGCTGACGAATGTAGAATTCTGCCTTTGCCTTGTAATTTTTAAGATCGTCGCTATCAAGATCGGATTCGTTCCAATCCGTTGCAAGAATCTCGTCATCAAAATTAGTGATATATTTTACTATTGGTTTGGGGATGTACTTAATCAAATTACGAAGATTCTCACGGATATGCTCGAATTCATTGATCCCCGCTCTCTCGAGATAATCGGTGTGCAGAATCTTGTTGATCAATTCTGACTGCATCATTATTTCCGGAATATTCGCAACGCTTGCAATGCCGTTGACCTTTTTGAGCAGATCGGTGCGCGCGCGTGAATACTTCTTACCCGCAAGATATGCAAGCTCAATGCCATACATCAAAGCATCGAAACGAACTGCAGATGCCTCATCCGCATCGGGAGTGATCAGCGGGGCAAGCTCTTCAGCCATCAAAAGCGTGTCCTCGTAGGTGAGGGCGTTATAGTTCTCCGCATTCGCATAAAGCTCGACGTAGCGCAAGTGCTGACGAACCGCAAAATTCTCACGGTTAAGTTCTCGCACCTTACGCACCATATCATCCACAAGACTCTTACGAAATGCAATCAGATCATCGGTCTGATATGCGAGATCCTGCAGTTTATATGCAATCTGCGCCTTGAGGCGGAAGATCGCACCCTGCAGGGCGATCTGATTTGCGGTCGGTTTGCCCGGGCTAAAACGGAAAAACTCAAAGTTTCCGCAGAAATCGAAGATATAGAACTTGTCCTTATCTTTTCCGTCCATCAAACCGTCGCAGCGGCGCGTGCCTCGACCGATCATCTGCCAGAATTTCGCCTTACTCATTACCTTCTTGAAGAAGACGAGATTCAGCACCTCGGGCACGTCAATACCGGTGTCAAGCATATCGACCGAGATAGCAATCTGCGGTAATTTCTTGGGATCGGAAAACTCATCGATCGCACTTTGCGCGTAAGTCATATAATTGTCGATGACCTTTGTGTATCCCGGCAGATGCGGATATTCCTTGCCGAAGATCTCGTGGATCTTTTCGGCATGCTCGTGGTTCTTGGCAAAAATGATAGTTTTTCCGAGCTTCTCGCCGTAGTCGATACGAAGTCCATCCTTCATCAGAATGTGAAGCACCTGACGGATCGTATCCTCGTTGAACACCCACTCGTTCAGCGCGGTGGATGCAATGCTCTCTGGAAGCTCACCGTTTTCGTCCTCAAAAGTGTTCTCGTATGCCTCTTTATCGGCGTCCGACAGATCATCGTAAACGATGCCTTGCTCGATGAATTTCAGCTTGCTTTCAACCGACATAAAATCGACGAGGAATCCGTCGGTAACGGCTTGAGCAAGCTCGTAGCCATAGGTCGGAACGCCGTTTTCGAGCTCGAAGATCTCATAAGTATTCTTGTCGATCTCATCCTTGGGCGTCGCGGTAAGACCCACCAGCGGTGCGTCGAAATAATTGAAAATATCTCTGTATTTGTTGTAGATCGAACGGTGAGCCTCGTCAACCACGAGGAGATCGAAATGACCGACGGTATAGAGCTTGCGGTCGTTTTCGTCCTTGACCGTGTCGATGCAGTTCATCATCGTCTGATAGGTGGAGAACACGCAGCGCGCGTCAAAATTTTCTTTGTCTTCGCAAAGATTCGTCACCGAAAGATCGGGGAGCATATTCACGAAGGAACGCTTCGCCTGCGTAACGAGCGAATTTCGGTCGGCGAGGAAGAGGATATTCTTCACCCAACCGTGGTCGAGGAGCACCTTGCAGAGCGCGATGACGGTTCGCGTCTTGCCCGAGCCGGTTGCCATAACGAGCAGAGCCTTGCGGCGGTTCTTTTTGCCAAAGGACTCGCAAACCGCCTTGATCGCACCCTCCTGATAGTAGCGTCCCGCGATATTTCTGTCCACCATCACGTTCTTGAGGCTCGTCCGCATCATTTGCAGATTGAAGAGCTTTTCAAGATCGCGCTTGGAGTAGATAGACGCCACGCGGCGCTCGGGATAGAATTTGTCGTTGTGAATACGGGTATCAAAGCCGTTCGAGAGAAAGATGATCGGACGGCGGCCGTATTTCTGCTCCAAAAGATCGGCATAGAGCTTTGCCTGCTGTCTGCCCTTGGAAACGTCAACGCAGGTGCGCTTGGCTTCGATCACAGCCAAGGGTCTGCCGTCGTCGCCGTAGAGAACGTAATCGGCAAATCCGACCTCGCTCTTGTTGGGCATTCCGGGGAGCTCGACTTCGTTGAGCCAATCCTTACCCTCGGTCCAGCCCGCGTCCTGAAGCATGAAATCGATGTAGATCTTGCGCGTTTTGTATTCGGAGAGATCGAGCGGTTTGGGGACGTAGGTCTGCTGCTGCTCGGCGCGGCGAGCGGTGAGCTCGTCCTTGAGCGTTTTGTTTTCCTCGATCAGTTGATTGATATCAACGTCGATATCGGGAACGAAGGAAAGTGCCTCATCGACCGTCAGCGCGAGCAGGGAGGGATCAAATTTGTGCTCGGTATACTCGGGTGCGTAGAAATAGGCAACGCAATCGAGGAAGACGAAGAGATTTTCAAGACAAAGCTCCGCCTGCTCGAGCGTGACCTTCTTACCGCCGTGCGCGGCATTGTTGCCGACTTTTCGGATGAGATCCATTCGTTTCCAAATATCATATCCGATGATATTTCTGAAATCGGGCGCATCGATCAGAGCCTGAAGCGTATCATTGTACGGCATTTCAAGCTCACGGTCAACAGAATACATCCACTTGACCGCAAACTCCATCGCCCGCCGACAGTTCAGCACACAGGAGTCAATGTCAATATGTAAAATCTTCTCCGCCGACACCGCCACACTTGCAAACGACGCAAAATCGGGGGTGGGGAGTAGGAAATCAAAGTTGGTCATAATTATTTACCTTAATTAATTATTTATTGGAGGCAGAATCTTCACACATAAAGTGACCTTACTGTCATAATCTCCATATTTGTGCCATTCTTTGTTTTGTACTATTGTGCAATAAATATATGCTGCTTCTGAAACATCTTTGGGTTCGAAACAAAGTGTTAATTTATGAGAATTACCTAATTCAGCAGCAGTATGCCTTGCCATACTCCATTTAATTGTGTATTCATCGGTT